>CANJJS010000037.1 GCA_947474705.1 Acetobacteraceae bacterium | reverse complement strand
TGACGGCGGCGGATTTCGGCAATCGTATCCATGTACAACACCCCAGACTCTCCAGCATAAACGCCGGAGGATCGCACGGACCGGGGTGGAAACTATTGGACGCTGTTTACCCCCGGAATCTGGAAAGGTTTGCACGCTGTTTTACACCCGTAACTGTACGCGAGGGTTCCCGAGGTCATTTGCGCTTCGTTGAGGTAAGGCGTGACGTAAACGTCGCACATGGAAATGTATCGCAACAACGTGGGCCGGTCGACGAACTGGTCGTGGAAGACGACGTGTTCGGACACGCCGAGTTCGGCGGCCCGCGCGACCAGGCTGTCGCGGTAGGTTTCGCCGTGGTACGCCGCGAGGTTCGGATGTGTCGCTCCCAAAACGACATAAACCGCGTTGGGGCGCGATTTCAGAATCTCCGGCATCGCGCCCAGCATGACTTCGATACCTTTGTTCGGCGATAACAGGCCAAAGGTCAGGATGACGTCCTTGCCGACGAATCCCAGTTCGGCTTTCGCCGCGGTTGGCGGCACGAAGGGAAAGTCAGGGATACCGTGCGGCACGATCGCGATTTTTTCGGCGGGTACCCGGTAGACGCTTCGTAGTATTTCGCGGCCTTTATTGGCCATGACGACCAGTTTCGACGAAAGTTTGACGATGTCGCCGAACACGGCGCGCTGATCCGGGGTCGGGTCCGCCAGGATCGTATGAAGCGTTGTGACGACCGGCATTTCCAGCCGCTTGAGCAAGGCCACGATATGGCCGCCGGCGGGGCCGCCGAAAATACCGAATTCGTGCTGCAGGGACACGGCTTCGAAATCGCTCGCGTTCAGCGACCGCGCGGCGCGCGTGTAATCCTCCAATTTCGCATCGTCGATTTCGAACCCGACGGACTCCGGATAATCGTAGGTATAACCGGAATTGTTCATCGCCGCGATGCGGGTTCGCATGGCCGGTCTCGCGTCCGCGACCGCCTGACGCAGGTCGGTGGTGAATGTGGCGATTCCACAGCGCCGTGGCAGCGCGTTTCCAATGAAGGCCAGGCGGTCAATCGGTGTCACGGTCGTTTCTCCATCGCATGGCGTCGACCCCAGGGGAAACGGCGGCTCGCGTCGTTTCCGGGTTTGCCCGTGCGGCATACGGGATGCCATTTCCTGGTAGCAGCGTCGGAATCTACTCAGGGCGATGGAGCCAGCGAGTGGGTAGATTCCGGCGCTGTCGCCAGCGCCGAGGCGCGGCGAGGTTCGACGGCGGGACCGGCCGTCAGCCCCCCCCCGCCAGATCGCAAAGGAACCACCATGCCCAACAGCACGCTCGCGGCCATCTTCGCCAATCACACACAGGCGGAACGAGCGGTCAAACGCCTCGCCGACAGTCGCTTCGACATGACGAAACTCAGCATTGTCGGACAGGGATATCACACGGAAGAGACGGTGGTGGGTTTCTACAACACCGGGGACCGCATCCGGTTCTGGGGCACCCGCGGCGCGTTCTGGGGCGGACTCTGGGGATTGTTTTTCGGCGGCGTGTTTTTGATGGTGCCGGTCATGGGTCAGGTGATGGTACTTGGCTATCTCGCCACGGCGGTCGCCTCGGCGGTCGAAGGCGCGCTCGTCATGGGCGGCCTCAGCGCCCTTGGCGCCGCGCTGGTCAGCCTGGGCGTGCCGAAAGACAGCGTCATTCAATATGAAACCGCCCTGAAGGCCGACGAGTTCCTGGTGCTGGCGCATGGTTCGGACGAGGAACTGGCCCAGGCCCGGATCGTCCTGGCCGAAGCCAATCCGGTGAGCATCGTCGCGCACGGCACGGCCGCGGTGGGGGCGGCTGGGTAGTTTCCGAGGCTGACGCGGTTCGCCGCGACCACCCACATTACAATCCAGACAGGGTGCGATCCTCGCTCCGTTCGGTTTTTGGGAGACACAGACATGATAAAATTCGGCTTCATGGCCGCCGCGGCCATCGTGGCGATGACGGGCGCGGCACTCGCGCAATCGTCGTCGTCGAGCACGACATCGACGACATCGACAACGGCCACGCCCAGTACGCCGGCGGCGACCACGACGGTCGACACCAGCACACGGCGCTCGACGGACGGCAGCGGCGTCACGGTCGATACGAGCAAGACGACCGTAAGCGGGACGACGGTTGGGCCGGCCGGGGAGACGACGGCGACGAAGAAATCGACGGAAACGACAACGGTCCGTTAAGCGGCCGTATCGAGGCGGCGCGCGGACCTTCGTCGTGCCGATCACATTCATTCGCGGAATCAAGTCAATGAACGAAACAATATCGCGTTTGCGCATGGCGTTTGGCGCTGTACTGATCGCCGGGACAGCCGTCATGGCCGGTTGCGCGCCGACATCCACCAGCCGTACCACGACCAACGAGCAAACCACGACGACGCCTCCCCCGGCGGTGTCCTCGACCGTCGTCACGCGGGAGGAAGTACAGCAGCGCCCGGCGCGCGTGCATCGCCGTCACAAACACCGTGCGATGCACGCCCGGCACGCGCCGGCCCGTCCAGCGGCGGTGCGTTCGGACAAGACAACCACGACGACCGATACTGTCGTGACGCCCGGCACCCCGAGCACGACAACCCGGAAGTCAAGCGAAACAACAACGAACATGCGTTAAGCCAAAGTTCCGTCTTCAAAAAAGGCATTGTTCGAAATCTGCCTGTTTTGGGTAACACGAGCGTGCGGAAGCCATCGGCCGCCGAAGCCGGATGGCGATCCGTTCGTTTCGTGAGACGGCGGAGGCTGTCAGCCTCCATGGTTCATACCCCGCCGGGCCGGCAAGGTCCGCGTCCGAGCGCCGTGAGCCAATGCGGATGCCTTTCTCTCGTCATGAGTTCAGGCGGATTTTTGCCTTCGCGCCTTGGACACCGGCCGCGCATGAAGCAATGATGGTTCAAGAAGAAGCGTAAAAGTCTGACTCGAATCGGATTCCCACCGCTTTGTCCGTCCGCGGTTCAAGCCGCCACCGACCCGTCGGCGGTTCTGGCCAACCGTCGAACCAGAGGTTCGAAATGCGCGATGTACAGCCATGTAGCCATGTCACCACGCTAACGACAGGGCGGCGCCGGCGAGGTCCTCAGGGCCCTGGGCTCCCCACCTCGACGCTGACGATGTGCGCGACGACCAGGCCCCGGTCCGCGTCTGCCATCGTTAGCGCGCCACCCGCAGGGACCAATTGAACTATCGCGCGGCCATCGCCGAAGGGCTTCCGATCGGGTCGGGAGAAATCGAAAGCGCGCATCGTCGTGTCGCGCGAAAGCGCCTTAAACTCCCCGGCGTCTGATGGCGCGTCGCGCACGCGGAACACCTGCTCGCATTGCGGATCGACCGCCTGAATGTCGACTGGGAGGCCTGATGGGCCGCACTCGCCGCCAGACCACCCGCGGCGGCCAATCTCAACCGGACAAACGTCTCGGCACCGGTCGCGACTTGAGCCCACAACTTTGGTTCGCACCCCCGGTCGTCGTCAGAAAGCACCTTCCCGCGCCAGTCGTGCTATCTGGTCTCGATCCAGGCCAAGTATCGTGCGAAGCACGTAATCGTTGTCTTCGCCGTAACTGGGTCCATGCCGGTCCAGGAAGCCGCCGACATAGGGCGGCGTCTCGCTGAATTTGACCGGCACCTCCTTCACCGGCCACCTGCCGATCTCGGATTGCTCGAGCTCCGTCATCCAGCCGAGATGCCGCAGTTGCGGGTCATGCTCGTAACGGTCCTCCGACGTCTGACAGACCCCGGCGGCGACACCGGCGCGCTGCAGCGCGTGCATCAGTTCAAACCCGTCCCACGCGGCGGTTGCCTCATTCATCAGGCGGTCGAGATAGTCCTGATTGGCGACGCGCAGGCCCAGTGTCGCCAGCCTGGGATCGGCCGCCCATTGCGGCACGCCAAGCACCCGCGTCACCGCCCACCACTGCTCGTCGCTGAACGCGGCGATGGCGAGCCAGCGGTCTTCGCCGCGGGCCCGGTAGGCGCCGTGCGGCGCCGCCTGCTTGTACGGCGAGCGGTTGCCGTACCGCGCCCAGGACCGGCCGTTCGCGGAATGGTCCAGGATGCTGGCGCCGGTGAGAAAGATTCCGACCTCCGCCTGCGACGAGTCGATCCAGCAGCCCTGGCCGGTCGTCCGCTGGCGGTACAGCGCGGCCATCATCGCCAGCGCCATTTGATAGGCGCCGAACCAATCGAGATAGGAATAGCCGATGCCGGCCGGCGGAAAGGGATCCGGCAGGCCGGACATGTCGCTCAGCCCGGAAAACGCCTGCGCCGTCGGCCCGAAGCTGCGCAGACGGCCGTATGTGCCGATCTGTCCCATGCCGGACTGCTGCACGTAGACGATTTTGGGATTGATCTCGCGCAACCGGTCGTAGCCCAGGCCCATCCGGTCCATCGTGCCGGGCGAGAAGCCCTCGACCACCATATCCGCGCCCCGGATCAACTCGATCAGCAATTCCTTGGCGCCGGGATGTTTAAGGTTCAGGCTGAGGCCGCGCTTGCCGGCATTGATCTCCATGAACGAGCCGCTGCGATTCACGTCCTTGGTCGCCGGAACCGACAGCGGGCCGGTGGCGGCGTCGCGTTCGGCCCGGCCGCCAAGCGGCGCGTTGCCCATGCCCATCCGCATCCCGTCCAGCCGCGACAGGTGCTCGACCTTAATGACCTCGGCGCCGAGCGCGGTGAAGAACCGGCCCGCGCCGGCGCTCGCGAGCATCCAGGTCAGGTCGACGATGCGGACACCGCTCAGCGCGAAGGGTTTTCCGTGTTTGCTGAGCAGCGGCGTCTCGGAGGTGGCTGGGGCGGCTGGTACTGAGCGGGGGCTGGTATCGGCGAGCACCTCGGCGGTGTGTTCGCCCAGAAGCGGGGCGCGCGGGCCGGTGCGCCACGGCAGGCCGGGGGCCACCCATTTCGCGCCAACCTGGGTGAATGTCTTGCCCAGTTCGGGATATTCGACGTTGAAGAACGTTTCGCGCTGCGCCCAATGCTCCTCGCCGACATTTTCCTCGGGTCGGCGCACCGGCGACCAGGGGAGCCCTTCGTCCTGGCCGTCCTTCCACAAATCGCGCTCGTACAAATACCGTCCGACGAGCTGTTCCACATGTGTCGCGATATGGTGATTTGTCGTGGGCTTCAGCACGAAGGCTTCGTCCTGGTATTTCTCGTCCCCCAGATCGCCCTCGGCGCCATATTTCCGCAGCACGCGGACTGTCGCGTTAAACGACGCCACACCGCCGAGCAAATAGGTGCGGTAGGCGAGCACCCAGCGCCCGTCCTTGGTCCGGGAGAGGCCGGGACGCAACGCGGACTCGGCGGCCATGCCCGCCATCGTCGGGCTGGCGGACGGCAGGGAGTGGCGGCACGTCTGCCGGTAGTGCGGCAGGCGGCAATAAATCCAGTCCGGCATGTCCGTCTCGGTATTCTTCGCGACGGCGTCGTGCACCGAGGTCGTCAGGTGCTGACCTTTCCCCGTCTTCAGCCGGTAAACCAGGGCCGCGATGATCTGCACCGCCGTGACCTCGCCGGCGATCTGATACGACTGCCAGGCCTGCGGCGCGATCGGCGGGGTCTCATAAAAACCCGACGGGTCCGGATCGTAGCCGCAATTCATCATGACGCCGCCCAGAGCAAGATGCACGAGGTCGCTCGCCTGGTAGTCGACCCAGGGACCATCGTCGCCGAAGGGGCTGATGCGGGCGTAGAGCAACGCCGGATTGCGCGCGCGCAGGGCGTCGTAGCCGATGCCGCGGTCGTTCAGGTAATTTCGCGGGCGTGTGTCGAGCACGATGTCGGCGCTTTCCGCCAGCCGCATGAAGTGGTTGCGGTCCGCCTCCGAATCGAGGTCGAGCACGATGGCGCGCTTGCCGAAGTTGTAGTGCCAGAAATGCAGGCTGCGGTTGGGGTGCGGAGCGTCCATGTAGAACGGGCCGTAGCCTCGGGTTTTCTCGCCGCCGGGCGGTTCAATCTTGATGACGTCGGCGCCAAGGCCGGCGAGGACCTTGCCGCAATACTCGCCAAGCTCATCCGCGATCTCGATCACGCGCAGACCGTTGAGAAAACTTCCGCTGCTCTCGACCGCATTCCCGGACATTGGCCTGCCTCCCTTGTTTCACCCTACGAAGCCCACGGTTGTTCCGTGCGCGTGGACCAGCCGCGGATGGATCGCGGCCAAGGGAAGTGTCCGATGGTGGCCGAGGGGGGTCAAGGGCGGCGGGGTGGTTTGAAAGCGGGTATCGCGCCATTTGGGCGATCCGGCCGCGCGCCGGACCGCCCGTTTGGATCGCCGTTAGCGCGTGATTCCGGCCAGGGCGTTCTTAATTCCGGCCTGCGCCCAGGGCGCCCAGGGCATGGTGAAGAGGCGGAATCCCTTCTGGACGTAGAAGTTTGGCTCCATTCCGGGCGGGATGAAATACATCCCGGCGGCGATGCCGTGCTTCGCAGCGGCGGCGGCGATTTTATCGAGCGCGCGCTGATAGGTGTCGCAAGCGTAGTCGAGCGGCACGCCGAGTTCGATTGACAGATCGGACGGGCCGACCAGCAGGACATCGACACCGGGCGTCGAGGCGATGGCGTCGAGATTCTCCAGCGCCTCGTTCGTTTCGATCATCGGCAGGATGACAAGCTCGTTGTTCACGGCGTCCATGTAGTCGCGGTAGGTTTTGAACTCGCCCCACTCGCCGCGGACACCGGCATTGCTGCGGTTGCCCGCCGGGAAATAGCGGCAGGCGCGAACGGCGGCCTCTGCTTCCGCGCGGGTGTTCACCATCGGGACGATCACGCCGCGCGCGCCGGCATCGAGCGCGTAACAAATCTGCCAGGCCTCATTCACGGCGACGCGCACGAACGGGGCGGTTGCCTTGCCGCGCATCGCCTGGATGGGGGGCTGCATCTGCTTGAGTTCGAAGGGCGAGTGCTGGGTGTCGAACAGCAGGAAGTCGAATCCGGCGTCGGACAGGAGGGCCACGTCCACGGCGGGGGATCCGGCGGTTCCGACGACGGTTTTACCGGCCTTGATGGCGTCTTTGATGGGGTTCATTGGGTGTCGATTCCTCTGCTGTTGTCGTTGGCGCCCGTCCTGCCGGCGCGGTCGTGGCGGGCGGATCGGGGCGATATTATCGCATGAGCGCGGAATGGGGCAGCCCGCGGGTTGTCCTTTTGGGGGCGGCCTGGCGATCGGGCGGTGTCAGCCGCGTCTCGTTGCCGATCCGGCGCGGCTGGCCGGCTTTCTTGCCATCCCATGACCCATCCGCGTCCTAAACCCAGCCAGACTTGACTTCACGCCCCCACCCCTTTCAGGTCAGGCAACAGACACGAAGCGAAGGGACCCGCGGCCATGACCAAACAGCAAACATCTTCCCGGCCGGAACTGCTGGCGGCGAGCGACGCGGTGATCGACGATGCGATCGCCCATGCCGATCCCATGGTCCTGCGCGGCCTGCTCTGGCAACTCACCGGCGATCCGGAGGTCGCGGCGACGGGCACGAAGACCGTTCTCGCCGGCTACTTCGACGTCGCCGCCCCGGCGACCGACGCCGACGTGGCGCTGCTGCGGCGCAAGGGCGCGGCGTTCCTGAAGTCCTATCGCGACAGCGGCGCCGGCGACATCGACATCGGCCCCCACGACCGCCTTGCCGCCAGCCTGAGCCTGATGCTGGGCCAGACCATGGAGGGCGAGAACCTGCGCCACCACGTGGAGGAACTGGCGCTCGACACCTCGGTCCGGTCGTTGCGGTGGCGGGAAAAACCCGATCCGGCGGTCCTGAAAGACTTCACCGTGACGGTCATCGGCGCCGGCATGGGCGGGCTGAATGCCGCGATCCGGCTGCGCGAGGCGGGTTTTCCTTTCACCGTCATCGAGAAAAACGACGGCGTCGGCGGCACCTGGTGGGAAAACCGCTACCCCGGCGCCCGGGTCGACACGCCGAGCCGGTCCTACACGCATTTGTTCGGCGTCGACTTCCCCTATCCCAATCCGTTTTGCGAGTGGCGAGAGAATGTGAAGTATTTCGACTGGGTCGCTGACTCATTCGATCTGCGCCAGCACATCCAGTTCAACACCGAGGTCAAATCCCTGACCTGGGACGAGGCCGCCAGCGAGTGGGAGATCGCCATCGACGGGCCGGACGGCGCGCGCACCGTCCGCTCGCGCGCCGTGATCACGTCCGTCGGTTTCCTCAGCAGGCCGAACATTCCGAACATCGATGGCGCCGAAACCTTCGCCGGTGGCGCGTGGCACACCGCGCGGTGGCCGGTTGGCACCGATATGACGGGCAAGCGGGTCGCGGTGATCGGCACCGGCTGCACCGGATATCAGATGGTCCCCGAGCTCGCGTTGGAAGCAGCCAAGGTCACGGTGTTCCAGCGGACGCCGCAGTGGCTGTTCGGCGTGCCTGGCTACCGCTCGCCGTTCCCGCCGCAGGTCAACTGGCTGGACCGCAACATGCCGTTCCACACCAACTTCATGCGCGCCCGCTCCTGCTCATTGGACCGGATCGCGCATGTCGCGGAGATCGATCCGAACTTCAGCGATCCGCACGCGCCCAACCCGCTCAGCAAACGGGCGCGGGAGGGCTGCATCGGGTTCCTGGAACGCAAACTGGGCGACCCGGCGTTGGTGGCGGCCATGACTCCGCCGCATCCGGTCTGGTCGGCCCGCGCGGTTGTGGTCGATACGGAGTATTCCATCCTCGACGCCCTGAAGCGCGACAACGTCGCGCTGGTCACCAGCGGGATCGAGCGGATCGAGCCGCGCGGCATCGTCGCCAAGGACGGGACGCTGCACGAGGCGGACGTGATTGTTTACGCCACCGGCTTCCACGCCACGGAATACCTCTTTCCCATGACCATCGCCGGCCGGGGCGGTCAGACGTTGGAGGATCTGTGGGCCAAAGAGGGCGCGCGCGCTTACCTTGGCTGCATGATGCCGGGCTTTCCCAATCTATGGTCGATCTATGGTCCGAACACCAACGGCGCCCTGCCCGTGGCGTCGTTCCACGAAAAGACCGCGCACTACGCGTTGCAGTGCATGGAGGCGCTGGTCCTGCGCGGCGGCGGCGCGATGGAGGTCAAGCCGGAAGCGTACTGGCGCTACAACCACCTGGTGGACGAGCGTAACCGTGGGAAGGCGTGGAGCGATCCGCGCGCCCACAATTATTACTGGACGGAATTCGGGCGTTCGGCGGTGATGAATCCGTTCTACACGGCGGAGATGTCGGCTTTTCTGCGCGAACCGGACCTCGCCGATCTGGCGATTGGCTGAGGGACGGCGTGCTCGCCTCGGCCGGCGCGAAGGACCGTGATCAGGTTGGCGACCGACATCCGGGTGCGCCTGGTCCGGCCTTGCCGCCGCGGGTTCGCGCGGCCAACCGGCCTGGGCGGGGATCATTGAGACAGGATTGGGTGAGTTAACGAGGGGGGTTCAATGGGAGCCCTCCGGGATGTAACCGCTCGCGACTATAGCGTCGTTCGCTGAGGATAACTCAACCGGGCGAGCATTGCCGCATTTCGCTCATCCGGCGGTGAGACCAACCCGCTCGACACGCAACCAATTGATTTCACGAAATTATTTTCGGCGCATCACTTACCGCTCAGGAGACCGCTGCTCACCTCAGCAATCCGCCACCAAACCCGCCGACCCCTGCCCGACGCTCCCCGCGACCACAGATACACCACCGCCATCATCATAAAAGCCACCAGCACCAGGCCGGCCTCCTCGGGCTACGACTCCAAAACACAAACCGGCACACCAGCCCAACACAAACGCGACAGATGACTCGCCCCCCCCCAAATGTCCTACCCCACCCGAATGCAAGCCGGTCCCCCCACCGCCAACGCCATCCTCATCGCCGGCGCCCCACGCTCCGGCACCACCTGGCTCGCCAAAATCTTCGACAGCCACCCCGGCACCATCTACCGCCACGAACCGGACGAGGTCGCGCCACCCACCCGCGACATCGCCGCCGACCTGGTCCGCTGGGCCCGCCAAACCGACCCCCGAACCGCCGGCAAACGCCCCTTCTTCCCCAAATCCTGGCAAGCAACCCCCGCCCGCTGGCTCCGCGCCAGCCTGGCCTACGCCAGCGCCGCCGCCGCCCGAGCCCACCTCCCCCCCTGCCCCATCCCCGACCTGGGCGACACAAACCACGCCCGGCTCACCCTGAAATCCGTCCGCCTCGACACCGAAATCGGCGCCTTCGCGAAAACATTTCCAGAGGGACGCGCCATCCTCATCCTCCGCCACCCCTGCGGCCAGGTCGGATCCGTCATGCGCGGCAACCGCGCCGGCCGCTTCGTCCTCGCCGAGGACGGCACCGACATGCCGTTCGACGAGGCCACCGCGATCGCCTTCGCCGCCCGCCACGGCCTCTCCGAACCCGCCTTTCAGGCCCAAACCGACGCCGCCAAATACGCCTGGGCCTGGCGCGCCTTCAACGAAACCGCCACCGCCGCGATCGCCAATACCCCCAACGCCCGCCTCACGATCTACGAAACCCTCTGCGCCGAACCCGCCCGGGAAACGAAAGACCTGTTCGCCTTCGCCGGCCTCCCCTGGGACAAACAAACCGAAACATTCCTGACCCGCAGCACAACCCACGAAGGCAAAGCCGGCTATTACGCCGTCGTCCAAAACTCCCTCGCCGCCGCCGAACGCTGGCGTGCCACCATGTCCCCGGAAGACCAGGCCGCGGTGAAAGACGTCGTCCGCGACTCCCCCCTGGCCAAACACTGGCCCGGCCTGACAACGTGACATTCCCGCGACATCGGGGCAGGATAACGGCGTGAACGTCCTCGCCCCCACCAAACCGCGCCTCTCCGTCGAGGTCGTCTACGACCTCATCTGCCCCTGGTGCTACCTGGGCGTGAAACGGCTGCTGCGCACCTTCCGACGCCGCCCCGACCTGCTGTTCGACCTGACCTGGCGCCCCTTCCTGCTGAACCCCGACATGCCCAGAAGCGGCATGGCCCGCCCAGACTACGTCGTGCGCAAATTCGGCGGCGAGGAACGCGCCAAACGCCTCTACGCCTCAATCGGCGAACTCGGAAAACGCGAGGGCATCGCCTTCGCCTTCGACCGCATCCGCCGCACCCCCTCCTCGATCGACGCACACCGCATGGTCCGCCTCGCCGCCCAATACGGCCGCGCCGACGCCGTCGTGGACTCCCTCTTCGCCGTCCATTTCACCGAGGGACACGACATCGGCGACCACGACGTCCTCGTCGCCGTCGGCCATGGCTGCGGCCTCGACGCACGAGAGGTCAAAGCCTTCCTCGCCGGTAACGCCGAAATCGACGCCGTCCACGCCGATAACCTCCGCGCCCACCGGCTGGGCATTAACGGCGTGCCCTGCTTCGTCGTCGGCGGCCGCCACGCGATCGCCGGCGCGCAAGAACCCGAGGTCATCGAACGCCTGCTCGACGTCGCCGCCGTCGATGCCGCGGAAAGCTGAGCGGAAAACCTACCGTGCCGGCGGCGTCATACACCCCGCCCCGCCTTTGACACTGGCCCGGAACACCTGCTTACCACGCATCGCGACAACCATCGTTCCACTCTCGATGTCCACCGCCTCGCCTTCCTCCGCCCCTGTCTTCAACTCCAGAACCACATGCCCGGCCTCCCCGGTCATGCGATAAAGCTGATATTCGAACAGGTTATAGCCCGCGCTTTTCCCCCCGGTCGCGACACGCCGCAGCGTCACGGCCTGGTTGCCAATCTTGATCCGCGCGGGCTGACGCGCATGGTCCCGCCCCGACAAAAGCTCGACGAAAATATACGCGTATTTGTCCGCCGCCGGATCGCGGGTGGCCTGCCACAACGCCACCGAACAGCCCTTCGAAAGATCCACTTCCGACTTTTCGAACAATTTCAGATCGACCTCCGTACCCGCGTCCGCCCAGCCGGCGGCGGGCACGGCGAGCAACGAAACCAAGAAGCCGAATACAGAGAGTCGCATGGATCGCCCCAGTTCAGATGTCGATAACGATATCACGCCGCCGCGTCCCGGCACGCCTCCGCCAAATGCGGCGCCAGCGCCCGGTAATCCGCCGCCCGCGGCGCGTTCGGCCGCCAGGCCAGCCCCAACGTCCGCCACGCCCCGGCGGCGGCCAGCGGCCGGACCACCAGATCGGTGCCCGCCGTCACCCCCGCCGCGATCGCAACCCGAGGCAACAACGTCACCCCCAGCCCCCCCGCGACCATCTGCACCAAAGTATGCAGGCTCGTCGCGGCATACCCGTCCTGCGCCTCGCCCTTGTCCCCGGCCAGCAAACCGCAGACAGCCAACGCCTGTTCGCGCAAACAATGTCCCTCTTCCAACAACAACAACCGCTCGGACGCCAGCGCCGCCACCGGAATCGCGGTCTGGTTCGCCAGCCGGTGCCCCTGCGGCAACGCGACCAGAAACTCGTCCCGCGTCACCGCCATCGCATCCGCGCCCCCGCAATCGCAAGGCAACGCCAGCAACAAAACGTCGAGCCGATTGGCATTCAAACGATCGACCAGACGCGCGGTCGTGTCCTCGCGCAAAAACAGCCGCAAATTCGGAAACGCCGCCCGCAGCACCGGCATCAGCTTCGGCAACAAAAACGGCCCAATGGTCGGAATGATCCCCAGACGCAACGGCCCGCTCATCGGCGCGCGCGCGGTGTTGGCGGTCTCCGTCACCGCTTCCAACGCCGCCAGGGCCGCCCGCGCGCGCTCGATTAGATCGAGCCCCAGCGGCGTGAACACCACATGCCGCCCCGCGTCGCGGTCGAGAATCTGCGCGTCCAACTGCCGCTCCAGCGTCAGAATCCCGGCCGACAAGGTCGACTGCGTGACCGAGCAGGCATGCGCCGCCCGCCCAAAATGCCGGGTTTCCGCCAATGCGACGAGGTAACGAAGCTGCTGCGGACTGGGAAGGATGGTCAATCGCTCAGCCCAGCCCGCCCTGTTTCACGATGAAAGCGGCGATGTCGTCCACCCCCTTCCCCGCGCGAATATTGGCGAAAACGAACGGACGTTCGCCCCGCATCTTCTTCGCGTCGCGATCCATCACCTCGAGGCTGGCGCCCACGAACGGCGCCAGATCGATCTTGTTAATGACCAACATGTCGCTGCGCGTGATCCCCGGCCCGCCCTTCCGCGGAATCTTGTCGCCCGCCGACACGTCGATCACGTAAATCGTCAGATCCGCCAGCTCTGGACTGAAGGTCGCCGCCAAATTGTCGCCGCCGCTCTCGATCAAAATCAAATCCAAAGCGGGAAATCTTTGCCGCATCGTTTCGACACCGGCGAGGTTGATGCTCGCGTCCTCCCGGATCGCGGTGTGCGGACACCCCCCGGTCTCAATGCCCAAAATGCGATCTGGCGAGAGCGAACCCGCCCGCGTCAGAAATTCCGCGTCTTCCTTGGTGTAAATGTCGTTGGTGATGGCGGCGATGTCGTAAACATCGCGGAACTTCTTGCACAACGCGTCCATCAACGCCGTCTTGCCGGTGCCAACCGGCCCGCCGACGCCGACCCGCAACGGGCCGTTGGGAGAAATGGTCATGAGCGGAACAACCTCGTGTATTGGGTTTCGTGACGCATGGCGGCGATATCGGAACGAAAAGCGCAACCGCCGAGATCGTCGAGCGTGGCGTGTTTCGTCGCGGCGGCGACATCGAGAATAACCGGCTCCAATGCCGCCAGCGCGACAAGCCCGGCGGTCTGGCCCAGTGGCACGAGCCGGACCGCCGCCGAAATCAGATTGGCCGCGAATGTCTGCAAATACGCGCTGGCCGCGGCGTCCTCGGGGATCGCATGCAACCCCGCCATGGCGCCCACCGCGACAGCATAAGGCGTATCCTCCGGCCACGCCGGCGTGCCCCAACCGGCGGCCGCTTTCATAAAAGCACGCCCCTGCGCCAACGCCTCGTCCCGCCGCTCCCGCGCCGGCGCCGTGGCCAGCGCCAACGCGGCGAGATCGCGAAGCGCGTCCGCATCGCCCGCCGCCCGATGGGCCTGCCGAAGCAAAATCGTATCGCTCCGGCCGGACCCATGACCAATCACATCCGCCAGCCACGCCCGCAGCGTTTCTCCGTCCGTGACCTCCTGGGCTTCCACCGCCCACTCAAGCCCATGAGAATACGCGAATCCGCCCGTGGGAAAGGCAGGCGACAGCCACGCCAACAGACGCATCGTCGCCGCCGGATTGTTCTGGGACAGCATCAAACCTCCCCGCGAACCAGGCCACGTGCCAATTTATCCGCCATGCGATCCAGTCCCTGTCTGGCACAGCCTCTCTTCGTCGTCCCCCAACTCGATCGGGGGACCGGGAGCGGCACGGCTCCACCTTTCCGGCACGTCCGGAGTCCCGATCGCGCCAGCCCATGACGAGGAGAATATCGTACCCCCGATCGTTCCACGGTTGCACGGCCGCCGCGGAACGCGACCAAACCACCGGACCCGGCACAACCACAGGCCGCCGTTCGCGCGGCTTCGCACCGCTCGCGACGGCCCAAACCAGCCGGACCATGCCAGAACCAGCGCGGTCAACCGGTCCGCGCGCTCTCAACGCCCAGCCGGACCCGCATCGGCCCCTCAATCATGATCGTGATCGTGGTCGTGCCCGTGATGCCGATGCCCGGCCCCCGCCGCGTAAGCCCCCGCCTCCGGATCGAAGGCCGCGTCGATCTCGTCGACATGCCCGCCAAGCCCCTCGATCATTTCGGCGATGACGTGATCGGCGCGGATACGAATACGGTCGCCCAACAATTGCACGGGAAGATGGCGATTACCCAGATGCCAGGCAATGCGCACAAGATCGCCCTCGTCGTGCGCGTGAATTTCCAGCAACTTCTCCGGCCGCGCCCGCACCCGCACCACCCCGCCACCATCCAGCGCCAGGCCATCCCCGTCGCGCAGACGCGCCGCCTGCGCCAGGTCGATCAAAACCTCCGCCCCTGCTTCCGTCGTTAGAACGATCCGGCGCCGGTGACGCCGGTCGAAGTCGATGAAAACCTCGTCCACATGACCGGACCAGGTGCCCGCGGGCAGTACCGACGACGCGCGCATCAGTAAAGAAAATACCGTTGCGCCATCGGCAGCACCGTGGCCGGTTCGCAGGTCAGCAGCACACCGTCGGCACGCACTTCATAGGTCTCTGGGTCGACCTCCAACACCGGCATCGCGTTGTTGTGAACCATCGAGGCCTTGCCGATTCCACCCCTGGTGTTCCCCACCGCGACCAAACGCCGGTTCAAACGCAACGCCTTGCCAAGCCCCGCGTCCAGAGCCGCCCCGGACACAAAGGTCAGACACGTCTCCGCCAGCGCCCCGCCATACGCCCCGAACATGGGACGGTAATGCATGGGTTGCGGCGTCGGAATGGACGCATTGGGATCGCCCATCGGCGCGCAGGCGATCATGCCGCCCTTGATCACCAGATCCGGCTTCACCCCGAAAAACGTCGGCGACCACAACACCAGATCGGCGAGCTTTCCCTCCTCGATCGATCCGATCTCGCCGGCGAAACCCTGCGCGATCGCCGGGTTGATCGTATACTTGGAGATATAACGTTTCACCCGCGCATTGTCGTTGCGCGGCCCGTCGCCCGCCAGACTTCCCCGCTGCTGCTTCATCTTATGCGCGGTCTGCCAGGTCCGGATGATCACCTCGCCCACACGCCCCATCGCCTGACTGTCCGACGACATCATCGAAAGCGCGCCCAGATCGTGCAAAATGTCCTCGGCGGCGATCGTTTCCTTGCGAATCCGGCTTTCCGCGAAGGCCACATCCTCGGGAATGGTGCTGTCCAGATGATGGCAAACCATCAACATATCGAGATGTTCGTCCAGCGTGTTGATCGTATAAGGCCGCGTCGGATTGGTACTGCTCGGCAGGACATTCGCGAGACCCGCGACCTTAATGATGTCCGGCGCATGGCCGCCACCCGCTCCCTCCGTATGAAACGCGTGAATTGTGCGACCCTTGAACGCCGCGATCGTGTCCTCCACGAACCCCGATTCATTCAGGGTATCCGTATGAATCATCACCTGCACGTCGAAGCGGTCCGCCACCGACAGGCAATTGTCGATCGCCGCGGGCGTCGTCCCCCAGTCCTCGTGCAATTTCAAACACGACGCCCCCGCGCGAATCATTTCTTCCAACGCCTGAGGCCGCGACGCGTTGCCCTTCCCCGCGAACGACAAATTGACAGGTAAACCCTCTGCCGCCTGGATCATGCGGGCGAGATGCCAAGGGCCCGGCGTGCAGGTCGTCGCCGACGTCCCGGTCGCCGGGCCGGTGCCCCCCCCCACCAAGGTCGTCACCCCCGAGGAAATCGCCTCTTCCACCTGCTGCGGACAGATGAAATGAATGTGGCTGTCGATCCCCCCCGCCGTCAAAATCTTCCCCTCGCCGGCGATAATCTCCGTGCCCGGACCTATGATGATATTCACACCCGGCTGCACATCGGGATTGCCCGCCTTCCCAACCTTCGCGATGCGACCGTTTAAAATCGCGACATCCGCCTTCACGATCCCCCAATGATCGATAATAAGGACATTCGTGATAACGGTATCCACCGCGCCCTCGGCCTGAGAAAACTGCGACTGGCCCATGCCATCCCGAATGACCTTGCCGCCACCGAATTTCACCTCGTCGCCGTAAGTGGTCAGATCGCGCTCGACCTCGACAATCAGATCCGTGTCGGCGAGGCGCACGCGATCGCCGGTGGTCGGCCCGAACATATCGGCATAAGCCTGTCGGGAAATACGTGCCATGTCAGAGCGCTCCGTTCACATCGCCACGGAACCCATGAACGGTCCGCGTGCCGAGATAGGGGATCAGGGTCACCTCGCGCGTCTGTCCCGGTTCGAAACGCACGGCGGTGCCGGCCGCGATGTCGAGGCGCTGGCCGCGTGCGGCGGCGCGATCGAAGGACAACGCGCGGTTGGTTTCCGCGAAGTGATAATGACTGCCGACCTGGATCGGCCGGTCGCCGGTGTTGGCGACGGTGAGAACGGTGCGGGCCAGACCCGCGTTCAGTTCGATATCCCCGGGTTCGGGGAGAAGTTCGCCGGGGATCATGCGCTGACCTTCAACGGATGGGTTCGTGAACGGTGACGAGCTTGGTGCCGTCGGGGAATGTCGCCTCCACCTGCACGTCGTGGATCATTTCCGAAATGCCCTCCATCACCTGATCGCGGGTGAGGACGGTCGCGCCGGCCTCCATCAGATCGGCGACGGAGCGGCCGTCGCGGGCGCCCTCGATGACGAAATCCGTGACCAGGGCCACGGCCTCCGGGTAATTCAGCTTCACACCGCGTTCCAGGCGGCGGCGGGCGACCATGGCGGCCATGGAAATGAGCAGCTTGTCCTTTTCCCGAGGCGTCAGGTTCATGCGTGGTTTTCCTTTTTCGCGTGTCCGGCGATACGCCGAGGTGGGCTGACGTGCCGGACAAGGCGCGCCGTGCCGCGCCCGGTGGCCCGGTCGAGCCGGGCGATGACGACAAATAGAGGCATTAACACAACCACACTCGCGGCAGCGGCCGTCCGCTTCTCAACACCGCCAGCGCCGCCATGATTGTCTGGCGCGCGGCGGCGCTGCCGGCGGCCAAAACCCGCGCGACCAGCATGCCACCCCATGCGCTCGCCGCGATATCCGTGGCGGCGCGGACTTCGTCGAGGCGGGCTTCGGCGTCGGATGCCACATAAACAATTGTCGCGACGGCCACGGCGCCCTTCGCCGTCGCGGGTCCGCGCAGCACCGAATCCACCGGCCCGTCCAGGCGGATCGCGTCGTGCAGCAGCAAAGCACCGGCGCGGCGGACCTGGATCAGATCGCGGAGGTCCGCGGTGGCGACCCGCTCGCCCATGGCGGCGCGGCCGAAGACCAGGGTTTCGCAGCCCAGAAACCGACCATCGTCCGCCACATCGACGGTCAAACGCCGGTCCAGCGCGCAGCGGTCGAACAGGATGGTTTCCTGCGGTAGCCATTCCAGCGCCCCGCCGGGCGCGACCGACACCGACGTCCGCACCCGCGACACGCTGCCCGGCAAGGCCCGGTAAAACCGTTCCGCCGCCTGCGCCGCGACGGTCATCCGCGCGCCCTCGCCCACGGCCACGGAGGTTTCCAGCCGGTCGCCCCCCGCCACCCCGCCCGAGATGTTCACCAAAGTGGTGTCGAGCCAACCCACGTTCAGGCCCCTCGGGAAACGCGCTTTCAGACAGCCGGCCTGGCGCAGCCCATCGAGCACGGAGGCCTCGCCGCGGCGTTTGGCGGAGACGCGCAGTTCGCCCGCGGCCCGTTGCAGTCCGTCAGACAGAGAGGCGCCGTCGTACATCCGCTTCGTCCAACTCCTCCCGCCGCCCGGACAGCACCACGTCGCCGCGATCCATCACGACCATTGTTTGCGCCAGTTCGTGCGCGAAATCGAAATATTGTTCGACCAGCAGAATGGCCATCTCGCCCCGCCCGCGCAACAGCGCGATCACCCGCCCGATATCCTTGATAATACTGGGCTGTATCCCCTCGGTCGGCTCGTCGAGCACCAAAAGCCGCGGCTTCATGACCAAAGCGCGGGCAATGGCGAGCTGCTGCTGCTGCCCGCCGGACAGGTCCCCTCCCCTGCGCCGCGTCATCGTTTTCAGGATGGGAAACAGATCGAAAATTTCGTCGGGAATTTTACGTTGCCCGCGCGGCAGCACCGCGAAGCCCGTTTCCAGGTTTTCCTTCACCGTAAGCAGCGGAAACACATCGCGCCCCTGCGGCACCCAGGCGATGCCCCGTTTGGCGCGGTCGTAGATGGCCTGTCGCGAGATGTCCTCGCCTTCCCAGCGGATCGCGCCGGCGGTGATCGGGTGTGCCCCGACGATGGCGCGCAGCAGCGAGGTCTTTCCGACCCCATTGCGGCCCATGACGCAGGTGACCGCGCCCACCTCGGCCGTGAGAGAGACCTGACGCAGGGCGATCGCGGCGCCGTAGTGCAGATCGACGTTTTCGACGGACAGCATGTTATCGCCCCAAATACACTTCGATGACTTTCGGGTCCTCGCTGACCCGGTCGATGGAGCCTTCCGCGAGGACGGAGCCTTCGTGCAGCACCGTCACCTTCACGCCCAACGCGCGGACGAAGGCCATGTCGTGCTCGACGACGACCACGGCGCGGGTGCGGTTGATGTCGCGCAGCAACTCGGCGGTTTGTTCGGTTTCGGCGTCGGTCATGCCCGCGACGGGCTCGTCGACCAGCAGCAAACGCGGCTCCTGCGCCAGCAGCATCCCGATTTCCAGCCACTGTTTTTGCCCGTGGGAAAGGTCGCCGGCCCGGCGCTGACGCTGTTCCGTCAGCCGGACGGTTTCCAGGATATGCTCGATCCGCGCCCGTTCGTTGGCGGTTTCGCGCGCCCAAAGGCTGAATTTCGGGCGGCGGTCGCCGGCCAGGGCGAGCAGGAGGTTGTCCCAGACGGACAGAGGCTCGAACACCGTGGGTTTCTGGAACTTTCGTCCGATGCCCATGGCGGCGATCGCGGGCTCGTCGAGTTTCGTCAGGTCGGTGCCCGCCTGGTAAATCACCTTGCCCTGGTCTGGACGGGTTTTGCCGGTGATGACGTCCATCATCGTGGTCTTGCCCGCGCCGTTGGGGCCGATGACGGCGCGCATTTCGCCCTCCTCCAGGACCAGCGACAGGGCGTTCAGCGCGCGGAACCCGTCGAAGCTAACGGTGACGCCTTCGAGGTAAAGCAGCGTGTCGGCTTCGGTCATGCTGTCGCTCCTTTGGCCACGGCGGCGGGCGCGGGTTTGGCGGCGCGTCCCCGGAACAGGCCCATGACGCCGTGGGGCAGCAGCAGGGTCACGCCGATGAACAACGCGCCCAAAGCGAACAGCCAGAACTCTGGCAATGCACTGGTGAACCAGGTTTTGCCGAAGTTGACGAGGAGCGCGCCAAGGATGGCGCCGATCAGCGTGCCGCGCCCGCCGACGGCGACCCAGATCACGGCCTCGATGGAGTTGGCGGGGGAGAATTCGCCGGGGTTGATGATGCCGACCTGGGGGACGTAGAGCGCGCCGCCGATGCCGGCCATGACGGCGGAGAGGACCCAGACCACGAGTTTGTAGGATTCGGGCCGGTATCCGAGGAAGCGGGTGCGGGATTCGGTGTCTCTCACCGCGACCAGGATTTTGCCGAAGCGGGAGCCGACGACGAAGCGGGCCACCAGCAACTGGCCGCACAGGAGCAGGGCGGAGACGACCAGCAGCGCGGAGCGTGTCCCATCGCTCTGGATGGAAAATCCGATTATGTCCTTGAAATCGGTCAGCCCGTTATTGCCGCCGAATCCCATGTCGTTCCGGAAAAAAGCCAGCAGCAGGGCGTAGGTCAGCGCCTGGGTCATAATAGACAGATAGACGCCGCCGACGCGCGAGCGGAACGCGAGCCAGCCGAAGATGGCGGCCAAGGCGGCGGGCACCAGAACGACCATGAGCATGGCGAAAGGAAACCACTCGAAGCCCGTCCAGTACCAGGGCAGGGATTTCCAGCCCAGAAACACCATGAAGTCGGGCAGCATGGGGTTGCCGTAGACGCCTCGGGTGCCGATCTGGCGCATCAGGTACATGCCCATGGCATAGCCGCCCAGAGCGAAGAAGGCGGCGTGTCCGAGGGGGAGGATGCCGCCGAAACCCCAGACGAGATCGACGGCCAGGGCCAGCATGGCGAAGCAGAGGTATTTGCCAACGAGCGCGACGACGTAGGCGGGGACGTGCAAGGGCGAGCCCACGGGGGTCAGCTGGTTCAGCGCGGCCAGGATCAGGGCGCCGCCAAGGACCAGGCCCAGAGCGGCGACGGTGTAGCGATGGGACATCATGTTTCGACCGCTCGTCCCTTGAGCGGAAACATGCCGCGCGGACGCCTTTGAATGAACAGAATAAGCAGGACCAGCACGACGATCTTTCCGAGCACGGCGCCGGCGACGGGTTCCAGGAATTTGTTGACGATGCCGAGTGTCAGGGCGCCGACCACGGTGCCCCAGAGATTGCCGACGCCGCCGAACACCACGACCATAAAGCTGTCGACGATGTAGCTCTGTCCGAGGTTGGGGGAGACGTTGTCGATCTGGCTGAGGGCGACGCCCGCCATGCCGGCGACGCCCGAGCCCAGACCGAAGGTCAACGCGTCGATCCAGGGCGTGCGGATGCCCATGGCGGCGGCCATGCGGCGGTTCTGGGTGACGGCGCGCATGCGCAGGCCGAGGGACGTGTAGCGCAGTGCCGCCATCAGCGCGGCCAGCACCAGCACCGAGAACAGCACGATATACATCCGGTTCCAGGTCAGGGTCAGGCCGCCGAGTTCGGTCGCCCCGCTCATCCAGGAGGGTGTATCGACGTCTTTGTTGTTGGCGCCGAAGATGGAGCGGACCGCCTGTTGCAGCATCAGCGACAGGCCCCAGGTGGCAAGCAGGGTTTCCAGGGGGCGCCCATACAGCCAGCGGATCAGCGCGCGTTCGATGGCGATGCCGACCAGGCCGGAGATGCCGAAGGCCAATGGAATGGCGAACAGCAGGTTGGCGGGATAGAGCGCCGGGAAATTGGTTTTGATGACCTGTTGGGTCACGAAGGTGACGTAGGCGCCGATCATCACCATCTCGCCGTGCGCCATGTTGATGACGCCCATGACGCCGAAGGTGATGGCGAGTCCGGCGGCGGCGAGGAGGAGGACGGAGCCCAGGCTGAGGCCGTAATAGATGCTTTGGAGGACGGACCAGAGTTGCAAGGTCCGGTCGATGGCGAGGATGGCGGAGGCGGCGGCCTCGGCGACCGCGGGGGACTGCCCGGTCAGATTGCCCAGGGTGGAGCGGGCCTCGATGTCGCCGCGAGTTCGGAGGGTCTGGACGGCGGCGAGGCGGTCGGGTTCGGTCGCGGAGGGGAGTGCCAGGAGCGCGGCGGCGCGGGCCTGATCCATGCGTAGTTTGACCTTGGGGTCTTTTTCCGCGACCAGCGCGCGTTCCAGCGCGGGCAGCGCGGCGGGATCGCGGGAGCGGAACACGGCCTCGGCGGCCTGGAGGCGGGCGGTGGGATCGGGGGCGAAGAGGCGGAGCACGCCCAGAGCGGCTTCGATGGCACCGCGGACGGCGTTGTTGACTCGGACGGGTTTCAGCGCGGCGGCGGGGACATCGGCGGGCGCGCCGGTCGCGGCCTCGGCGAAGGTGCCGTCATCGTTCTTGATGAAAAGGGCTTTGTCGGCGCGGGCGAGCAATTTGCCGTTTTGCAGCGCGGCGACGATGGCCTGCGCGCGCGGGTGGCCGGAGAGGGCGAGCGCCTCGACGCCTTCGCGGACGGTGTTGAAGCTGGTGGAGGCCAAAGCGGCCAGCGCCTCGTCGGCGGATTGCGCGCGTCCGGCGCCTGGGGTCAGCCAGGTCATGGCCAGCAGGGCGAAGAATATCCAACGTTTCATTTTTGGTACGTTTCCGGGAGGGGCAGAAGAGGGACGGCCAGGAGGGATAACCGCCCCTCCCCTCGCGAACCCCGGACATCGCGTCGCGGGGGCTTCACGCCGCCGCCGCACCCCGAGGGTGCCGGCGGCGGGACGTTGGGATCAGGCTTTCTTGCCGGTGGAGCAGGTCTTGGTCTTCACGTTGTAGGCGCCGCAGCTCAGCGGTGCCCGCCAATCGCCAATCAGATCCTTGGTGTCGGCGACATAAGGCGACCATTCCTGCGCGACCACCGTGCCCGGCGTCTGCGAGACCGTGTTGAACTGCCCGTCCGCCTGGATCTCGCCGATCAGCACCGGCTTGGTGATGTGATGGTTCGGCATCATCGCCGAGTAACCGCCGGTCAGGTTCGGCACGGACACGCCGATCAGCGCGTCGATCACCGCGTCGGAGTCGACCGTGCCGGCTTTCTCCACCGCCTTCACCCACATGTTGAAACCGATGACATGCGCTTCCATCGGATCGTTGGTGGTGCGCTTCGGATTCTTGGTGAAGGCTTTCCAGTCCGCGATGAACTGCTTGTTGTCGGCGTTTTCGATGCTCTGGAAGTAGTTCCAGGCGGCGAGGTGACCGACCAGCGGTTTCGTATCGATGCCCGCGAGTTCTTCCTCGCCGACCGAGAAGGCGACGACGGGGATGTCGGTCGCCTTGATGCCCTGGTTGCCAAGCTCCTTATAGAAAGGAACGTTGGCGTCGCCGTTGATGGTCGACACGACGGCGGTTTTCTTGCCCGCGCTGCCGAATTTCTTGATCGAGGCCACGATGTTCTGCCAGTCGGAATGGCCGAACGGCGTGTAATTCACCATGATGTCCTCGGCCGCGACGCCCTTGGATTTCAGGTAGGCTTCCAGGATCTGGTTGGTCGTGCGCGGATAGACATAGTCGGTGCCGGCCAAAACCCAGCGCTTCACCTTGGATTCGTTCCAGAGGTAATCGACCGCCGGGATCGCCTGCTGGTTCGGCGCCGCGCCGGTGTAGAAGACGTTGCGGCTGCACTCCTGGCCCTCGTACTGCACGGGGTAGAACAGGATGGAGTTCAGTTCCTCGAACACCGGCAGCACGGATTTGCGCGACACGGAAGTCCAGCAGCCGAAGGTCGCGGCGCATTTGTCGACGGAGATCAACTGCCGCGCCTTTTCGGCGAACAGCGGCCAGTTGGAGGCGGGGTCGACGACCACGGCCTCGAGTTTGCGGCCCAGTACGCCGCCCGCTTTGTTCTGCTTCTCGATCATCATGAGCATGACATCCTTCAGCGTGGTCTCGCTGATCGCCATGGTGCCGGAGAGCGAATGCAGGATGCCGATCTTGATCGGGCCCGAAGCCTGCGCGGACGCGGCCTTGATGCCACCCACGGCGGCCACGGTGGCCGCGGCGGCGCCAAGGCGGACCAATCCGCGGCGAGAAACATTTGGAAGAATCGGGTTCATGTTGCCTGTCCCTGTTGATTGCCGGCTGCGACGTTCCGCCGGACACTGGCGGTGCCCGGCCTCGGGCAGAGCCATGCAACCGCTGTGCCAACAGGGTTCGGGAGCGGTTGGGAACCAGCACCGGGGCTTTGCCCCGGACCCCACGAGGGGCTTTGCCCCTTCGAACCCCACCCCAATGGGCCGTGGGGGCTCGCCCTTGGAACCCCGGGGTTTGGCCGGTTGTTAAGGGAGGGCTTTCCACGGATGTTTCAACGTCCTCGCATGGCCCTCCCTTAACAACCGGCCAAAATCGATCGCGGTCCAGGGGACGTTCCCCTGGCGGGTTCGAAGGGCGGAGCCCTCGCGGGGTCTGGGGCAGCGCCCCAGCGCCGGCGCCCCAATTGCCCCGAACCGTGGCACAGGGACGTGGACTGACCATGATTTCATCACAGCGTCTGGTTCGGCCCGTCACGCGCGCCGTTCGCCATCGCGGCGAAAACCGGATAACATGCGCGTGAAACAAGCCCGTGCGCACGCGGGGAAAATCCAACGGAACATTCCTGGCGAATGAGCGAAACCACTCCATCCCTGGCCACGCCCCAAGGGGGAATCTTCAGCATTTCCGGCCGTCACTGGCTGATTCTGCTGATGGTCCAACTCGCCAATTTGCTGTTCGGCATGACGATCACCCTCGCCAATGTCGTGCTGCCGCAAATCCGCGGCGCGTTGTCGGCAACCCAGGACGAGATTTCGTGGGTGATCACCCTGAACCTGGTCGCCACCGCCGTCGCCACGCCGATGACCCATTGGCTGGCTTCGCGTCTGGGCTGGCGCACCATGATGTTCTGCACGGTGCTGGGGTTCACCGTCGCGTCGTTCATGTGCGCCACGGCCACCAGCCTTGAGTCGCTGATCTTTTATCGCGTCTGCCAGGGCCTGTTCGGCGCGCCCATCATGCCCATGGGACAGGCGATCCTGCTGGCCACCTTCCCCCGCCATTTGCAGCCGACGGCGCTGGTGATCTGGGGCATCGGCGCCGTGTTCGGCCCCGTTCTGGGGCCCGTCATCGGCACCGTGATGACTGAGATCTACGATTGGCGCGCCGCCTTCCTGATGATCGTTCCCCCCGGAGTCTGCGCGCTGATCTGCGTCTGGTTCGCGCTGCGCGGCATGAACGAAAGGTCCGCGACCCGGCTCGACTGGACCGGTTTCTTGACTCTCTCCGGGGCGGTGGTCTCAGCGCAGCTCATCCTCGACCGCGGTCAGCGCATGGACTGGTTCGATTCTCCGGAACTGGTGCTGATCGCCGCCATCGGCGCGGTCTCGCTGTGGATGTTCGTCTCCCACTGCCTGACCACGCAAAATCCGTTCCTGAACCCGAAGCTGTTCCTGGACCGCAATTTCACCATCGGCATCGCCATCGCCTTCGTGATGGGCATGCTAAGTTTCACGTCCCTGACGCTGTTCCCCAGCCTGCTGCACGACCTCCGCGGTTACCCCGATAACATCATCGGTTCCCTTGTCGCCGCCCGCGGTCTGGGCAACTGGCTCGCCTTCCTGGTCATCGTCCCGTTCACCCGGGAGGCGCCGCGCACCGCGATCGCCACCGGCCTCGCCATTCAGGCCTTTTCCGGCCTGACCATGGCGCAGTTCGACATCAACCTGACCTTCTTCGATATTTTCTGGACCCATTTGCTGCAAGGCTTCGGCCAGAGCATCACCTTCACGCCGATGACGGTGATGGCGTTCTCGACCCTGCCCAAACATCAGGCGACCGAGGGCTCCGCGATCTTTACCCTGATGCGCAATTTCGGCTCCAGCCTGTTCATCTCAGTGACCGTGCTGGTCCTGGTCCGCTCGACCTCGATGAACTACGCGCGCATGTCGGAGTTCGTGAACCCCTACAACCGCATCCTGACCTTTCCCGATTTCCCGTCCGCCTGGAGCCTGGAGACCCTGACCGGCCTGGCCCGTCTGTCGAACGAAGTCCAGCGTCAGGCCGCGATGATTGGCTACGTCAACGCCTTCCACCTCATGGGTTTCACCGCGCTGCTGTCGATCCCGCTGGCCTGCCTGTTACGGCGCGCGCCGAAAGCCGCTTAACCGCCGCCGCGCAACGACTTGTACAAGGCCTTCAACTGGTCCATCAGACCTGGCACGGCCTCGATCTGCCCCTTGATCTGCTTCGCCTGTTCCTTCAACGCTTTCTGCTGCGAAGGATCGAGGCTTTTGTAATAGGCTTTCGCGTCCTCTGGCGTCATCGACGCGGCGTTGGGCGGGATTTTCGACAGCAGGTCGGGCGGAATTTTGGTCAGCAAATCCGGCGGGATCGACATCAGCGTCTTCAACGGGATCTTCGTCAGAACATCCGGCGGGATGCTCTTCAACACATCCGGTGGGATCGCCTTCACCTGATCCGGGGTCAGGCCCGGAATGGTCTGCGCCCATGCCGGACTGGCGAGCAAAATCGCGGCGGCGGCCACGCGTATGAAACGCATCGTTCCAGTCCTTCCATGCAACCAGGTTCCGACAATCGAGGGCGAGGCCAGCCCCGCCGCCGGGACGCGTGCATAACGGACACGTCCCAAAAATGCAATTCTTTACACGGCATGGGAGAACGTCCGGACCACACACGACACATCGGCGCGAGTGCCGCGCGAGTCTGGGGCGCCACCCGCCGAGCGGGCGGGCCGCGATGGCGGGTGCCCGCACGCGGGGGCCAGTCCGGGGTTGGCGGCCGTGGCGGCGGCTCGCCAGGGATCGGCAGGCCCATTTCGGGCATCGCGACGCGCGGTTACCTCGCCATTTTCGCCACGCCGGCCGCTTCCGTTTACCGCCGGTTAACCTCTTGCCGTCAAATTGCCCTCCATGCGCGCCGGACGGCGGAACCAACGGGCAAACCGGCGCCGGCGCGCAAGACAGGAACGGGGCCAATGGGGCGTTTGTGGAAAACCGGGCCGGCGGCGATCGCCGCGGAGAGCCTGGAACACGCTTTGAATTCTATCGACACCGGCATTCTCGGGCTTGATCCGGAATTTCGTCCGGCGTTCGCCAACACGCGCTTTTTCGAAATCTGGCGAACCCGCCCAGACGATGCGGGATCGCCGGTCACCGTCGACGATCTGCTCGCGCGCGGCGGCACCGCTTCCGGCTCTTCGGCGGACGAAGACGCGTGGATCGCGTTCGCCGCGGACCATGCCCAGGCGCTGAGATTGGATGACATTCCGGCGGAGCCGCTGCGGTTTCCGGACGGGTCGATCGTGTTGTGCGGCCGCGCGCGGCGACCCGCCGGCGGGCTCTCGATCTCTTACACCGACATCACGGCGGCGGTGCGGCGCGAAGTGGACGAGGCCATAGACCAGTTGGACGCGGAGGCGCGGTTCCGCAACGAAGTGTTGGAAAATCACGCCGCCGATCTTGCCGCACTGGCGGAGACCGCGGACGAAAGCACCCGCCGGGTCGAGGTCGCGCGCCGGGAACTGGAACGCGAAATCGCCGAGCGCCGCGAGTTGGAAGCGAAGCTGCGCGAACTGGCGACCACCGACGGGCTGACCGGCATTCTGAACCGCGCCGCCTGGCTTGCCGGCTGTCAGGAGGAGATGGATCGTATCCGCGAAACCGGACGCGGCCTCGCGCTGTTGATGATCGACGTCGACCATTTCAAATCGATCAACGATCGCTATGGCCACCCCGGCGGCGACGCCGCGCTGCGCCAGTTGGCGGTCACGCTGCGCGCCGAAATCCGCCGCGGCGACGTTCTGGGCCGTCTGGGCGGCGAGGAATTCGCGATCGCGCTCCCCGGCGCCTCGCCGGAGGAATCCGAAGTCATCGCCGAACGCCTGGTTGAGCGGGTCGCGTCCAGCCCGGCGGCCTTCGACGGACGCCTGATTTACATGACCGTCAGCATCGGCCTCGCCATCGCCAGCCGCCGGGAAACCACGGTCGACCAGGTGCTGGGACGCGCCGATATCGCGCTGTATCGGGCCAAGGGCAGCGGGCGGAACCGCGCCGTGATCGACCGGCGCGCCGACGCCGCCTGATTTCGTCCCCCGACTTCGGCCCCCGGTTTCGGCCATGGCAGGGGATCGTGTATGATGGCGGCATGCGCCCTCGCACCCCCGTACCGATCCCCGCCCACCCGGACGCCGTTGTCGAGTCCGAACAACATGCCTGGACCGGCCGCCACACCGTCGACCTCATCCGCTTCCGCCACCGCCGCTTCGACGGCGCGATGTCGGCGCCGCGAACCTGGGAGCTTTGGCGCCGCGGCCGCGCCGTCGGCCTCGTGCCCTACGACCCCGTGGCCGACGCCGTCGTTCTGATCGAACAGTTCCGCCTCCCCGCCCTCGCCGCCGGCATCGCCCCCGTGCTGGTCGAACTGCCGGCGGGCCTGATGGAACCGGGCGAGGACCCGGAAACCGCGATGCGGCGCGAACTGGCGGAGGAAACGCGCCTCGCCTGCGGGCGCATGGAACATATCGGCGGCTATTTGCTCAGCGCGGGGTCTTCGGACGAACTGCTCGACCTCTACGTCGGCGAAATTCGTATTCCACCCGAGGGAACACTCGGCCTCGCCGGGGCGATCGACGAAGGCGAGGACATCCGCGCCAGCGTCTGGCCCGCCGACAAGGCGATCGAACTGGCTCTGTCCGGCGCCACCCCCAACAGCGTGACCGCCATCGGCCTGCTCTGGCTGGCGGCGAAGCGCGCGGATCTGCGAAAGAAATGGAGCCAGCCATGACCGAACGCCTGTTCCTGGACCAGCCCACTTTGCTGCGTACCGAAGCCACCGTGACCGCCAGCGGGCCAGAGGGAATCGCGCTCGACCGCACCGTCTTTTATGCCCGGGGCGGCGGCCAGCCCGGCGACACCGGCATGCTGCGCTGGGACGGCGGCGAAACCCCGATCGCCGATACCGTCAAAGGCGAAGGCGACACGATCCTCCACGTGCCCGCGCCGGACGCCGCCCTGCCCCCGCCCGGCGCGACCGTCACCGCCGAGATCGACTGGGACCGCCGCCACAAACACATGCGGATGCACACCGCCATGCACCTACTGTGCAGCCTGATCGAGGGCGCCGCGGTCACCGGCGGCTCCGTCGGCGCGGACCGCTCCCGCCTGGATTTCGACCTGCCCAATCCCCCGCCCAAAGACCAGATCGAGGCCGGACTCAACGCGCTGATCGCCGCCGATCACCCCGTCCACATCGAATGGGTCGATGAGTCCGTCCTCGACACCGACCCCGGCCTGGTCAGAACCATGTCCGTCAAACCGCCGAGAGGCACCGGCCGCCTGCGGCTGATGCGCATCGGCGCGGAGGGAACCGTCGATCTGCAACCCTGCGGCGGCACCCATGTCGGGCGCACCGGCGAGATCGGACCCGTCCAGATCGTCAAAATCGAAAACAAGGGCAAACAGAACCGCCGTATCATCCTGGCGCTCGCGCCCGGCGCCTGACCCATGCCTTCGCGCGAAACGCGCCCGCCCGCCCGGACATGACCACCCAGAAACAGCCCATGCCCGCGGCACAACCATCGCCCATTGCGCGCCCCACCGGCCTCCAGGCGCTGGCGCGCGAAAACGCCGCGCTGCGGGAGGAGATCGCGATCCTCCGCGCCTCGACCTCCTGGCGCCTGACCGCGCCGCTGCGCGCCATCGCCGCGCGCCTCCGCCGAACCCCTGACACCGCCCAGAACGACGGTACGGCGGCGCACCGCCCGCACCGGAGCGCACCGGGCGCCAGGCCGCTCGAAACCGCCGGCGCGTACTGGGACGCCCAACAGGCCGAACTCGCGGCACGCCCGCCACGCACCGCCTGGTGGACCGATCCCCCTACCCTCCGCCACGTCAACCGCATCGTCTGCGGAGACCCCATCGACGGCCCGCACGCCGGCTTCGAACGCCGGGTCGCCGAACGCCTGGCGGCCCAAAACCTGACCGCGCCAAAATCCCTCTCCGTCGGCTGCGGCGACGGCGCCAAGGAACGCGCCCTGCTGAAACACAGCATCGCCGGCACCTTCGATTGCTTCGAAGCCGGACCCGGCCTGGTCGAGGCCGGCCGCCGCGCCGCCGCCGCCGAAGGCCTGAGCGACCGCATCCGCTTCCACCACGCCGACGCCTTCGCCACCGTCACGGCCGCCGATTACGGCCTGGTGCACTGGAACAACGCTCTCCACCACATGCCCGACACCGCCGCCGCGATCGCCTGGAGCCGCGATCGCCTCCAACACGGCGGCCTCTTCGCCATGGACGACTACGTCGGCGCCAACCGCTTCCAACACAGCCCCGCGATCATGTACACCGCCAACCGCATGCGCGGCCTGCTCCCCGACCGGCTCCTCCGCCCCCACGGCGACCCAAACGGCCACGTCCACCGCGAAATCCACCTGATCGACCCCGACGCCCTCGCCGCCGCCGACCCGTCCGAAGCCACCGACTCCGCCAATATCCTCCCAGCCCTGCGCCAAACCTTCCCCAACGCCGAACTCATCCCAACCGGCGGAGTCTTCTACTTCCTCGGCCTGGTCGACGCCTTCCACAACTTCACATCCGAAGACGACCTCCGCCTCCTCGACGCCCTCCTCCTGACCGACGAAACCCTCGCACGCACGGGAGAGACCCTCTACGCCGTGGGGCTCGCGATCAGAGCCTGAAACGGGGGAAACGCCGGGGCTTTGCCCCAGACCCCACGAGGGCTTCGCCCTTCGAACCCACCAGGGGAACGTCCCCTGGACCGCGATCGATTTGGCGGGTTGTTGAGGGAGGGCCTAACGCGGACCTTGAAACAGCCTCGCATGGCCCTCCCTCAACAACCCGCCACCCCGGGGTTCCAAGGGCGAGCCCTTGGCGGGGTCGAGGGGCGGAGCCCTCGCGGGGTCTGGGGCAGCGCCCCAGCGTCTCCTCCGCCTCAGTCCCCGATTGACGAACGCCCACGACGTGGGACACTCCCCGCGCGCACGACGATTTTGGGGGAGGATGAGCGATGGGTCCGTTGGTCACAACCGAATGGCTGGCCGCCGAACTGGGCAAGCCTGGGCTGTTGATATTCGATGCCACGAAATATTTGCCCAACGAGCCCAAGGATGGGAAGGCGGAGTTCCTCAACGCCCACATTCCCGGCGCGCGGTATTTCGACATCGACGAGGTCGCGGACCCCGACACGGATTTGCCGCATATGGTGCCTTCCCCGGGCCGGTTTTCGAAGCTGATGTCGGCGATGGGTATCGGCAATGGCACAAGGGTCGTGTTTTACGACCAGAAGGGCCTTGCCTCGGCCGCCCGCGGCTGGTGGCTGATGAGTTTGTTCGGCCACGACCAGGCGGCCGTGCTGGATGGCGGCCTGCCGAAATGGGTCAGGGAGGGCCGCGCGACGGAAGCGGGGGCCGCCGCCGCGCCCGTGCCCGCGTCGTTTCAGGCCGATTTCCGCGCCACCCGCCTGCGCGGTGTCGGCGATCTCCTGCGCAACGTCGCCTCGCAGGCGGAACTGGTGCTGGACGCCCGCGCCGCCGGCCGGTTCACCGGCGCGACTCCGGAACCCCGCGCGGGCATGCGCTCCGGCCATATCCCGGGTTCGGCCAATGTCCCCTACACCGACCTGTTGCACGCCGACGGCACCTTCAAATCCGCCGCCGAGGTCAGAGCGCGCTTCGCCGCCGCCGGCGTCGACGGCTCCTTGCCCGTCGTCACAAGCTGCGGCTCCGGCGTCACCGCCTGCATTCTGACCCTTGGCCTCCGCCTCGCCGGTCTGCCGGAAGGCGCGGTGTACGACGGGTCCTGGACCGAATGGGGTGGCCGCGCCGACACGCCGGTGGAGACATATTGATCATGGCCGACCCCAAAAAGCGCGGCTTCCGCACCACGCTCTCCCATGTCGGACGCAAAACGAAGCACGAGCACGGCTTCGTCAACGTCCCCCTCAACCGCGGCTCCACCGTCCTGGTCCCCACCGTCGCCGAACGCCAGGCGCTCCAGGCCCGGCGCGGCGAACGCGTTCTCACCTACGGTCTCGGCGGGTCCGAAACCCATTGGGCGCTGGAAGACGCCATGGCCGCGGTCGAGGGCGGGACGCGCTGCTTCATCGTCTCCTCCGGCCTCGCCGCCGTCACCACGCCGCTGCTGGCCTGGCTGAAAGCGGGCGACCATTGCCTGATGCCCGACCACGTCTACGGCCCCGCGCGCAATTTCTGCGACGGCATGCTGAAACGCTTCGGCGTCGAGACGGCCTATTACCCGCCGGAAATCGACGAGGCGGGCCTCGCCGCGCTCATGCGCCCCAATACCGCCGTGGTCTACACTGAAAGTCCCGGCAGCCACACGTTCGAAGTGCAAGACATTCCGGCGATCGCGCGGGCCGCGCATGCCGGCGGCGCCAAGGTGCTGATGGACAACACCTGGGGCATTCACCATTTCCAGCCCTTCCAGCATGGCATCGACGTCTCCATCCAGGCCGCGACGAAATATCCCGCCGGGCATTCCGACATTCTGATCGGCACCGTCACCGTCAACAACGACGCGGACTGGATGACCCTGCACGCCACCGCCCGCGGCCTCGGCCAGTACGCCAGCCCCGACGATTGCTGGCTGACCCTGCGCGGCATGCGCACCATGGCCGTGCGCCTGCGAACCCAAATGGAGGCCGCGATCCAGGTCGGCCACTGGCTGCGCCAACAACCCGAGGTCGCACAGGTCCTGAACCCCGCGCTGCCCGGCGCGCCCGGCCACGCCATCTGGAAACGCGACTTCACCGGCGCGTGCAGCCTGTTCGGCGTGGAATTCAAACCCGAATTCACGCCCGTCTCGACACATAAATTCGTCGAGGCCCTGGAACTGTTCGGCATCGGCGCCTCCTGGGGAGGCTACGAGAGCCTCGCGGTGCCGACAACGGGTTTCATTACGCGCACCGCCGGAACCGGAAAATTCGCCGGGCCCGTCGTCCGCCTTCACATCGGCCTCGAAGACGTCGACGACCTGGTCGCCGATCTCCGCCAGGGCCTCGATGTCATGCGAAAGAGCGTCTGATCGGCGCCTCCACCGCGGTGCCCCGGCCGCTCCCCACCGTGGCCGGGGCACGCCCCACCATGGCCCACCGCCGCCACGCCCCCGCACCCCACAACACATGACCTCCCAAATCCTCATCGTCGCCCTGGGCGCGGCCGCCGCCGGCTTCGTCCAGGGCCTGTCCGGATTCGCCTTCGGTCTCGTCGCCATGAGCGTCTGGGCCTGGACACTGGAACCCGTGCTGGCGGGGCCACTGATCGTATTCGGCTCGCTGGTCGGTCAGCTCATGGCCAGCGGCACGTTACTGAAAAACATCGATCCACCCCGCGCCCTCCCCTTCATCCTTGGCGGCCTGCTCGGCGTCCCCCTGGGGGTCGCCCTCCTGCGCTACATCGATCCCCTGAATTTCAAAACGGCGGTCGGCGCGCTGTTGACCATCTGGTGCCCCTGCATGCTGTTCGCCAAAGACCTTCCGAAGATCCGCTGGGGCGGCAAATGGGCCGACGCCACCATCGGCTGGCTCGGCGGCGTCATGGGCGGTCTCGGCGGCCTGACCGGACCGGCGCCAATCCTTTGGACGACACTGCGAGGATGGGAACGCCACACGCAACGAAGCGTCTTCCAAAGCTTCAATCTGACGATGCACACGGTGACGATGACGGCCTACCTCGCCTCCGGCACCATCCCGGCGGCGGCGGTCCCGCTGTTCGCGGCGATGCTGCCCGCGATGCTGATTCCGACTTTGGTGGGAATCAAACTTTACCACCGGATCAGCGATCTATGGTTCCGCCGCACGATCTTGATCGTGCTGACCCTGGCCGGCGCCATCCTGATCGCGACCAGCCTGTTCCGCCCCAAATAACCGCCTCTGGACCGCCATCGGCGGCCCAGCCACCACGATTATGTCCCTGACAGCACTACAACCGTCACGCGGCGTTAATGAAATCCGCGACGAGTTTGGCGACCTGCTCGGGCTGTTCCATTTCCGCGAAATGACCGCAGGCGGCAACCGTCGTCATGGTCGCGTTACGCAGCGCCTTCAAATAGGAATGCCCCGCGCCGATCGGCACGATCCGGTCGTCGTCCCCCCAGATCACCTGCGCCGGCGTGCGCACGCCACCCAGCAAATGCGGCAAGGTCTGACTGTACATGTAGGGTTTCCACGCCGCGCGGAAACACATTTCCCGGCAGACATCCCACTGCTCCAACTGGTCCGTCTCGACATCGCCATAAACCTTCGCGAAGGCCTCCTGGCTGTGAAACCCAGACCGCGAATAATCGAGATAAGAGACAATCGCCTGATCCGCGATATCCCCGTCGGGCGGTTTAATACCCATCGGCGCCACCAGGCTCGCCCGCCGGTAGCTTCTGGGCGACTGGCTGATCATCTCCGCCGCGATCCACCCCCCAAACCCCAGACCGACGAGGTTCACATCCTCGACGCCCAGATCCGCCAGGAGCCAGGTGTGCATCGCCGCGATGTCGCGCGGATGGCGCAGCCATTCCGGCCGCTCCGACTTCCCCCAGCCCGGATGATGCGGCACCAGGACATCGAATTGCCCCGCGAGCAAATCGTAAAACGGCAAACGGTCCGGTGTGCCAATGTCGTGATGCAGAATCAGCACGGTCTTGCCCGATCCCGCACGCGACACATGCATTTTCGTTCCCGCGATTTCCTTGACGGAGTCATTCCAGGTCACAGGCATGCGCTTTTCCCCCTCGGTCGTATGGTCCTCGGGAGGATACCCGCCGGTATCGCCGATGTCCAACGAGGCACCCGCCGCGCGCGAGTCTCGCCTATTGTCCAGATCCCGCCGATGGCCCGGAACCCGGCGCCGCGTCGTCGCGCGCCAGCCACTCCTGCATCAGCGTATGCCCCATCCCCAACAAAACCGGACCGACGAACACGCCCAGCAGCCCAAACGTCAGAACGCCGCCCAACACGCCCAGAATGGTCAACAAAAATGGCAAATGCGCCCCGCGCGCGATGAACCAGGGCCGGATGATGCTGTCGGCGCCGGAAATCCCGACACCCCCATAAATCGCGAGAAAAATCCCCCAGGCGACATGCCCGGTACCCATCAGCCACAGCGAAGCCGGAATCCAAATCGCCGGCGCCCCGACCGGCAACACGGACAACATGCCGGCGACGACACCCAGCATCAGCGGCCGAGGCACACCCGCCAGCCACAGCCCGAACGCGGTCATGATCCCCTGCACGACCGCGGTACCGGCGATCCCATACACCACGCCGCGGATGGTGGCGCTGGTCACCGCGATCAGCCGGTCCGCCCGCGCCCCCGCGACCCGAATCAGGATCGAGCGCAACCGCGCCCCCAGCGTTTCGCCATTCAGGTAGAAAAAGAACGCGACGAACAGCGCCAGCAAAAACATCGCCACGCCATTGGCGATCCCCAACAGCAGACTCAGCCCGTTTTCCAGAATGGTGCCGAGATATGGCCGCAACGCCTCCAGCAACGCGCCGATATCGGCGGCCCAATGATCCCAGAACCCGGCCAAGGTCGGGCCCACAAGAGCGATCTCGAACAGCCATGGCGGCGCCGCGGGCAGCCCGCCCTTCAATGCCGCCTCGATGGCGACCCGGAGTTGGACGATGTCTTCATGGCCGCTGGGCGCCGCCAGGACGATCGGCAGCACCAGCACGATCGCGGTCGAGGCAACCATCGCCAGCGCGGTCCCGGTGCGCCCCAGACGCAAATGGGCCCGAACCCATTCATGCACCGGCCAGGACGTGAAAACCAGAATGGCGGCCCACAGCATCGCCGAAATGAAGGGGTACAACACCGCCAAGCAGCCCAGCGCCACGCCCACAACGGCCAGCCCCACCAGGATCTTTTCGGGACTCACCGCCCGCCCCCTCCACACGCCCGCCGGAGCGCCCGCCCGGATACCCATTGGGCCGACCAATATGCCACCCGCCACCCCGCGGCCAACGCGCCGCTGGCCAACGATCGGACCGCCGTGTAGGTTTCTGGGACGTTCGTCAGGAGTTTCACCATGCCTCGTCTGGCCGCCAATCTGTCGATGCTGTTCAACGAGATCCCGTTCCTGGAACGGTTCGCCGCCGCGCGCAAGGCGGGGTTCGAGGGCGTGGAATTCCTCTTCCCCTACGAATTCCCGGCCGCCGAATTACGCAGCCGCCTGGTCGGCGAAGGCCTGACCCAGTGCCTGTTCAACATGCCCCCCGGCGATTGGGCGAACGGCGAGCGCGGGGTCGCCGCCCTACCCGGCCGCCAAGGCGAATTCCGCGAGTCGGTGAAACGCGCCTTGGATTACGCCGCCACCCTGGAATGCCGCCGCGTCCACTGCATGGCCGGCATCCTCCCGCCCGGCCTCTCCCACACCACCGCCGCCGCCATCTACGCCGCCAACCTCTCCTGGGCCGCCGAGCAGGCGAAACCGGCGGGCGTCCAACTGATGATCGAACCGATCAACCACCGCGACATGCCCGGCTATTTTCTGAACACCCAGGCACAGGGCGCGGCCTTCGTGGAAGCGATCGGCGCGGATAAAATCGGCCTCCAGTTCGACGTTTATCACGTGCAGATCACCGAGGGCGACATCACCAAAAACATGGAAAAATTCATGCCGGTTATCGGCCATATGCAGATCGCCGACGTGCCCGCGCGCAACGAGCCCGGGACCGGGGAAATCGGCTGGGATTACGTGTTCCGCCGGATGGACGAGCTGGGTTACATGGGCTGGGTCGGCTGCGAATACCGCCCCGCCGGCGACACCGTCGCGGGCCTGACCTGGCGCGCCAAATACGGGCTTTAACCGCCCACGCCGGCTTCACGCTTCCGGCGGCCCCACCCGAGACCCGCCAACGCCACGGCAAGCAACGCCACGGCGGCGGGTTCGGGAACCGCCACGGTCTCAATCGTGTAAGCGCCACGCTGAAGACTGGCGAAATGGATCGCGAACGACGCGCTCGAACTCGATTTCGCCATGTAAAACGACAGATCCGCCGTATCGATATCGACCGTGCCGCCAGTGACCGACATGGTCAAATGTCCGTCGATCGTACCGGCGTTCAGCGACGCGAAAGAAATCGCCGGTGCCGGAGGTCCGATCAGCGTCGGACCGGAATGATAAGGCAACTGGGGGTTGTATAAACTCGTCGCCGCCTTGAACGCCGTGTTCATCCGGTTGGGACCCGCGCCACCGCTGTAGGTCCCCAGCAGAGACGCGCCATCGAACACGCTGACGGAGATCGTGGGCGTACCGGTCGTCGATAAAATCTGACTGTCGAAAAACCAAAGCAAATCGTCGGTGTTCGCCTGTGTGGTGAAGGAGACCGACAACGACGTCCCCGGCCCGAAGGTCGTGGCATGCGCCACATTCGCGCCACGCGACGCGTCCAGCGCCACGCCCCCCGCCGCGAACGCCAAAACCGCCAGGATCGTCCTCAAACCAGATCGCATCGCGAACACTCCGGGCGGCATCCAAATATCGAGCCGGCATCTCATTAAATCGCCGGACGACGTCAGTCAACGGGCGAGGCCCAGCCGTCCGAAAACAACCGGCCGCGCCCCGCCGAGACCCTAAAACATCACATCATCGGCGCCACGCCATCCTTGCCGACATTGGCGCGGTTCGTCGTCCACTTGCCATCCGGCGTTTTGGTCACGTTCAGAAACACGGTCTGACCCGCCTTCAGGTCCGCCCGCTCCCCTTTCACATAAGACATGATCCCGGCGTTCGGCGGCACGAACACCGTCGTTTTTCCATCCTTATGACCCACCGTCAGCTCCCGCCCGGACGCGGCCGCGACCGCGCCAGAGACCGTGCCATTGGTCATTTTGCTGCCGGGCTCCAGATCCCAGTCGCGATGCCCGTCGCCAGTGCCGCGCATCGCCTCCGGAAAAATGCGAATTTCGATCGCGGTCATTTTCCCATCGGCGGCGGTGCGCGTCGTCGTGCCAACATAGGAATTGGGCCCGATATCGCTCAGCTCCGCCTTTTTGACGGTCATCACCGCCAGCGGCTCGGTCAACACGACCTCGACTTTCGACCCGTCGCGCGCGTTCACCGTCAGCACATCGCCCGCGAGCGACGCGATCGTGCCGCGAATCCGCATCGTCGCCGGCGGCGTCTGCGCCTTGGCCGCGCCCCAGCCCATCCCGCTCAACACCGCGGCAGTCAAAAACAAACGACGATTCATGGATGCCTCCCCTTGTTCTTCCCTGAGACGTGCGGACAATGAGGTTCATTCCCACGCACCCCCGAAAAGGATGCTTCCATGTCCCAAACCGCTACCCTCTATCACAATCCCAAATGCGGCACGTCCCGGAAAGTGCTGGGCTGGCTGCGCGAGGCGGGAGTCGAGCCCACCATTGTCGAATACCTGAAAACCCCGCCCACGACCGGCGAAATGCGGGCATTGCTCAAGGACATGGGGCTGTCCCCGCGCGAGGTCCTGCGCCGCAAGGAAGCCGCCTACGCCGAGCTGAACCTGGACGCGCCCGAAAAGACCGATGCCGACATCCTCGCCGCGCTGGCCGCGCACCCGATCCTGATGGAACGCCCGATCCTGGTCACCCCCAAAGGCACCGTCCTTTGCCGCCCCGCCGAGCGCGCGCGAGAGGTCATGTAACCGGCCGCCGCGATGTCTCCGCCCGTCGATCTCGTCCGCTCCGACCCCGCCGTTCCGGCCCGAACGACCGTGGTCGTGATCGGCGGCGGCATCGCCGGGATCAGTACGGCGTTTTTCCTGGCCCAGGCCGGAGTGCCGGTGGTGGTGTGCGAGAAGGGGGAGATCGCGGGGGAACAATCCAGCCGCAACTGGGGCTGGTGCCGCAAAATGGGCCGCGATCCCCGCGAAATGCCGCTTGCGATCGAATCCCTGCGCATTTGGAACACGCTCGACAAAACCATCGAGGGCGAGACCGGATTCCGCCGCTCCGGCGTCGTCTATCTCTGCCGCACCGAACGCGACCTCGCGCGCCGGACGCTGTGGCTGGAACAGGTTGGCCAGCCGCACCGGGTCGATAGCCGCCTGCTCACCCGCGACCAGCTCGCCCTCGTGACCCCCGGGCTCGCGGGGTCTTGGGCGGGCGGGCTCTCGACCCCCAGCGATGGGCGGGCGGAACCCAGCCAGGCGGTACCGGCGATCGCGGAAGCGGCGCGGCGGCATGGCGCGGCGATTCTCACCCAGTGCGCGGTCCGGTCGATCGAAACCACGGCCGGCCGGATCTCCGGCGTCGTCACCGAGAAAGGCCCGATCGCCTGCGAACAGGTTGTTCTGGCCGGGGGCGCCTGGTCGCGGCTGTTCTGCGGCAATCTGGGACTGAACCTGCCGCAACAGCGGGCACTGTCGGCCGTCATGCGCATCGATCCCGTGGACGGCGGGCCGGAAACCTCGGTCGGCGGGCCCGGCTTCGGCCTGCGCAAACGGCTGGACGGCGGCTATACCGTCGGCAACTGGTCCCGCAACGTCGTCGATATCGTCCCGGATGCGTTGCGTCAGTCGCGGCCCTTTCTGCGCATGTGGTGGCTGCACCGGAAACAAACCAAACTCCGCCTTGGCCGCGCCCTGGCGCGCGAAACCTTCGCCACAAGGCGCTGGAAACCCGACGCGATCTCGCCCTTCGAACGCGTCCGCGTCCTCGACCCCGCGCCCTCCGCGAAAATCCTGGCACAGGCGGCCCAAAGCCTGATCGACGCCTTCCCGGTCATGTACGACATGCGCGTGACCGATCGCTGGGGCGGAGTCGTGGATGTGTCCCCGGACGGGCTGCCGACGATCTCCGCCGTGGGGTCCGTCCCCGGCTTCTTCGTCGCCACCGGCTTCACCGGTCACGGCTTCGGGATCGGCCCAGGCGCGGGAAAATTGATGGCGCAACTGGTCATGGGCGAAACGCCGATGGTGGACCCCGCGCCTTTCCGCTACAGCCGCTTCGCCGAACGGCCGCGACCCCGGCCCTCGCCCCTGGCATAGGAGTTTCCCGACATGGCGTCCTTCCCGACCGCGCGCCTCCGCCGCCTGCGCGCCAACCCCACTCTTCGAGACATGATGCGCGAGACGTCGGTCACGCTCGACGACCTGATCTACCCGATCTTTGTCGAGGAAGAACTGGACGATTACGCGCCCGTCGAGAGCATGCCCGGCATCAACCGCATCCCGGAAAAAAAACTCGGCGCCGCCATCAAGGAAATCCGCGCCGCCGGGATCAAGGCGGTCATGACCTTCGGCGTCAGCCATTACAAGGACGAGACCGGCTCCGACTCCTGGAACGAAAACGGCCTGCTGGCGCGCATGACCAAACGCGCCAAAGACGCCGCGCCGGACATGATGGTGATTTCCGACACCTGCTTCTGCGAATACACCTCCCACGGCCATTGCGGTGTCATCCATGGCGAGGACGTCCACAACGACCACACCATCGAGAATCTGGGCCGTCAGGCCGTCGTCGCCGCGCGCGCGGGCGCCGATATGATCGCGCCCTCCGCCATGATGGACGGCCAGGTCGCCGCGATCCGGTCCGCGCTGGACGGCGCCGGATTCTCGAACACGCCGATCATGGCGTATTCTTCGAAATTCGCCTCGGCCTTCTATGGCCCCTTCCGGGCAGCGGCCGGCTGCGACCTGATCGGCGACCGCAAAGCCTACCAAATGGACCCGATGAACGGGCGCGAGGCGCTGCGCGAATCCCTGATCGACGAGGCCGAGGGCGCCGACATCCTGATGGTCAAACCGGCGCTGCCCTACCTGGATATCCTCTCCCAGGTCCGCACCCACAGCCTTCTTCCATTGGCCGCCTATCAGGTCAGCGGCGAATACGCGATGATCAAGTTCGCCGCGCTGGCGGGCGCGATCGACGAGCATCGGGTGGTTCGCGAAACGCTGGGCGGGATCAAACGCGCGGGCGCGGATTTGATCATGACGTATTTCGCGATGGATATCGCGCGCGAAGGGTTCTGAGGGGGGAGGACGGCGCGTTTTCAGGCGGGCGCGGACGTTCGGAACGGCTTGACCTCGATCGTATCGGCCCGCTGTTCCGCCCGCCACGTGTCGTATTGCACCTGAAGATCGAGCCAAAGCCGAATGTTCGTTTTCGGAAAGGCCTTGGCCAACCGGATCGCCATGTCGCGCGAGATGTCCGTGTGTCCGTTCACGAGTTCGGACAACGCCTTGCGCGACACACCGAGGCCCTCGGCCGCGTCCTTGATCGTCAACGCGACCGGTTCGAGATAAAGACCGCGAAGAATTTCGCCGGGGTGCGGCGGGTTATGCATCTTCATGACCATGGCCCTTCCCTTCTTCAACGATAGTCGACCAGATCGACATTCGTCGCGTCCTGGCCGTCGAACTCGAAAACAATCCGCCAATTGCCCGAAATCGAAACGGCGAACTGTCCATTGCGGTCTCCGCTCAACGCATGGAACCGCATTCCAGGAATGTTCATCGCCGCCGGTTCGGCCGCGACATTCAGTTGCGCCAAAACCAGCCGTATCCTTCGGGCCTGCTGGGCTGAAACCCCGCTGGCATTTCCGGTCGCGAAGGGCCGCTCCAGCCCCTTATGGCGAAACCGCCGGATCATCCCTTCATGTAACCTATAGGGTTACTTTTGGGAAGCGATTTCGCGAACCCTCGCATCCACCAGGCTGCGGCGGGGCATAACGGCCAACCGCGAAACACCGTGCGTGGGCCTCGCGGACATCGCGCTGCCCGGACCCGCGTTGGCCGGACGCGCACGCCCCTCGATTTCGTGTATCCTCGCGATCACACCCCGAATCGCCCCTCTCGCGAGGCCCCGCCATGATCGCCCAGCTCACCGGCCACATCGAAGCCCTGGAGGACGGACGCTGCATCGTCGACGTCGCCGGGGTCGGGTATCTCGTGCATGCCTCCTCCCGCACCCTCGCCGCCCTGCCGCAACCGCCCGCCATCGCCAAACTGCTCGTGGAAACCCATGTCCGGGAGGACGCGATCCAGCTTTTCGGCTTCTTCGAAACCGCCGAGCGGGACTGGTTCCGCCTCCTGACCACCGTCCAGGGCGTCGGCCCGCGCCTCGCGCTGTCGATCCTCTCCGCGCTTTCCCCCCGCGACCTGATCGGCGCCATCGCCGGCCGGGAGCAGGCCAGTCTCACGCGCGCCGCCGGGGTCGGCGCCCGCCTCGCCGCCCGCCTGCTGACCGAACTCAAGGACAAGGTGAGCGCCATGCCCTCCTCCCCCGGCGTCAGCCTGCCCACCGTCGCCTACCAGCCCAGAGGCACGGCCGAGGACGCGTTGTCCGCCCTGGTCAATCTCGGCTACCGCCGCCCAGAGGCCCAAGGAGCGATTGGACGGGTGCTTGAACGGCTGGGCGAGGGCGCGGCGCTCGATGCCCTGATCCGCGAAGCGCTCCGCGAACTTTCCTCCAGGACCGCCACATGAAACGCCCCCGCCCCGCGCCCGCGGCCGAAGCCGAATCGCGAGAAGTGTCCCCCGCGCGCCAGGAGGAGGACGCCGCCGAGGCCTCTCTCCGCCCGCAAACCCTCGCCGATTTCACCGGCCAAAAAGCCTCCCGCGAAAACCTCGCCGTCTTCATCCAGGCCGCGCGCGGCCGGGGCGAGGCGCTCGATCACGTGCTGCTCCATGGCCCGCCCGGTCTGGGAAAGACCACGTTGGCGCAGATTGTCGCCCGGGAACTCGGCGTCGGGTTCCGCGCGACCTCGGGACCGGTGATCCAACGCGCCGGCGATCTGGCCGCGATCCTGACCAACCTGCAACCGCGCGATGTGCTGTTCATCGACGAGATCCACCGGCTGCAACCGGCCATCGAGGAAGTGCTTTATCCCGCGATGGAGGATTTTCAGCTCGACCTGATCATCGGCGAGGGCCCCGCCGCCCGTTCCGTCCGCATCGACCTCCCCCCCTTCACCCTGGTCGGCGCCACCACCCGCTCCGGCCTGCTGGCGACGCCGTTGCGCGACCGCTTCGGCATCCCCCTGCGCCTGATTTTCTATACGCCCGAGGAACTGAAACTGATCGTCGCGCGCGGCGCCGCGCTGTTGGGCTTGTCATTGACCGAGGACGGCGCCACCGAAATCGCCCGCCGTTCCCGCGGCACCCCCCGCATCGCCGGCCGCCTGCTGCGCCGCGTCCGCGACATCGCCGCCGTGTCCGGCCAGTCGCCGGTGAACAAAGCCATCGCCGACGCCGCCCTGACCCGGCTGGAAGTGGACCAGCGCGGCCTCGACGAAATGGACAGGCGCTACCTCCGCCGCATGGCCGAACACCACGGCGGCGGGCCGGTCGGCGTCGAAACCCTGGCCGCCGCGCTGGCGGAGGCGCGGGATACGCTGGAAGACGTGGTGGAGCCCTACCTTATTCAAGAGGGTCTTATTTTACGCACCAGCCGCGGAAGGATGCTGGGCCTTCCGGGCTGGCGGCATTTGGGGATGACGCCGCCTCGCGCGCCGGCGCAGGGGAGCTTGCTGCCGGACCCGGAAGGGGAGGTGTAGCCTGATCCGGCGGTTCCGATGTTGGCGCGCCACGGTGCCTGGCCTCGACGGTCGCCCTTGGCTGGCGAGGGAAGCGCACTTGACGCGACCCGACGCTGTATCTACATTTACGTAGATACAGGGGATCGCTTTGCGCTGGACATGGGACCCGGACAAGGACGCGATCAATCGCCGTAAGCATAAGCTGCCGCTAAGTGTTGGCGAGGTCGCGCTCACGGACCCGATGGCGCTGTCCCTGCCGGACCCGCACCCGGACGGCGATCGTTGGGACACGGTTTGCAAAGCCGGGAACGTGCTGTTGTTCATTGTCCACACCTGGCCAGACGACGACGACACGCCGGGCCGGATCATCAGCGCGAGGAAAGCCACCTCGTACGAACGGAAAGCATACGAAAATGGCAACGATTAGAAAACCGACACCCGAGGAACAATCCGCGCTGGACGCGCTTGCATCCATGCCGGACAGCGAGATCGATACCTCGGACATGCCCGAGGTCAAGGATTGGAACGGCGCCGTCCGCGGCGCGCTTTATCGCCCCGTGAAACGGCTGACGTCCCTACGGTTGGATGCGGACGTGCTGGAATGGTTCAGGCGCGGCGGCGAGGGATACCAGACCCGGATCAACGCCGTGTTGCGGGAATATGTCGAGCGGTATCAGAGGTGAGGGAAAGTTCTTATGGTCTTTATTTCTTCCTGATTACCCATAAACCTCAGCTAACTTCAGGAGCCTGTATGGCATCGGCGGGGTCCGCGCGGCGGCCCAGCAAAGGCGAGGCACCATGGCGGCGAGATCGTATCGCCGGTTGAAGCGATACTCGAACTCGGCGAGGTAACGC
>CANJJS010000036.1 GCA_947474705.1 Acetobacteraceae bacterium | reverse complement strand
TATGTGCCGCATTTCGTGCATTCGCCGTTCTACGTTTATGCCTATGCCTTCGGCGACTGCCTGGTGAACGCGCTCTATTCCGTCTTCCAGGGCGGGCATCCGGGCTTTCAGGCCAAATATCTGGACATGCTGCGCGCGGGCGGCACCAAACGGCACAAGGAACTGCTCGCGCCCTTCGGTCTCGATGCCTCCGACCCCGCCTTCTGGACCAAGGGCCTCGACATCATCTCCGGCTTCATCGACGAACTGGAAGCCACCTCGTGAAAACCCATGTCCGGCAGTAACTTTTTCCGTGAGATACGCCGCATGGCGCGCACGTCGGGCGCCGTCGGCGGCATCGCCGCGCGCGTCGCGGGCGAACGCGTCTTCGGCTTCAAAACCGACCGCGCCGCGCACGCGGAGGACCTGAAGACCGTCCTCGGCGGCCTAAAAGGCCCGCTGATGAAGGTGGCCCAGTTTCTCTCCTCCGTCCCCGACGCGCTTCCCGCCGAATACGCCGAGGAACTCGCGCAGCTACAGGCCAACGCCCCGCCCATGGGCTGGAACTTCGTGCGCCGGCGCATGGCGAGCGAACTTGGCCCGCAATGGCGCGCGCGCTTCGGCGAGTTTTCCCAGGACGCCGCCGCCGCTGCTTCCCTTGGCCAGGTCCACCGCGCGACCCTGCCCGACGGCACCGATGTCGCCTGCAAGCTGCAATACCCGGACATGCCAAGCACGGTCGAAGCCGATCTCCGCCAGTTAAAAGTCGCGATGGCCATCTACCACCGTATGGACAACGCCATTCAGCACGAGGAAGTCTACAAGGAACTGACCGAACGTCTGCGCGAGGAACTCGATTACGAACGCGAGGCCGCGCAAATGCGCCTCTATCGCCTGATGCTGGCGGACCATCCCACCGTCCATGTCCCGGAACCTGTACCGGACTACTGCACCAAACGCCTGCTGACGATGACCTGGCTCGATGGCCGCCCGCTGATGGCCCGGCTCGCCGAAGACCCCCCACAGGACGAACGCAACCGGATCGCGGAGGCCTTGTTCCGGGCGTGGTACGTGCCGTTCTACCGCTACGGCGTCATCCACGGCGACCCGCACATGGGCAACTACCAGGTCCGCCCCGATGGTTCCGTCAATCTCCTCGACTTCGGCGCGATCCGCGTCTTCCCGCCGAAATTCGTTCGCGGCGTGATCGACCTGTTCGAGGCCGTGCGCGACAACGACGACACCAAAGCCCATCGCGCCTACGAAACCTGGGGTTTTACCGACATGTCCCAGGAAAAAATGGATGTCCTGGGGTTATGGGCGCGCTTCCTTTACGAACCGCTGACCGACGATCGCGTCCGCCGCATCCAGGAAACCGACGATCCCCAGTTCGGCCGCGCCGTCGCGCAACAGGTTCATAACGGCCTGAAACGCACCGGCGGCGTCAAACCCCCCCGCGAATTCGTGTTGATGGACCGCTCCGCGATCGGACTGGGCGGCGTCTTCCTTCGCCTGAAAGCCGAACTCAACTGGAGCCGCCTGTTCCACGAACTGATCGCCGATTTCGACGAGGACGCCCTGGCCGAACGCCAGGCGGCGGCGCTGGCCAAGGCGGGAGTCCCGCCGGCCGCCTGATCCGCCGCGGCCTTATCGGCCAGGTTCACCGCACCGGCCGTAAAAGCGGCCATGCCGGACCATGACGCGATCCACCACCGCCCGATCGGTGGCGGGTGGTACGATGTTGTTCGAAGCACCGATCCCCCGATCAGGTGGCCGTCAAAAGTCCCACATCCACACGTTGCGCGGCCAGTGCGGTCCCAATCGGATTCAGATGCACCCCGTCATTCGTGACGGCTCGGCCGCCCGGCGCGTTCCAAATACCCGAATCCAGGGATGTCTCCAGCGCCGCCGCGACATCGAAGTAGCCGGACAGGGGAGGCGGTTTCGTCCGGATCCAATTGTTGATTTCGTGCCGTAAGCCGCCTTCCGCGAAGTTCCGGTTCCTCAAGGTTTGCCGGGTGGCGGAGAGCCATCCGTCTGTACTTTCCGTTTCCGTGGTAATTGTCGTTTGAAATACTTTCATATTGTTCTCAGCCATCAGGTGCCATACCCTCGTCAAATTCGCGCGTATCCGCTGTTCCCCGCCTTTTCTGACGTCGCCTATGCCAAGCGCGCAAATGACGTGCGTGAAACGTCCTTCGATCAACGGCGCCGTAAGAGGGAACCGGCCAATGAAATTTTCCGCGGCATCGCCCGGCAAGGCGAAATTCGACCAGGCGAACTCATTTCTCAGCGCCCATGCCACGTAGCCTCGGCCGCCCCAGGCGTCCGCCATACCGGCGTGACCGGCGGCCAGGGAATCGCCGACGATCGAGACCGAGGGACGCGGAACCCTCGCCTCGCCGAGAATTATCAGAGGCGTCAACCCAAACGAACGGTTTGGTTCCCTACCTGAAACGTCGAAGATCGGATTTTCCGCGATTCCCTCGAAAACCCGATCGCCAAGAGACTCGTTTGCGGTTCGGCTCAAGGGCCAGACGCCTGGCGCGGCGCTGGCGGAAATATTGATCCACGCCCAGAATAACGCCCTTTTGGGCACCACCGCGGACGAAACATCCGTCACCACTGTCTGGCCCGGCGGCACAACGGCGGACTTCTTCCCCTTGAATGTCAAAGCATGGAATGTTCCACGGGGATATTCCAGCTGGCTGCGTATCTCGATTTCATTGGGACCGGTTCCATTGGGGCCAGACAGAGGCCCTCGCCCGATATTTCCATGAACGAACCGGAGCAGGCGGCCCTCTTCGACCATGAAATGCGCCGACCGCGACGTCATCCAACGCGACGACCCATCGGAGAACCGGTCGGGATAGTTCGTGCCATTCGCGATCGCGATCGACCTGGCGCCGGGAATGGCACCACCGGGAAAGGACGGCGCCAAAATTCCCACACTCGCCAATCCGGCGAGATCGCGCCGGCGCAATCCAGGCCTCTTCATTCGCGCTTACCTCGCGTGCCAGCGCGATCGGGAGTTCGGGAATCTTCCGCGATTCGCAGGGAATTCCGGCCAAGGTCCCGCCGCCGTTGGCGCCGCGACGCGGCCCTGGCGGTGCGGCGCGGCCCGAAATCGCGCGGCATTTTCGCGGATGGCCGCCCGATCGAGATCCGAATTCGCCACCAGCAACAATGTCGGTTCCATCCCAGAATGAAGGTCGCGATCCCGAGCTTAACGATGCGGCGATGCCGGAGGCGCGCGGCGGCGCGTGAACCGATTGAATAATCCCGCCAGAAACGTTTTGGCGGCCTGCCACGGTGTCGCGCTATTTCTCTGGGCGGGCTCAGGCGTGCTGCTGACGGCCTTTCTCAGTAGAACGGCATTGGTCAGGATCGCCAACCAGCCAGAAATCCCCACCGGGCTGGCGTCGGCCCCAAACCGTTCGATATGTCCTTTCAACAGCCCAGGATAAATCTCCGTGACGAGGCCGGCCCGATCCTTGTCTTCGGCGATCCAAAGTAACGTGTGATCCGCCTTTCGGCTCAGTGCCAGAAACAATGGCATCGCCCCGGACAAGGGTAAGCCATCGAGGTCGCTGAAAATGAATGTCTTGTAAGGGCCGGAGAGATCTTCCACAAATTTTCGGCGCAAAAACGCGATTTTGGTTCGTTCCCGCTTCAGAACCTGTTCCAGTGTCAGATCTCGCGACGAGCACATTGAATGAAATCGCAACCGGTATCGACGGTCGATTATCATCCACTCAGCGATATGGTTATCGGCGATTATGGCGTCGAGATCGTTCCCCATGCCAAGGAAATCTTCTTCCAGGCCCTGGACGGCGGCCTCTGGAGACGCACCGGCGAAACGCAAAAGCCCAAGTGGCTCAGCGCCGAAATGGCGCTGTACACCGCCGAATTCGCAATTACCCGCCAACATCTCGAAGCCAACGACAAGATCGGCGATTGGCGAGCCGGAAACGCGTTCGGCGTCGCCGGCCTCGACAACCGGTACCTTCGACTCCATGTGGCCACGCGGTGTCGCGGGCTCGCTGAGCGGTAAAATACGGACCCGGCTCACGGCGAAGGCCGTGCATCGTTCTGTTGGCAGCCCCCGATAAAAATCGGGATGGTCGATGGTCAGTAAACGGGAAGCCGTCGAGGCCTGGGACGGTGGGCAATAAAACGCGTATAAGCCGCTGTGCCTGATCTCTTCCGTGCCGATCGTTATTCCGTCGACGGATAGGATCAGCCTTTGACGGGGTATGGCGGGACGAATCAGCGGATTAAGTTGCAGTTCGACAAAGAAGCCGAACGGTGCGTCGACCGCCGGCAATTCCAGGGTGCTACTATCGTCCAGGGTCCAGGCGAAGCCATCCTCGGGGACCGACCAGCCGCCGCGTTGGTACCGCGCCGCGTCGCCATTCGCGCCAAACGCGATGACCGTGGCAATGGTCGTCTTCATACGGTGAAATCTCCTGAGGCGCGGCCCGAACTCGGTCCAGGGGGAAGCGGCCGGCACAAGATCCGGCGCTGGGCGCATACCCCAGCCTTTTCAATTTCCACTCACGCGATGTCCAGCCTCGAGGGCCAGTCCCTGCAATTCTCGGTTTCAAATTGGCCAGATCGATGACGAATTCGTTCCGGCCAACCACGATCACCACCTGCCCCTCCTTCAAAGCCGATGCGACTGGATTGCCTCCAATAAACATTCAACCTGGACGTCGTGGCGGCACGATAGCGGCCAAATTGGGTGTTCGGCAAGGCCTTAGGCAACGCCGGGTGCGATTCAACGTCGCGAGGCCTGGCCTGACGATTCGGCAATCGAGGGGATCGGACCATGGCGACGGTGAGCCTGAGCGACGAAACGCTTTGGGCGTTCTTTCAGTCCCATCCGGGTGTTCGCCGCGGAGTGGCGTCGATCGCGGGCGCCGTGGGGAACCCGCACGGCGGTCTCGGGGAAGCGGACGCGGCCGAGGAGCGGTCGATCGACCGAAGAGATGCGGCTGTTGGGCCGGGGAGGGCATAACCAGACCGGAAACGCCCGCCATGGACCCGCGCGCGCTTCCACGATAACCTCGCCGCGACCCAAAAACCGCTGACACAAAAGGACCCAAGGCATGAACGACATGGTGGCGCCCAAATTCGACCGCACCGTCGAAGACCTAGGCAACATCGTCGAACTCGGGCACGTCAACGTGCTCGTGCCCGACCAGGCGCTGGCGACAGCGTACTACATCATGGGCCTCGGCCTGACCCGCGATCCCTATCTGATGGCCGGCCTGGAAAACATGTGGGTCAATGTCGGCCGCGGCCAGTTCCATCTGCCGACACGCGGCACCCAGGTCGTCCGCGGCACCACCGCGCTGGTCATGCCCGACCTCGAAGCCCTGCTGCAACGCCTGTCCTACGCGAAGAAGTTCCTCGAAGGCACGCAATTCAGCTACCGCGAGGCCGGCGACACCGTCGAAACCACCTGCCCCTGGGGCAACCGCATCCGCGTCCACGCCCCCGACCCCGCGCGCTTCGGCCCCATGCGCGTCGGAATGCCCTACGTCGAATTCGACGTCCCCGTCGGCACCGACCTCGCCGCCATCGCCAAATTCTACAAGGAAATCCTTGGCGGCATCTCCGGCGTCGCCTCCGACTCCCGCGGCCCCTACGCCTGGGCGTCCTGCTCCGGCGAGTGCAAGGTCACCTACCGCGAATCCCCGACACAGCATCCGGAATACGACGGTCACCACATCCAGATCACGCTCGCGGACTTCTCCGGCCCGCACAAAAAATTGCTGGAACGCGGCCTGATCGCCGAGGAAAGCGACCAGCACCAATACCGCTTCCTCGACATCGTCGACGTCGACACCAACAAACCGATCTTCCGGATCGAGCACGAAACCCGCTCCATGCGTCATCCGATGTTCAACCGGGTCTTCGTTAACCGGAACCCCGACATGTCCAACCGCAACTTCGTGCCGGGCTACGAAGTCGGCCTGTTCGCGCTGAACTGATCCAAAACACCCCACAATAAGGCCATCCGTCCACGCGGCGGATGGCCGGAGGCCCCGAAATGTCCGCTCTGCCCCCATACCGCGTCTCCGCCTACAACACCGCCAAGGCGTCGGAGAACAAAATCCACGACGACGCCACCGCGCAACGCTTCGGCTTCAAGGGCGGCCTGGTCGGCGGCGTCCACGTCTACGCCTATATGTCCCATATGCCCGTTCAGAAATGGGGCCGGGCCTGGCTGGAACGCGGCACGGGCGAGGGCCGGTTCGGCAAGCCCGTCTACGAAGGCGACATCGCCGAAATCTCCGCCGTCGAGGACGAAAACGGCCTCGCGATTCGCGTCGACAGCGACGGCGTCCATTGCGCCACCGGCCGGGCGGCGCTGCCCGCTTCGGCCGCGCCCGCGATCGACCTGAATGACTTCAAGGTGGTGGCAGCCCGGGCCAACCGTGTCGCGGCGGACGAGCAATCCCTGAAAATCGGCGACTGGCTGGGCATGAACCCGCTGACGATAACCCAGGACTACCAGACACAGGATATCGGCGACACGCGCGAAACCGATCCGCTTTACCTGGCCGAGGGCATCGTCCACTCCGGCACCATCCTGCGCTGCTGCAACTGGGCTTTGACCCATAACGTCATCCTCCCGGCATGGATGCACATGGGCAGCACGGTCCAGAATCACGGCGTCGCGCGGGTCGGCGACACGCTGAACGTTCGCGCGCGCGTGACCAAAAACTACATGCACAAAGGCCATAAATGGGTCGAAATCGACGCGCTGGTGCTGGCCAACGAGGCACGCCCGATCGCGCGAGTGACCCACATCGCCATCTACGTGCCGCGCCAACTCGCGGCGGCGGCCTGACACCGCTGGCGGCTTACGGAGTCAGGCCGATCGGGCGGAGACGTGGAGACCCCGGGGCCGTGCCCCGGACCCCACGAGGGCTCCGCCCTTCGAACCCGCCAAGGCAGGGCCTTGGATGCCATCTTTTGGGGGAGAGGAAGAAGGGGGCCTACATGGACGTTGAAACGTCATGGATGGCCCCCTTCTTCCTCTCCCCCAATTAACCGGGGCCAGGCTTGCCCCTGCGAAGGCGGGGGGCCCCCGCCTTGGTGGGGGTCGAGGGGGCAAAGCCCCTCGCCGGGTTTGGGGCGGAGCCCCAAGGTTTCCACATCCTCGCCGCGCGTGCTGGCGCCTGTATCCGCCGCGGGCTATCTTACGCGAGCGACTCGCGCCGTCTGGCCGGGACGCGTGGCGCGTAGCGGCCCGACAGGGCGCGAATGAGGAGACCAGCCGCTTGAAACTGAGTTCTGTCTCGCGGTTCCTGGCCGCCTTTCTGCCCATGCTGGCCTGTGTGGCCCCATTGGGCATGCAGCCCGCGCGCGCCCAGCCTCGTCCGGCCGCGCCAGCCCAGACGCCCCGCCCGGCCGCGCCGGCCCCCGCGCCGCGCGTGGCCGCCGGAACGGTTCAGGGAATCGACGTCACCGGCAATCAACGGATCGAAACCGGGACCATCCGCTCCTATATCCTGCTGCGGCCCGGCGACCCCTTCGATCCCGACCGCATCGACCGGAGTTTGAAGACCCTCTACTCGACCGGCCTGTTCCAGGATGTCCAGCTCAGCCGCCAGGGCGATCGCCTGATCGTCAACGTCGTCGAAAACTCGACCGTCAATCGCGTCGCGTTCGAGGGCAATCGCAAGCTGACCGACGACCAGCTCAAAACCGAGATCCAGACCCGGCCACGCGCCGTGTTCACGCCAGGGATCGTCGAGGCCGACCGGCGCAAGATCCTCGAACTCTACTCCCGCAAGGGCAATTTCGACGCGACGGTGGAGCCGAAGGTCATCCGGCTGGATACCGGCCGCGTCGACGTCGTCTTTCAGATCTCCGACGGCGCGACCTCTCTGATCAGCAAAATCGCCGTCGTCGGGAATCGGGCCTTCAGTGAAGACCGCCTGATCGAGGTCATGTCCGCCCGCGAATCCCGCTGGTGGCGGTTTCTGTCGACCTCCGACCAGTACGACCCCGAACGTCTCGGCTTCGACAAGGAATTGCTGCGGCGTTTCTACCTGAAAAACGGCTACATCGATTTCGAGGTCCTGGACGCCACGGCGGAACTTTCCCCCGACCGGAAAGGGTTTTTCCTCACGTTCTCGGTCAGGGAGGGGGCGCGGTACAAACTCGGTACCGTCGACGTGAAGTCCAACCTGCGCGGGGTGACCCCCGAAACGCTCCGGCCCGTCGTCGAACTCCAGGAAGGCGATTGGTACGACGGCGATGCCGTGGGCCGCGCCGCGACCGCGATTGAAGAGGCGATTCACAACCGGGGCTATGCCTTCGTCGAGGTCAAACCGCGCATCAAAAAGAACCCCGAAAAACGCACCGTCGAGGTCGGCTTCGACGTCGGCGAGGGACCGCGCGTCTTCATCGAGCGCATCGACATCAGCGGCAATACCCGCACCAAGGACCGCGTCATCCGGCGCGAATTCCGCCTCGCCGAGGGCGACGCCTTCGATGCCGAGCTGTTGCGCCGCACACGCACGCGCCTGAACGACATCGGCTATTTCAGTGGCGTCGATGTCGCGACCTCGCCTGGGTCCGCGCCGGACCGCGCCATCGTGACCGCGCGTGTCGCGGAGAAAGCCACCGGCGAACTCAGCTTCGGCGGCGGCTATTCCTCCGACGCCGGCGCGCTGCTGGATATCGGCCTGTCCGAGCGCAACATGGTCGGGACCGGCGTCAACGCGTCCATCAACGGCGTGCTGGCCCAAAAGCGCAGTTCGATCAACCTGAGCGTGACCGACCCCTACTTCCTGGATCGCAACCTCGTCGCCGGTTTCGACCTGTTCCTGATCCAGACGCAGTATCTCGGCACCCAGCCATACGACGAGCGGCGGGTCGGCGGCGCCCTGCGCGTCGGCTACGATATCAACGAGCATCTGCGCCAGGTCTGGAGTTACTCGCTGGTCAATCGAAACGTCTTCAACGTGGTGAGCACCGCCAGCCCGTTCATCCTGAACCAGACCGGCTCCACGGTCCTGTCGCAGCTCAGCCAGGTCCTCTCGATCGATTATCGCGACAGCCGGTTGTTTCCGCACAAGGGCTGGGCGGTCGATATCGGCACCGACTACGCCGGGCTCGGCGGCACCGCCAATTTTGTCCGCGGCAACATCAACGCCGCTTATTACATCCCGCTGGACCGCTACTTCGACGACGACCAATGGGGGATCCGCCTCGCCGCCACCACTGGCTACATGCTCAAACTCGGCGGCAAGGATTTGATCATCGACCGGTTCTTCCTTGGCGGCGACAACCTCCGAGGCTTCCAGACCGGCGGCGTCGGACCGCACGACACGACCTCCGGCGACCCCTTGGGCGGGCGTTTCATCTGGACCCAGTCCAGCGAACTGCGCTTCCCGTTGCCGGGAATCTCGAAGGACCTCGGCCTCACCGGCCGTGCCTTCGTCGATATCGGCAGTCTCAGCCAGGGCAGTTTTTCGTCGGGGACCTGCCGCAATTGCGGCGCCGTCGTGATCTCTCAGTCCGCGGCGCCACGGATCGGCGCGGGCGTGGGGCTTTCCTGGCGCACCCAGTTCGGTCTCATCAACGTCGACGTCGCGCCCTTCGTCGTGAAGCAGCGCGCGGATCAGACGCAATTCTTCCGCTTTGGCTTTGGGTCGAGGTTCTAGTGATCGATAACGAACACACGGGCGGTCTCCCCGCCGCGCCACACCGCCGGACTCACACCCCAGGCATCGCGGTGGCGCTCCTCGCCTTCGCGTCGTCCCTGGCTGTCCCGGCCACCGGCTGGGCGCAGGGCCAGTCCGGACCAGGCTGGTTCGTGCCCGATCAGGGACGGCCGGCCGCCCCGGCGGCGGGCGCCCCCCGCCCGCCCGCCGCCCGCCCCGCGGCACCGCCCGCCGCCCAACCCGTCCCGCCGCCAGAGGTCGCGGCGCCGGACGCGCTGGTGCCGATCGATCAACAGGGCCCCTTGCCGCCGTTGCAGGTGCAATTGCCGCCGATGCCCGAATTGCCGCCCCTGCCCAAGGGCTCGCCGACACCGGCGGCGATTATCGGCATTCTCTCGGTGCCCGACGTGCTGCGGGTCTCCACCGCCTATCAACAGGCGGACCGGGAACTCGGCCAGCGCCGCCAGCGCCTCAGCGACGACGCGCAAAAAGAACAGAACACGCTGCGCGATCTCGGCCAGGCCTTCGCCAACGAACGCGCGAAGCTGACACCCGAGCAAATCCGCGCGCGCGAAAAAGAATACGCCGACCGCGTCAACGACTCCCGGCGCAAATTCAGCGAACGCGGCCGGATCATTCAGGAAGCCGGCCAATACGTCATGGGGCAGATCGAACGGACGATCGAACTCGTGACGCAACAGGTGTCGGTGTCCCGAGGCGTCAACGTGGTGCTCAGCCGCGCGCAGGTCCTGGGAACGACGGCCGATTTCGACCTGACACCGCAGGTCGCGGACATCGTGAACAAGGTCATGCCCACCGTGGTCATTCCGCCCGACGGTGTTTCGCCCGCGAAAATGTCCACCGGCCCCGTCGCCGGTCCACGCGCGACCGCCGCGCCGCCGCCTGTACCCGCGCCAGCCCCCGCCGCGCCGGCCCCGGCACCGGCCGCGCCGAAGAAGCCCTGACCGTGCGGGAGGACCCCTCCGCGGGCGATCCGCGCTTTTTCCTGCGCGCCGGCCCCTTCAGCCTCGCCGCCGTGGTCGATGCGGCACGGGCGGAGGCCCCGCCGCGGCGCGTCATGTTCCGCGGCATCGCCCCGCTGGCCGTGGCCGGACCGGAAGAGGTCAGCTTCCTCGACAACCGGAAATACCTGCCCGCCCTGGAGGCGACCGGCGCCGGCGCGGTGATCGTGCATCCGGACATGGCGGCAAAAGTCCCCCAGACCGCCGTCGCCATCCTTTCCACCGAGGTCTACGCCGCATGGGCGCGGGTCGCCGCGCTGTTTCACCCCCAGGCACCGGTCGCGCCCGGTATCCATCCCACCGCCGTGATCGGCGCCGGCGCCAACATCGATCCCACCGCGGAAATCGGCCCCTTGTCGGTCGTCGGCGACGGCGCGACGATCGGCAAACGCACCCGCGTCGGCCCCCTGGTGTCGATCGGCGCGAACGTGGAAATCGGCGCCGATTGCCGCATCGGCAGCCACGCCAGCATCTCCCACGCCCTGATCGGCGACCGGGTTTACCTCTACCCCGGCGTGCGCATCGGCCAGGAAGGCTTCGGCTTCGCGATCACCGGCGAGGGCTTCCTGACCGTGCCGCAACTCGGCCTGGTCGCGATCCACGACGACGTGGAAATCGGCGCCAACAGCACGGTCGACCGCGGCGCCATGACCTCCACCGAGATCGGCGCGGGCACCCGCATCGACAATCTGGCGCAAATCGCCCACGGCGTCCGCATCGGCCGCTGCTGCGCCCTGGCCGCGCAGGCCGGTATTTCCGGCTCCGCCATCGTCGAGGATTTTTCGCTGCTCGGCGGTCAGGCGGGAGTCGCCGGACATTTGCGGGTGGGAAAAGGCGCCAAAATCGCGGCGCAATCCGGCGTCATGGCCGATGTCCCGGCGGGCGGCGAGTTCGGCGGCACACCGGCGCAACCTTTGCGCGACATCCTGCGGGAAATCGCCTGGCTACGGAAAACCATGCGCGCGCAAAAGCGCAAGCCGGCGGGCAAGGAGACCGAATAATCCCATGAACGAAACCACCCCGCCCGGACAACCCGCCGCGCCCGGCTATACCGTCGATATCGCCGGCATCATGAAGGCGATCCCGCACCGGTTCCCGATGCTTTTGATCGACCGGGTGGTGGATGTCGTGCACGACCAGTCCGCCACCGGCCTCAAGAACGTCTCCGCCAACGAGCCCTTTTTCGCCGGCCACTTCCCCAACCACCCGGTGATGCCCGGCGTCCTGATCGTCGAATGCATGGCCCAAACCGCCGCCGTCCTCGTCGTCGAAACCCTGGGCGCCGACGCCGCCGGCAAAGTCGTCTATTTCATGTCCATCGATAACGCGAAGTTCCGCCGCCCGGTCGTGCCCGGCGACCAAATGCGCGTCGAAGTGGTCAAACAACGCCGCCGCGGCCAGGTCTGGCGCTGCGAAGGCACCGCCAAGGTCGACGGCACCGTCGTCGCCGAAGCCACGATCACCGCGATGCTGATGGACCGCGCCGCCCCCATCTGAACCCACCTTTCGTCCCGTCGCGGCTCGACCGGGGCACGTCACGGCAATCGGCGCGATGGGATCCGCCCGCGATGACGCCGCCGGCCCCGATCGCCCGGGCGCTCCGGCGGTTGGATGATCGCAAGCGCATCGCCGCGACGCCTCCGTGTCGCGAACCGGTGCCTTGGTCACGCCGTGCCCCCGCCACACCGCCGCCCGAAATATCGGGCAACAATGCCCCGCCCGAAATATCGGGCAACAATGCCCCGCCCGAAATATCGGGCAACAATGCCCCGCCCGAAATATCGGGCAACAATGCCCCGCCCGAAATATCGGGCAACAATGATTGAGTTGGGTGCGGCCCAAATCGATCCTAGGGTCGCATGCCAATGGAATCATTGGCCCAACGGCCCTCTGGCGCGGATGGAACAAGCGAAACATGGATTCGATGCCAGACGTCACACTGCCACGGCCCCTGGGCGAAACCCTTGGCGTCACCATCCACCCGAGCGCGATTGTCGATCCCGCCGCCGTACTGGGCCACGGCGTGTCCATCGGCCCCTTTTGCACCGTCGGCCCGCATGTCGTGCTGGAAGACCGCGTGCGCCTCGTGTCTCATGTGGTCGTCGAGGGACACACGCGGCTGGCTCAGGACGTCGTTGTCTCGCCCTTCAGCACCATCGGCCTGCCGCCGCAGGACCTGAAATACAAAGGCGAGCCGACCACGCTGGATGTCGGCGCGCGGACACAAATTCGCGAGCATTGCTCGATCCACCGCGGTACCCCCGGCGGCGGCGGCGCGACCGTCGTGGGCGCGGATTGCATGCTGATGGCCGTGGTCCACGTCGCCCATGATTGCCAGATCGGCGACCACGTCGTGATCGCCAACAACGCGCTGATGGGCGGGCACGTCACGATTGGCGATTACGCGGTGATCGGCGGCGGAGCCGCGATCCACCAGTTCGTGCGCATCGGTCGCGCCGCCATGATCGGCGGCATCTCCGGCGCCGCCGCCGACGTGATCCCCTTCGGCACCGTCATGGGCAACCGAGGTCTGCTGTCCGGCCTGAACATCGTCGGCCTGCGCCGCCGTGGCTTCGACAAAGACGCCATCGCCACCCTGCGCCTCGCCTACGGCCAGTTGTTCTCCCACGACGGCGTCTTCGCCCAAAGGCTTGAAGAAGTGCGCGCGAAATACAGCCGCGAACCCCTGGTGACCGAAGTCCTGACCTTCATCGACGGCGCGAGCCACCGCGGCCTGATCGCATACGAGTGAGGCACGGTCGGGGACCTGGTCGAACGGACGGGGAGGGGGGAGGCGCCGGGGCGCTGCCCCGGACCCCGCGAGGGGCTTTGCCCCTTCGAACCCCACCAGGGCGGGGGCCCTGGACCCATTAATTGGGGTGTTTGAAGAAGGGGGGCCTACTCGGACGTTGCAACGTCATCAATGGCCCCCCTTCTTCAAACACCCCAAAAAAGACGGCATCCAAGGCCCTGCCTTGGCGGGGTCGAGGGGCAGCGCCCCCGTGGGGTCCGGGGCAAAGCCCTGGCGCTTCCCCCCACCCGTCCGACCGTCCAGGCCCCCGCCCGTGGCTTACCCGAGCGCCGCCATCGCCGCGGCGCATTTGTCCAGGATGGGGAGGATTTTGTCCGGTGCCGCGGCGGGCAAGCTGATCACGACCCGGACGATTCCCAGATCGCGATATCGTTTCAGCGTGTCCGTGTCGTCGGCCGCGGCGAACAGCGAGACCGGAAAGGTCGCGGGATCGCGACCCGCCTCTTTCAGCATTTCGCGGAATTTCGGCACGTAGTCGAACACGTCGCCATATTGTCCCGGCCGGCCCGCCAGCGGAATCCACCCGTCGCCGTAACGGACCGCCCGCCGCGCCGCGTAGGGATAGGCCCCGCCGACGATCACCGGCGGATGAGGCTTCTGAACCGGCTTAGGCCAGGTCATCATCGGATCGAAATTCACGAACTCGCCGTGGTATTCCGGCTTCGAACGGGTCCAGATTTCCCGCATCGCCTCCACCCGTTCTCGCACCAGCTTGTGGCGCGTGGCGAAGACGGTGCCGTGGTTTTCCATCTCGTCCTGGTTCCAACCGTTGCCGATTCCGAACAGGAACCGTCCGCCGGACACCTGGTCAATCGAGGCCACGAGTTTCGCCGTCTGGATCGGGTCGCGCTGGTTTACCAGACACACCCCGGTCCCCACCTTCAGCGTCGTGGTCGCCACCGCCGCCGCCGTCAGCGACACGAAGGGGTCCATCACGTCGTAATACTGCTTCGGCAACTCCCCGCCGCCACCCCAGGCCGACTTCCGGCTCAGTGGGATATGCGAGTGCTCCGCGGCCCAGAGCGATTCGAACCCCCGGCTTTCCAGCGCGCGGCCAAGTTCGCCGGGGGAAATGGAATAATCCGTGAAGAAGATCGAGGCGCCGAACTGCATGGTTTTCCTCCCATCGGGGTCTTTCCGGGAGCGTGGCACGGAACCCGCGCGAACGCCAGGCGCGGGCGTTCCGGCACCGGCCGGGCTACGGTGGCCGTACATCCACGGAATGAAAATTCGAAGTCAGGCACGCCATCTCCTCGCCATCCCCCGACTCGATCGGGGGACCGGGAGTGGCACAATCCCGCCTTTCTGGCACTCCCGGTGGCCCGACCAGGTCGGGCCATGACGAGGAGAGTGCGTGCCAGACCGCGGATTTTCATGCCGCGGATGTACGACCACCGTAGACCGGCCGGGAAGGGCGCCGTTCCCGCTCTCCGGCGCGTTCGGGCCAGCGCGAGACAGACGCGACATTTGAAATTCCGTCGCGCGATAAACAGGTAACAAAGCCCCTCCATACAGACGTTACCGAACGCGCCGCCGGTGGCGGCCGGAAAAGGGATCGACGGTCTCGCACGGCTCGATCGCCCATTTCCGGCTTCACGGCATGGAAACGAACTGTAATGGAGAGTAAAATGGCCATCCTGAAGACACTGAACCAAGATCTTTTCGCCATCGACGCCGATGCGGCCTTGCTCGCGATGCAAGACATTCCCGCCCAGGACGTCCCGGCCGTCGACATGGCCGATGCCGGCCCGGCCGGCGACGACAGCCTGACCGCGGTTTCCCTCCCGCGGGATGCCGGATCGGACACCGGAACGGACGTCCCAGGACAGGCGGCGAACCTGATCGATGGTCTGCCAACCGACGGCGACGGACTCGCCGGGTTGTCCATTACCGCTCTGAACGCGGTCAGAGCCGAGGGCAGCGGCGCCGCGACGGCTTTTACCTTTAAGGTCACCCGTTCTGGCAACCTGGACATCGCGTCGAGCGCGCACTGGAAGGTGGCAGGCGGTGCTTTCCCAGGCGCGGACGCGGCCGATTTTCTGGGCGGGATCCTGCCTTCCGGTACGGTCAGCTTTGCGCCCGATGAAACCAGCAAAATCGTTACCGTGCAGGTCGCCGGGGATTCGGCCAACGAAGATAACGAAAGCTTCACGGTCAGATTGTCCGCCCCTTCCACCGGGACCGCACTGGTGAAATCCACCGCGTCCGGCCTGATCGCGAACGACGATATGCCGACCTTGTCGATCGCCGCGACCGACGCGATTAAGGGCGAAGGGGATACCGGCCACACCGCCACCATGACCTTCACGGTGACCCGCACCGGCAATCTGACCGAAACGAACAGCGCCCCTTGGTGGATACACAAAAGCGGCTCGCAGATCCCGCCGAGTGGCACCCCGGTCCTCGCGAACAAGTGGGATTTCATGGATGGCCAGGAATTGAATGGCAACGTCGTCTTCGCGCCGGGCGAAGCAACAAAAACCATCACCCTCGACGTGCGGGGCGACAGAGATGTCGAAACCGACGAGATCGTCGAAGTCGAGATCGGCGCCACGGCCTGGAACAAGGTGGGCACCGCCGTCGCGACGGGCAAGATCCTGAACGATGACCATCCGAGCCACCTGTCGTTCGACGCGGCCGCCTCCATGCGCGTGGTGAACGAAGGCGATAGCGGAAACGTCCAGATGCGGTTCGTGGTCACCCGGCAGGCGGAAACCTGGCGCGAAGCCGGTGCCTACTGGAAAGTCACCCCAGGCGCGGTGCATGGCGCCACCGCCGACGATTTCGCGTATTCTTACATGCCCAATGGCAGTGTCTACTTTGCCCCGGGAGAAACCCAGAAGTACATCGTCGTCGATGTCGCCGGCGATCACGCGATCGAATCCGATGAAACCTTCCAGGTTTCGCTGTTCTTGCCAAACGGCAACACGGTCATCGACGTGGCGAGCGTCACCGCGACGATCGCCAACGACGACCTCGCCCATCTTCTGGAGCCGGGCCAGGACTCCGCCTCGCCGGCCGGCGAAACCCCGGATGCCGGCGATCTCGTCATCGCCATGGAGACATTGCGCGACAATCTGGGCGACGCCGGCCCGAAGTTCGTAAGCACCCCAGAGGAGCCCGCCATCGGCGAGGCGGCGTTCGCGATCGAAGGCGGCGAAGATTTCTGGACACGCGAGGCGTTCGATTTCGGCGGGACCATGGGCCTCGACGACCTGACCGGCCAATTGCGAGGGCTTGTGGCGAACCTTGGCGATGAGGCCGCCGGCGGGTCGGCGGGCGGGATCGCGATGGACTGGCGCGACGGCGCCGATCCTCGGGGCATGCTGCTCGCCAAGGAGAGTTACGCCTGAACCGCGCACCGAACCCGGCCATGGCACCGGCCATGGCCGGTGCCGGCCGCGGTTTACGCCGGTGCTATGCCTCCGCGCGCGCCGCGCCCGCGCCGATCAACCCATCGATGTCCGCCGCCGAATAGCCCGCTTCCGCCAACACCTCCCGCGTATGTTGTCCCAGTCGCGGCGCGAACTGACCCACGGGCGGCTCGGTTTCCGACCAGGTGCTGGGTTCGCGCATGGTGCGGATACGGCCTTCGGACGGATGGTCCTCCCATTTGAAAAACCCGGTGTCCGCCAGATGCGGATCCTCCATCAGACTTTCCAGCGTGTGCGGACGGATGCAGGGAATGTCGTTCTGTTCCAGCAACGCCAGCCACTCGTCCGTGGTGCGTTCCTTCAGTTCCACCGAAATCATTTCATACAGCGAATCGATATTCGCCGTCCGCGCCGCGATGTCGGCGAACCGCGGATCGCTGTCCAGCAAATGCCCCTTGCCGATCGCCTCGAAAAACCGCCGCCATTGCCCGTCGTTATACGGCAACACCGCCACGAACCCATCTTTCGTCTCATACGGACGCCGGTGCGGCGACAAGGTCCGCGCATACCCCGCCGGGCTGGTCGGTGGATCGAAGGTCTGCCCCTGCATGTGCTCCGACAACACGAACTGGACCATGGTCTCGAACATCGGCACCTCGATCCGCTGTCCGATTCCGGTGCGCGCCCGCGCCAGCAACCCCGCCAGCAACGCGTTCGCCGCCGCCGAGCCGACGATCCGGTCGATCGCCGCCATCGGAATATAACGCGGCTGGCCCGATGACCGATGCAGCAACGTCGCCACGCCCGACCCCGCCTGGATCAAATCGTCGTAAGCGGGCCGCCCCGCGTAACGTCCGCCGCTGCCATACCCAACCATGCTCAGATACACGATGCCCGGATTCAGCTTCTTCACGCTCTCGTAATCCAGCCCCAGCCGCCCCAAAGCGCCGGGCCGGATGTTCGACGCCAGCGCATCGACGCCCGGCACCAGCCGCGACAAGGCCTCCAACGCCTTCGGATGCTTCAAGTCCAGCGCGATCGACCGCTTGCCGCGCCCGTTATGCTGAAAACTCCCACTCATGCCCCGGTTGCGCGGCACGCCGGTATATCGCGACGAATCCCCGTTAGGCGGCGCCTCCACCTTGATCACGTCCGCGCCGAGATCGGCGAGGATGCGCGTACACCAAGGCCCCATCTGCACGGTGGTCAGATCGAGAACCCGAATTCCGGAAAGCGGCGCGGTCATGTGGTCGTGTCCTGGCGTTTCTTGGTGCCGCGACCCTATGGCGCGCCGGACATCGAGGCAATCCGCGCGCTCTTGCCTGAGACCGGACGCGTTGTATGATTCGGCCCCGATACGTCCTCGCCGCCCCCCAATGCCCGCGCGGGATCGCGCCGCCGCCCAGAGCAGGGAGTAAACAGCATGCCCCACGCCCAACATCGACCCAATCCTGCCCGCCGCCAGTTCGCCCTGGGCGCCGCCGCCCTCTGCGGCCTCGCAACGTTGACCGGTCCCGCCCATGCCCAGTCCCCCGCGCTGACCGGCACCTGGGTTTTGTCCTGGCGCGGCGCCCGCGACAGCTACGAAGGCACGCTCGAAATCCGGCCCGCCACCGCGCCAACCCTCTATACCGGCCGCCTGCTGCTGCGCGCCTCCCGCGGAGGGATCGTCAACGAAGACGCCTCCATCGTCGTGTCCGGTAACGAAGTCCGGATCGAATGCTCCAACCCCACCTTCCAGGGCTTCGACTCCTGGAGCCCGGATCGCTTCTATCTGACCCGCAAAGGCCCCAACCGCATGACCGGATATTCGCTCGACGCCATGGGCAACCGAGGCCAGGCCGCCGTCTTTGAACGAATCTGACGCCCCTCGGATCGCCGAAACGCTGGCGATCTACACGGCGGCCTTCGTCACCGGCGCCATCGTCATGGGCTTCGAGATGCTCGGCTCCCGCTACCTCAACCCATATTTTGGCAGCGGGATCCACACCTGGGCCGCCCTCATCTCCACCGTGCTCGCGGCACTCTCCGCCGGATATTTCGCCGGCGGCTGGCTCGCCGACCGTCATCCGTCCCTGTCCGTGCTCGGCGCGACCGTCGCCGCCGGGTCCGCCTGGCTGGCGCTGCTGCCGCTCGCCGCCGATCCGGTGCTGGAAGCCATCATGAACGGAATCGAGGACGTGCGCTGGGGCAGCCTCGCCGCCTCCCTCGCCATCATGTTCCCGCCGGTCGCCTGCCTTGGCATGTTCTCGCCCTTCGCGGTGCGGCTGCTGATGCGGTCCGCGCAACGCTCCGGCGCGGTTTCCGGCGGAGTCTACGGCGTCTCCACCCTTGGCAGCATCGCCGGGACGCTGGGCACGACCTTCGCGCTGATGCCGCTCGCGGGATCCCGCGCGGTGACGGTCGCCTTTGGCGTGACCGGCATTCTCTGCGGCGTCCTTGTCGCGCTGACAGGGCGCCTGGGCAGGCACGCGGCGGTTCTCCTGCCCGCGCTCCTGTTCGCCGCCGCCCCCCCCGCCCATGCCGGCGATTTCCCGGTCGCCGGCGTGTCCGACACCGCGGCGCTGAAGATCCTGGCGCAACGTCCGGACGGCGCGCTGGCGCGCATGGAAACCGAATATAACGACATTTTCATCGTCAAGCGCGACACGTTCGTGACGATGTCGTTCCAACGGCAACGCCAGGGTTATACCGAGTCCGCGATCGACCTCGCCGACGCCACCGCGATGCCGGTCAGCTACACCAGCGCCATGACCGTCGGTCTCGCCTTTCCGGAAATCACCCGCCGCGTGCTGATGATCGGACTGGGCGGCGGCTCCGTCTCGACCTACCTCGCGGGCCACATGCCCGGCCCGATCGTCGAGACCGTCGAACTCGATCCCGGCGTGATCCGCGCCGCGAAACAATGGTTTGGCGTCCGCGAAACCCCACGCACCCCGCTGATCGAGGCCGACGGAAGGGTCTTCCTGACCCGGAACAATACCCAGTACGACCTGATCCTGCTGGACGCCTTCCGGGGCGGCTACGTCCCCTTCCACCTCCTGACCGCCGAGTTCTACGCGCTGACCGCCCGCCACCTCGCCCCCGGCGGCGCGGCGGTGTTCAACCTGCACAGCGGCACGAAACTTTACGACAGCACGCTCGTCACCCTGAAAACCGCCTTCGCCTCGGTCGACCTCTTCGACGGCGGCGGCGGCAACGTCATCGCGGTGGCGATGGCCTCGCCCAGACCGGTGGATACGGTGCTGGCGGAACGGGCGGCGGCGCTACAGGAAAAATTCAATTTTCGTTACAAACTCCCGGCGTTGCTGGCCACGCGGCAACCTTGGCCGGATCGCCTGGACGCCCCGCGCCTGACCGACGATTTCTCGCCGGTGAATCTGTACGAATCGATCCGGGACAAAAACCGCCGCCAATGGTGAGCCCGGCGCCAACCCATGACAAACCGCGCCGCCGCCGATAGGAAGGCGGCAACCGGCCCGTCCGGACGCGACCAAGGAGTTCTCGACATGATCAAAATCCCCACCGCGCCAATCCCCGGCGTGTACCACCGCCGCATCGGCGACATCGTCGTCACCGCGCTGTCCGACGGCTACCTCGACGGTAACCTGGAGGTGCTGCAAAACATCACCAAGGACGCGGGCCAGACCCTGCTCGACGCCAATTTCCGGCCGGGCCGCCGGACCTCGGTGAACTGCTACCTCGTCTATTCCGCCGGCCGGCTCGCGCTGGTCGAGACGGGATCGGGCGACTACCTGCTGCCGACCGCGGGCAAGCTGCAACAGAACCTGGCCGCGGCCGGCGTCGATTGCGCCGACATCGATACGGTGCTGCTGACCCACATGCACCCGGATCACTCCGCCGGCCTCACCGACCCGAAAACCGGCAAGAAATTCTTCCCGAACGCCGAACTGGTCGTGCACGAAAACGAGCCCAAACACTGGCACGACGACGGCGCCATGAGCCGGGCCAGCGAGCGCGCCAAGAAAATGTATTTCCAGTGCGCGCGCGAACAGATCGCCCCCTACCACAACCAGACCCGCACATTTTCCAAGGCCACCGAAGTCTTCCCAGGCATTACCTCCGTCATGATGCACGGCCACACCCCCGGCCATAGCGGCTACATGATCGCCTCCGGCAAGGACACGCTGCTCATCTGGGGCGACACCATCCACGTCCCGGAAATCCAGGTGCCGCGCCCCGAGGTCACCATCGAGTTCGACACCGACCCGCACGCCGCCGCCGCCAGCCGCAAACGCGTCTTCGACATGGTCGCCACCGACCGCCAACTGGTGGCCGGCATGCATGTCCACTTCCCCGGCTTCGCCCATCTGGTGCGCGACGGCCACGGCGGCTACCGCATGCTCCCCGAGCCATGGGATCAGGCCTTCGGCGGGTGACGTTTGGGCTCCTGCTCGCCGCCGCGTTCGCCGGAGCCGCTTATACCATCGCGCCCGGTCCCGCGTTCCTGGCCTTGCTGGGAATCGCGGCCGGGAGCGGCCGGCGCGCGGGCACCCTGTTTCTCGCCGGCCATTTCGTCGGCGACGTCATCTGGGCCAGCCTGTCTCTGTGCGCGATCGTCGGGGCCCATACCATTGGGTCCCGCGTTTTCGACATTCTTGGCCTCGCTTGCGGGGTCTATCTCTGCATTCTCGGCTGGCGCGCCGCGACCGCGCGCGAAACCGATCCCGGCGAAACCACTTTCGCGCCCAGATCGCCGCTCCGCCGAGGCCTCGCCTTCGGCCTGTCGAACCCCAAAGCCTACCCCGTCTCCGTCGCGATGTTCACCGCGGCGCTCGCGGAACACGCGTCCCAACTGGGATGGGAGTCCTTGCCGCCGCTCCTGGCCGCCGCCTGCGTGGGTTTCCTGGCGGCGGACGCGGTGTTGATCGCGACGATCGGGACCGGCGCGGTCAGGCGGTGGTACAGCCGGAACGCGTTATGGGCGACCCGGCTCTCCGGCATTATGTTTCTCGGTTTCGGCCTGCAGGCCATTTTGTCCGCCATTGGGTGAACAAACCCGGCCGTTCCGGTCGAAGCGCCGGGGCTCGGAGGTCCCGCCGCGGCGGCCGTTTCTTGCCCGGACCAGTCCCGCCGCCGGCGCGCGAAGAAACCGCGTTTCGAAGGTCCGGTGTTCGCGATTGGCAGGCACGGTATTGTCCGATATATTCGGCAAGTCTTTCAGGATAAAATTGACATGAGGTATTTTTCGATCGCCGCGGGCGCGGCCTTGTTTCTCGGGACGATCGGCGCCGCTGGCGCGGCGACGATCGCCGACTTCGTGAACGATTTTTCCACCACCACCAATACACCCGGCGATTGGAGTTATGGCGCCATCGCCAGCTTTGGCGGTGCGCTGACCCTGTTCCCGAATCATTACCAGGACGTCAGCCGCGACGATTGGAATCCGGGCGGCCGGACTCCGTTGGTGGGGCGGCTCAACCCAGGCTTCGGGACGCCGGCGGGGCTTTTGCATCCGGGCAGCGGCGGTATTTACGCCGACGCCCGCTATATCGTGCCCGCCGACGTCGTCGCCGAGATCTCAGTGTCCTTCGCGATCGGCGATCCGTCAACGACAACCGATGGCCACGTCCTGCTGAATGGCGTCAGCCTGTTCGATACGCCGATTGACGCGGCGCATCCGGCCTCCGCCTTTCTCACGACCATAAGCCTTCACACCGGCGACATACTCGATTTCATCGCGGGCGATGGCGGGAACGGAGTCCAATTCGACACGACCCTGTTTTCAGCGACTCTGTCCGAAGGTGTTTTACCGGAGCCTGGCACGCTCGCCGTCCTGATCATGGGCCTCGGCGGCATGGGCTTCGCGCGGTGCCGGAAGGCGCGGACGTAACCGCGCGCCCGTCTACCCCGCCACACCCAGCAAATCGTCCGCCGCCGCCCGCGCCGCGGCGGTGATCGTCTCGCCCGCGAGCATCCGGGCGATTTCTTCCCGCCTTGCCTCCACCGACAAGGGTTCCACCGTCGTCGCGGTGCGCGTGCCCTTCGCCGCCTTCGACACCCGCAGATGCGCGATGCCCCGCGCCGCCACCTGCGGACTATGGGTGACGACCAGCACCTGCACCGTTTCCGCGACCCGCGCCAGCCGATCCCCGACCGCGGCCGCGGTCGCGCCACCGATCCCCGAATCGACCTCGTCGAACACCAGCGTCGGCACCACCGAACCCATCGACAGCACGACCTTCACCGCCAGCATAAGCCGCGACAATTCGCCCCCCGAGGCGATTTTCGCCAAAGGCCCAGGGTCCTGGCCGGGATTGGTCGCGATGAGGAAACGGACCTGATCGGTGCCGGTGGGCCCCCAGGCCGGCTCCTCGACCTCTGTCACCTCGACGAAGAAGCGCGCCTTATCCAGCCGCAACGGCGGCAGTTCGGCCATCGCCGCGTCGCGCAACCGGACCGCGGCCGCCTGCCGCGCCGCCGTCAACGCCGAGGCCGCCGCGACGAACCGGGCCCGGGTTTCGCGCGCGGCCAGTTCCATCTCCGCCAGCGCCACCTCGCCCGACTCAAGCCCGGCGAGCCGTTCCGCCAGCGTGTCCAGCAGCGCCGGCAACTCGCCAACGGGGACGCTGTGCTTCCGTCCGGCGGCGCGCAAAGCGAACAGCCGTTCTTCCGTCTGTTCCAGCATCCGCGGATCGGCGTCCGCCTCCGCGGCGAGCCGCCCCAGCAGCATATCCGCCTCCGCCAACGCCTCCTCCGCCCGTTCCAGCGCCGACAAAGCCGCCTGCGCCGGATTGGTTTGGTCCTGCTGGTGCGCCGGGATCAGCCGTTGCAGCAGCCGGGACGCGGAGCGCAGTACGGCCGCGGGCCCCGCCGACCCGCGGCGATCCCGCGGCGTCAGTTCGGCGATCGCGGCGGCGATGGCTTCCGCCTGACGCTCGTTCTGTTGCAAGCGCTGGCGTTCCGCGACCAGTTCGTCTTCCTCGCCCAAACGCGGCGTCAACGTGGCGAGTTCGTCCACCGCATGGCGGAGCCATTCTTCGTCGCGGCGGGCGGTTTCAATCGCGATGCGCGCGGCGGTCAGTGTCTTTTCCGCCTCGCGCCCGGCCCGCCAGGCCTCCGCGACCGTCTCGCGCAGCGGCGCAGGCACACCGAACAGGTCCAGCAACCCGCCATGGCTGGCGGGATCGGCGAGTCCCATTTGCTCGTGCTGGCCCTGCACTTCGACCAGTAAGGCCGCGATCCGGCGCAGCAGCGCGACCCCGGCGGGCTGGTCGTTGACGAAGGCGCGGGAGCGGCCATCCTTCATCACCACGCGCCGCAGCACGATCTCGTCCTCGGCTTCCAGCCCCTGTTCGATCAACAACGCCAGCGCCGGATGCGCCGCCGGCAGCGAAAACACCGCCGCCACGCTCGCCTGGGCGCATCCCGCCCGGACCAGCCCCGATTCGGCGCGCGCGCCCAAAGCGAGTCCCAGACTGTCGAGAAGGATCGATTTGCCCGCGCCGGTCTCGCCCGTCAGCACCGTCAGGCCCGGGCCGAACGTCAGGTCCAGACGGTCGATCAGAACCACGTCCCGAATGGACAGCGCCGTCAGCATCCCGCGCCGCCGGTCAGGACATCAGAACAGCGCGTTCCAGGCACGGCCCAGAACGCCCCGCCCGCCGGAGGTCGGGGCGGGCATGCCCGCCGGCACCTCGCCCAACGCCGCGAGCTGGCTGTAGCTGTGCTGGTACCACTCGCTGCCCGGATCGTTGAAGCCCAGAACGGCGGCGGTTTTCTTCGCCTGGTCCTTCAGTCCCAGCGCCAGATAGACTTCCACAAGGCGCGACAACGCCTCTGGCACATGGGCGGTGGTCTGATACTCGTCCACGACCCGCTGGAAACGCCCCAGCGCGGCCTGGAAGAGGTTCTGTTTCTGGTAATACCGCCCGATTTCCATCTCCTTGCCCGCCAGATGGTCGCGGCAAAGATCGATCTTCAGATGGGCGTCGTTGGCGAAAGAACTGTTTGGGAACCGGGTCACGACTTCCTGCAACGCGGCCATCGCGGCCTCCGTGCCTTTCTGGTCGCGCTGGATGTCGGCGATCTGCTCGTAATAGGACAGGCCCCGGAGATAATAGACATACGCGATGTCGCGATGCGCCGGGTGCAACTGGATGAAGCGGTCCAGGGCGGCGATGGCGTCGGTGTATTTGTTCTGCTGATAGAGCGAATACGCCTGCATCATCTGGGCGTTCACCGTCCAGGTCGAAAACGGGTAATTCTGCTCCAGACTGGCGAACTGGTCGGCCGCCGCCGTGAACCGGCGGGCGTTCAACGCATCCAGGCCGTTGTTATACAAAACCTCGACCGGCGCCGCCGGGCCGGAGGCGGCCAGTTTGTCCTTGTCCGAGTCGCCGCAACCGCCGAGCAGCGGCGCCGCGAGGCAAAGCGTGACGGACAGGGCGAAAACGCGCGGGGAAAATTGGGTCATCGGGGCCACTTATATCACGGCATCGCGCGCCGCGAAGGGCCGCGTTTCCAGCGGCCGCCGCGAGGGGACGTCATGCCGCGGCCGCGGCGGGTTTTCAGGCCGCCGCCGCGGCGAGAGGCATGGGCGTGATATCGGCCCAGGCCGCCTGGCGCGCGAACAAGGCGCGGAGTAGTTTGTTGGTGAGCCCGTGCCCGGGACGGTTGGCGATATAACGCCCGTGCAACGCCACGCCCGCCAGCGCGAGATCGCCCATGGCGTCCAGCAGCTTATGCGCCACGAACTCGTTTTCCATGCGCAGCCCGCCGGGATTGAGCACTTTGCCGCCATCGACGACGACCGCGTTGTCCAGGCTGCCGCCCTTCGCGAGGCCCATGGCGTGGAGCTTCTCCACGTCGGAAAGCCGGCCGAAGGTGCGCGCGGGCGCGACCGCTTCGCGGAAATTTTCCGGCGACAGACGCAGCGTCATCGACTGCCGCCCGATCGCCGCGTCCGGGAAATCGATCGCGACGTCCAGATCGAGGGTGGGAATCGCCGGGCGTCCGGCGCGGCCGGGGAGGGCGTCGAAAGGCCGCAACTCCGCGAAGGCGTCGCCGTCGGTCACGCGCACCGGTTGCAGGATTTCCACCGTCTTGCGCGGCGCGTCGAGCACCGCGATCCCCGCGCATTCCAGCAGGAAAGAGAACGGCGCCGCCGACCCGTCCATGATCGGCACTTCCGGGCCATCGAGCTCGACGATCGCGTTGTCGATCCCGGCGCCCGCCAGCGCGGCCATCAGATGTTCCACGGTGCCGACACGGGCGGAACCCTCGCCGATGACGGTGCAAAGCTGGGTATCGACGACGCGGTGATACAGCGCGGGAATGTCCCGGTTCAGATCGGTCCGGCGAAACACGATCCCGCGATCGGCGGGCGCGGGCAGCAGCGTCAGGCTGACCCGGCGGCCCGAATGCAGGCCAATGCCCACGCAGGGGATGCGCGACTTCAACGTCCGCTGCGTCCACAGGGACGACATACGATCTGGCGCGGTCATGCCCATCGGTCCGGTCATCTGATTTGGTTCCGCCTCGAATTGCTGGGAGCCTGGCGCGAGGATGCGCGGGAGTCTCCAAAACATGTCTACGCCACCGCGCCGGGACAGGCCATTCAAGGATTGTTGCGGGATATTTCTGGGTAACGCGTTGATTTGTCAGATTTTGACGCGGTGCGGTGAAACATCGCGCGGAGTCCCGTGACCGGCGGGGGAGGGGGCGGAGTTGCCATCCTGTCCCGTCCGAGTACGATGCGGCCATGGAAACGGGCGCGGATGCCCGGAGGAAAGCCCCATGATCAAACAATTCGACAGTTCGTACGCCGGTCACATCGACATGGAAAATGTCGGGTATCTCGGCACCCCCGTCAATGCCCGCCGCTACAGCAACGAGCGCCTGATCGAGGCCCACACCAAGGCCGAGGAACAGGCGAAGGCCATGGACCGGCTCGGTTACGGCGCGCTGTGGATGGCCGAACATCACTTCCAGCCCGAAGGCACCGAGTGCCTGCCGAACATCGTCATGCTGGCGGTGCATCTGACCCACCTGACGAAGCGCCTGAAATTCCACACCGGCTTCAACATCACCCCGATGTGGCACCCGCTGCGCCTCGCCGAGGATTTCGCCGTCGCCGACATCCTGACCAAGGGCCGCGTCGTGTTCGGCGTCGGCCGCGGCTACCACACCCGCGAGGTCGAAACCTTCGGCGCGCCGCTGCTGGACCAGGAAGCCAATCGCGAACTGTTCGAGGAACAGGTCGAGATCATCATGAAGGCGTTCAACAACGAATCCTTCTCGCACAAGGGCAAGCACTACACGCTGCCGCCCGAGGTGCCCTATCGCGGCTACACCCTGAAGGACCTCACGCTGGTGCCCCGGCCCGCGACCCTGCCGGTCGAATGCTGGCAGCCGATCCAAAGCGGCAGTGCCCGCGCGCTGGACTTCATGGCGAAGCACGGCATCCAGGGCGTGATCGGCGGTGGCTCGGCCGAAGGCGGCGCGCAGGCGCGGATCATGGACGCCTGGCAGGCCGCGCATAAAAAGATCGGCATCGATTTGATCCCCGGCGAGCGCATGGCCATCGGCTTCCAGTTCCACATCGCCAACAGCAAGGAACAGGCGATGAAGGAAGCGGCAATCTATTACGAAGAGAACATGAAAATGTTCGGCGAACTGCGCCTGGTGAAGGCACTGTCCGACGAGCAGATCGAGGCCATGCGCGACCCGCGTTTGGCCGCGAACGTGAAACTGCCGCGCATCGAGGACGCCGTCGCCGCCGGCGGCTTCCTGGCCGGCACGCCCGACGACATCATCGAGCAACTGAAAGCCCTCGAAGCCCGTTACCCCGGCCTCAGCCGCGTGACGGTGGCCCAACCTCTGGGCTTGCCGTTGTCGCTGTGCCTGGAGCAGTTGGAGCGGTTCGCGACCGGCGTCATGCCGGCGTTCAAGGGCTGACCTTCTGGACGGGGCGTCCATGCGGCGCCCCGTCTCGCCGCTTTTTTGGCCTCGTTCACTTCCGGAGTCCCGGCCTTGCCCGACATCATGCCAGGTCTCCGGACCCACACGATCTACGAAGCTCCGCGTCCCGTGGCCCAACCCGGCGAGACCGTCGTCACCAGCACCTGCGGCCACAATTGCGGCGGCCGCTGCGTCGTCAACGCCCATGTCCGCGACGGCAAAATCGTCCGTATCGGCACCGACACACGCCGCTGGAACCCGGAACACCCGCCGCTGCCCGCCTGTGCCCGCGGCGTCGGCCAGATCGAGCGGACCTATCATCCCGACCGCCTGAAATATCCCATGAAACGCACGGGCCCCCGCGGCTCCGGCCAGTTCGAGCGCATTTCCTGGGATGAGGCCCTCGACACCGTCGCCCGCGAAATGCTGCGGATACGCGCGACATACGGAAACGCGGCCATTCTGGACGGCTCCCGCTCCGGCTCGCAATCCCTGCTGCACGGCCGTCCCGCCGCGCAACTTCTTCTCAACATGTTCGGCGGCTTCACCGATCTCTGGTCGAACATGTCGGCGGAGGCGGAGATTTTCTCGATACGAACGACTTACGGAACCGATTACAAATCCTCGGGCCGGGAACCCACGGATTACGTCAATTCGAAATATATTCTGATGTGGGGATGGAGCCCAGGCGACGGAACTTTCGGGACTGGAACGATGCCGTACCTGAAACACGCGAAACGCAACGGCACCCGTATCGTTTGCGTCGACCCCAGACAAACCATGACCAGCCGCCAACTCGCTGACGAGCATGTGTTCATCCGTCCCTCTACCGACACCGCGGTGCTGATCGCGATGACCCGGGAGATCGTGGCGCGTGGCCTGCACGACCAGGCCTATTGCGACCGTTTCGTTCTGGGCTTCGACGAGGCGCATCTGCCGGAAGGCGCCCCCGCCGGCGCGTCCTATCGCGCCTATTTGTTCGGCGAACCTGACGGCATCGACAAGACCGGGGACTGGGCCGCGGAAATCTCCGGCGTGCCGGCCGACACCATCCGCCGCCTCGCCATCGAATTCGCCACCAACAAACCTTCGGCCTTGCAGACCGGCTACGCCCCCGGCCGCACCCTTTACGGCGAGCAGTTCCATCGCGCCGCCTATGCCCTGGCCGCCATCACCGGGTCGGTGGGCGTGATCGGCGGCAATTCCGGCACTTCCAACGGCGCGACCGGACGCGGAAGTTTCAAGGCCCTGTCCGCCGGCAAGAACCCGATCGACGCGCGCGTCTCGGCGCCGCTGCTGGCGGATTTGCTGGCGCGCGGCAAGGCGGGCGGTTACCCCGCCGATATCAGGCTGATCTACGCGGCCGGTGGCGGCATCTTCAACCAGGCGCCCAACGCGGCGAAAATCGCGGCGTCCCTGGATGGCGTCGAGTTCATTGTCGGCCAGGACCATTTCCTGACCCCAACGGTCCGCATGGCCGACATCGTGCTGCCCGCGACCACCTTTTGGGAGCGAAACGACATCCACGTCCCCTGGTCTGGCGCCGGTCACTACGCGATCTATATGCGCCAGGCCATCGAACCGATGTACGAATGCCGCGATGACATCGACATTTTCACCGATCTCGCGGAACGTCTGGGCATCGAAGGCTACAACGGCAAAACCGAAACCGAATGGCTGCGCGAGATCGCCGCCGGAACGATCGACGATTTCGACGCCTTCGCGGAACAGGGAGTCGCCCGCTTTCCCCCGCCGCGCGACGCGGTGTCCTTCGCCGCGCAAATCCGCGATTTCGAAAATACGCCGTTCAAAACCCCCTCCGGCAAAATCGAGGTGTATTCCACGGCACTCGCCGCGAACCCCAACCCCTACGGTCTCGGCGTCATCCCGCCGATCCCCACCTGGATCGCCCCGCCGGGTCCGGACGCCACGTATCCGCTGATGCTGTGCTCGCCGAAATCGCGGGCGCGGACACATTCGACACATGGCAACCAGCCGGGCCTCGCGCGCGTCGATCCGGACGATGTGTGGATGAACGTCCAGGACGCGGCGGCGCGCGGGATCGCGACCGGACAGAGGGTGCGGATTTTCAACCAGGCCGGGACGACGGTGCTGCCCGCCTTCGTCACGGACCGCATCGCGCCCGGCGTCGTGTCCATCAAGGAAGGCGCCTGGTTCACGCCGGACGCGGACGGAGTCGATTCCAAGGGCTGTGCCAATGCCGTGACATTGGATCGTTCCGCGCCATCGGGGGCGACGACCTACAACACCAACTACGTGCAGATCGCCCAGGACTCTTGCCAAACCGCCGCCGGGACAGCATGAGGGCGCGTTTGCAACAAGGTGGGTGGTTCGTGACCGGAATGCGTATCGCCGTCAGCGGCGCGATGTTGGGATGTTTGCTTCTGTCCGGATGCGGGAAAGTGCCCGGCTTGATCGGGTCCGGGGACGGCGATTACCGGGGGACCTCCACCCGGTTTCAGGTCCTGCGCCGCACCTGCCCGCGGCCCGGTCTGATCAGCACGTCCATCCGCAACGGCGTGATGTTCTACCGCTGGGAAAACCAGTATATTCAGGCGCGGGTGCTCGGCAACGGAACCGTCCAGGGCGCGCTCCCCGGCGTGCAACTGACCGGCACGCACGACGGCACCACGGTCAGCGGCGACGTCCGCGACGCCCAATGCGGGCTGCACTTCACGTTGAAGCGGGTCGGGAGCTGACCCGGCCGCCCCCCCGGGTCCCTACCGCGCTTACCCCGCCTCCAGCGCCCGGCGCACCCGTTCCCGATGCAGGTTGTAAAGCCCGGCGAACGCCACGATCGCCGCCCCCGCCAGCGTCGTCCAGGACGGCACCTCGTTAAACACCAGCCAGCCGGCCAGACCGCCCCATAGCAGCATCGTGTATTCGTACGGCGCCAGCGCGGATACCGGCGCGAGACCATAGGCGCGCGAGAACATGCAGTGCGCCAGCCCGCTCGACACCCCCAGAAACAGCAGCGCGGTCCACGAGAGCGCGTCGCCGAACGACAGCAGCGGCGCGATCGGCAGGATGCAAACACCGGACATCCCGTGCGAGACCATCAACCAGAATGCCTGACATTCCGGCGTTTCGGTCTGCGACAGAAACCGCGCCATGATCCGGGTGAGCGCCATTGTCACAAGCCCCGCCATCAGCAACAACACTGGAGGCGTCAGCGGAATCCCTCCGGGCCGTAGCATCACCAGCACCCCCGCGAACCCCACCAGCGTCGAAAGAATCCGCCGCCACCGCAACCGCTCGCCCAACAGCGGCACCGCCAGCACCGTCATGATCAATGGCGCCGTGAACCCCAGGGCGTAGGTGTCGGCGAGTTGCATGTGCTGCCACGCCAGATACCAGGAAATCGTTGTGAACGACGACAGCCCGGACCGCAGCGCCACCAGCTTCCACCGCACCGGCCGCAGCCGCCACAGCCCGCGCCCGCCGTGCCCCCAGGCGGTGACTCCGGCGATCGCGGCGGCCCCGAAGGCCCCGCGCCACATCAACGCCCAAGCGACGCCGGAGACGATGATGGCCCATTTCGCGGCGATGTCGCCGATGGTCAAAATCATATAGGACGCGGCGGCCAGCAAAATCCCGCGCACGGTATCGGCGGCATTGTCGGTCAGGGCGCGGAAGGGCTGGGATGCGGACATGTCACGGTGCTTGCCCGGCGCGGCGCGTCCCGGCAAGCCCGCCTCGCCGCGCGACGCTTTCCATCCCTTTGGGGACCGTGCCTCAATTCCCCAACGCGCGAAGATCCCGTTCGAACCGCGCCAGATCGACCCTCCAGGTCCGAAGCTGCGGCACCGGCCCCCCGTCGTCCGGAAAGCACGCGGCCCGGTAATCCAGGCCGCGTCCCCACGCGATCCGGTTCATGACCGGATTCAGATAACCCTCCGGAAACAGCTCCAGCACCCGTGTGCCGGGCCGGCAAAAGCCCAGATTGGTCAGGCCCGCGCCATGCGCGCCAACGACCTGGCGCGCGCCACGGAACAACCGGATCTGATCGGCGACCCGGTACGCGCCGGGCACGATCGTCGTGAAGCCATATGTTTCCGCCAGCCGCGCGGCCTCCGCCTCGTTCGTCATGACCCGCGTCGCGCTGTCGGACCGGGAGACGAACAGCCGCTCCGGCGTTCCGCTGGGCTGGTCCACCCGCGCCGCCATCCGGTCCAGAATGTCCATGCAAACCGGCGAGACGAAAAACGACGCGCTCCCATTTAAAAACCCGCTGTACCGCACCGCCGGCAGCGGATACCGGCACGCCAGACCGGCCTCGAACCTTGGCGCCGCGTCCAGCCCCAGCAACGCGAGCGTCTCCTCCTGCCACGCCGTCAGTGGCGGCAACACCAAAACCGGATCGCGGAGATCGTCGCGCCGCAACGCCGCGTCCATTGCCGGCAGGCACTGCATCGTCCAGTGGAAGTAATTGTGGTGAGCGAAATTGAAGCCCAGGACGGCGGTTTTCCCGGCGGGGAACGCCGCTATCGGACGGTGGGTGGACAGTTCCTCGCGATAATCCGCGTCGGACAAAAGATACCGCGTTTCCGCCAAAATCCGCCCATCGCGCGCCAGCGCGCCGCAGGCCGCGAGCAGTTCGGCGCCGGCGAAATCGTACGCGAGGATCTCCGCGCACCCCGGATCGTGCCCGAACAACTCCCGCGCGTCCGGCGGCAACGCCAGCCGGCTGTCGTCCGCGGCGGGCGCGCTCATGCCCCGGCGGGGCTCGACGACATGGGCCGCATGGGCGGTCCCGGCGATCGCGACATCCAATGCTTCCCCCGGCACCGGCGGGGGAGGTGGCAGCGGCGCGAACAAGGCCGCGACGGCCGGCCGGGCACCGGCGCAGGCCGCGAGCCCCTCCATGTGTTCCGCCATGCCATGACGGCAGGCCGCCACGGCGGCGCGGGCGCGTGGGGGAAGGCTCCAGGACAGCGTCGCGCCCGAAAAGAAAATGGCGGACGGGCGGAAAACGGCCTGACATTCGGGGCAAACGATCGGATGCATGCGTGCTGACGGCCGTGGAAAATGCCGGTCCTCTGTAGGGCGGCCCGGCGCCCCGCGTCCAGCCGGAACAAATCCGCTGGACGCGCCGGTCCGGCCGATCGCATACAATGCGACCCTCCAACTGTCCCGACTGGACGCCGCGCGCCCCATGGAACCCGAGGAATACGTCCTGATGGACCGGGTCGAGGCCCGGATGTGGTGGTACCGCGCCTTGCACTCACGCCTGCTCCACGCCGCCGGCGGCGATCCCGGCCCGCTGCTGGATCTGGGCTGCGGCACCGGCGGGTTCCTGTCGCTCGTCCCCCGATCCGCGGCCGCGTTCGGCCTGGAATGGAACGGCACCGCCGCCGCCATCGCCGCCGCGAAATCCGGCCATCCGGTCGCCCGGGGCAGCATCAACCAATTGCCCTTCGCCGCCGGGTCCATCGGCACCGCCATCGCCGCCGACGTGCTGTGCCACGAAGCCGTCGATCCGCCCGCCGCTTTGGCCGAAATCCGCCGCGTGCTGCGGCCCGGCGGCCGCCTTATCGTCAACATGCCGGCCTACCGCGCCCTGATGTCGGTGCACGACCTGCGAGTCCACAACGCCCGCCGCATGACCGCCACGGAAACAGGAACCATGCTCGAAGCCGCCGGGTTCCGCGTCGCGCGGATCGGATACTGGAACGGCCTGCTGCTGCCGCTGATGATCCTGCAACGGAAACTTCTGTCGCGATCGTCGTCCCGCTCCGATGTCGCCGCGTTTCCGCCATGGCTGGACCGCATCCTTCATGGCATGACGGAACTCGAACGGCACTTGCCCTTCCCGCTGCCCATGGGCGGGTCGGTGCTGGCGATCGCGGAGCGGCCATGAACGACGCCATGAATCCAGAACACAGCGGACACGCGGCCTTTCGGCCAGGCGAGGGCCTGACGATCGTCGTCCCCGTGTATAACGGCGCCGCCACGATCGGCACGCTGGTGGACACGTTGTCGCGCCTGACCGTGACCGGCGGTCTGGAAATCGTCCTGGTCAACGACGGCAGCCCCGACAACTCCGCCGATGTCTGCCGCGCCTTGCTGAAGACGGCGACCGTGCCGCTGACCTATATCGAACACGCGCGCAATTTCGGCGAGCACAACGCGGTCATGACCGGCCTCCGCCACGCCCGCGGCGCCTATACCATCACCATGGACGACGATCTGCAAAACCCGCCCGAGGAAGTCGTCCGCCTGTTCGATCACGCCCGGCTGGGCGGCTGGGACACCGTCTACACCCGCTACGCCGTCAAACAACACGCGGGATGGCGCAATCTCGGCAGCCGCTTCGCCAACATGGCCGCCGACGTGCTGCTGGACAAACCCAAGGGCCTCTACCTCTCCTCCTTCCGCTGCATGTCGGCATTGGTGGTCGAGGCCGTGACGCGCTACGCCGGCCCCTACCCCTACGTCGACGGCCTGGTGATGCAGGTCACCCGCCGCATCGACAGTATCGAGGTCCTGCATCTGCCCCGCGCCGAAGGCCGTTCCAACTACACGCTACGCCGCCTGGTGCGCCTGTGGCTGAACCTCGCCACCAGTTTCTCCCTGGCGCCACTGCGGCTCGCCATCTTCGCCGGCGCGGCGATGGCGGCCATGGGTGCCATCGCCGCCGTCGCGACCATCGCCGAGGCGCTGTTCTGGCACTCCACCCCAACCGGGTGGGCCTCCACCATGGTCGTCCTGCTGCTGGTCGGCGGCGTCCAGTCGATGATACTGGGCGTGCTGGGCGAATACGTCGGCCGAACGTTTCTCACCGCGAACGGCAAACCCCAGGGCGCCATCCGCTTCGTCGAATGCAACCGCGACCCGCGGCCCTCCGCCGCGCCGCCCCCGGCGCTCTGACCCGCGTCCTGGCAGCTACGGCGGCCGTACATCCATGGAATAAAAATTCGAAGTCAGGCACAACATCTCCTCGTCATCCCCCCACGTCACCCCCCCACATACCGCGACGTCGGCCGGATCATCCGCCCATTCTTCTGCTGCTCCAACGCATGCGCGATCCACCCCGCGCACCGCCCCACCGCGAACACCGGCGTGAACGCCGCCCGAGGAAACCCCACCGCGTCCAGCAGCAACGCCGCCATGATCTCCACATTCGGCGGCAGCGTCCGGCCCGGCTTCACCCGCTCGATAACCGCCGCCACCCGCGCCTCGACATGCGAGGCGAACGCCAGCCGCCCCGCCATCGGTCCCATCCGGGTCATCGCCAGCCGCATCGCCTCCGCCCGCGGATCGTTGCCGCGAAACACCCGATGTCCAAACCCCATCAGCCGCTGCCCGCTCCGCAGCCGCTCCTCCAGCCAGGCATCCAGGTCCTTGGCGGCCCGCGCATCGTCCAGCATGTCCAACGTCGGGCCCGGCGCCCCACCATGCAAGGCACCCGTGAACGCGCACCACGCCCCCAGCACCGACGCCGCCAACGACGCCTGGGTTGACGCCACCACCCGCCCGGCAAACGCCGAGCCGCTGAGCCCGCTCTCCGCCATCACGGTGAAATACGTGTCCAACGCCGCGATCATCGCCGGCGGCGACTCCACCCCATGCCACATCCGTAACAAATCCGCGGCGGTCGACAACGCCGGATCGGGCGCGATGGCGCCTTGTTCGCCCCGCAGCAACGCCGGCACGATCGTGGTCAGCGCCCCAACCAGCTCCGCCGCCCCCGCCGTATCCGGCAGCGCCGCCAGCCCGAGCCGCACCCCCTCGAACAGCGAGCGCCCCCGCGCCAAAGGCAGCCACGCGGCCAGGCCCGCGAACGCCGCCACCCGCGCCGCGCCAAACGCCGCGGTCATGCCCGCGCGGGTCAGGCCAGAGCCCGCGAACCCCTCCCACAACAGCGCGACGGTGCCCTCGAACCCATGATTGGCCACCAGATCGGGCAGATCGTGCCCGCGCACCCAGACCATGCCGGCAGCCGAATCCGTATGGCTCAGAATTGTTTCCGCGGCGACGACGCCTTCCAAACCACCGGACATGCAACGCTCCCCCTGTCGCCGCCAGGAATACAACCCGTGCGCCGCCGAGGAAACCCGGAGATCAGCGCCGCCGGCGGCGCGCCAGCGCGGTCAGACCCAGCCCGGACAACAGCACCAACACGGAGGCGGGTTCCGGGATCGCCGGTCCCTCCGTCATCGCGACGCTGTCGAGACTCCCGGTCTCCAGCGAGCCCGCGGCGAACTCGGCGGTGATGTCGAGCACGGTCAGATTTCCGAACACGGCCTGAAAATCCGCCAGCGTCGCGGTCAGCGAGGTCGTCAGATTCAGCCACGCGGCGGAAGGCGCCAGCGTCACCGACACGGTCCCCCAGGTATTCGTGGGGGAGGGGACGGTGGTATCCAGCGCCAGCGTCAGACCGCCACCCTGAATAACGATGTCGCGGCCATTATAGGGCGGCGACGTCACGTCCACCATCCGGCTGTACGACAACGTGCCGCCAACAAACGCCGACATGTTCCCAAGATACGCCGACGGCGCGCGAAAAAACGTGTCGTGCGAATCGATGTCGAAGATCGAGATATACCCGCCGGGATCCCCGCCCGCCGCGTGATACGCCGTCGCCGCCGTGTTCTGCGTGACCGGGTTCAGATTGGACAGGTACGCATTGGTGGACGCGACCGTCCAGCCTTCGGCGCCAGCGGAGAAGTTGCTGACAATCGTGGCGGCCGCCGGCGTCGCGAGCGCGAGGCTCGCGGTCAGGCCGGCCAGAAGGAACGATTTTATCATTTCTCAATCAACATTGATTCGGACGAAGATCGATACCGCGCGCCGCGCGCCCGCGCAAGCCCGAAGTCGCGCCAGGCGGCGGACGGGCTTGATCCCGCCGCCACCGGCGCGGCACAATGGCGCCGAAGCGGGAGTTGACCTTGACGAAACCGAACGAAATGTCGCCGGGCCAGCGCGCCTACGAAGCCAAACGCGCCGCCAAGGCCGGCCTGAGCCTGGAAAAATGGCTCGCCGCGAAAGAACGCGACCGCCTGGCGGAGGAAAAGGCCAAGGCGAAAGCCTTGGAAGCCGCCCAACCGCCCAAGCCGCCAGGCTTCTTCCGCCGGTTGCTGGAACGCGCCCAAAAACCCCTGGGCTCCTGACATCCTCGCCGCCCACGCCGACTGGAGCATCGATCCGGCCAAACGATGGGTTTGCGCCGCCCGCCAGACCGGACGCGGCTGGTCGCTCGCCGCGCCCCGGCCAGTGGGCGATCCCGGCGATTTCCTCGACACCCTGCGCGGCGAAGCCGATGGCGGCCCGGTCGCCCTCGGCGTCGACCTGCCGCTGGGCGTGCCCCGAGCCTACGCCGCGATGCGCCCGGAAAGCGGGTTTCCCGCCTTCCTGGACACGATCCGCGACTGGCCCGACTTCTTTCGTGTCTGCGAAACACTGGAAGAAATCCGCCACGAACGGCCCTTCTACCCCGCCCGAGGCACGAAAGGCATGACCCGCGCGGCCCATGCCGCCGCGCTCGGCTTCGACGGCCCATCGGACCTGTCCCGCGCCTGCGACCGAGCCACCGCCGAACGCCCCCCCGGCGCGCCCTTGTTCTGGACCCTGGGCGCCAACCAGTCCGGCAAGGCCGCCATCGCCGCCTGGCGCGACATGCTGCTGCCCGCGCTCGCCGCCGGCGGCATCCGGCTCTGGCCTTTCGAGGGCCCGTTCCGAAGCCTTCTCGCCCCCGGCGCCGTGGCGATCGCCGAAACCTATCCGGCCGAAGCCCTGCGCCACCTGAACCTGAAAATGCGCGGCAGCAAACGCCGCCAAACCGACCGCGCCGCCGTCGCCGCCCCGCTGCTGGACGCGATGATCCGCCTGAACGTCACCCCGGACCCCGCCGCCATCGACACGATCATGGACGGGTTCGGCGCCGATCCCGCGGGCGAGGACCGGTTCGACTGCGTGCTGGGCGTGCTCTGCGCGATCAATGTCCTCATGGGCCACCGGCCCGACACAACGCCGGACGACCCTTGGCTGACATCGTGGGAAGGATGGGTGCTCGGCCAGACCGCGCTGCCCGTGGAAAGGAACGAGAATGGATCGGGAACTTCTCTATGACATCCGGGACGGCATCGGCTTCGTCACGCTGAACCGGCCCGCCGCGCGCAACGCGCTGACCTTCGCCATGTACGAACGCCTCGCCGAAATCGCCGCCGATCCCGGCGGGGCGAAAGCCCTGATCCTGACCGGCGCCGGCGACAAGGCCTTCGCCGCCGGCACCGATATCGCCCAGTTCCGCGACTTCCGCGCCGCCGAAGACGCCATCGCCTACGAAGCCAAACTCGACCGCGTCCTGGGCGCCCTCGAACGCTGCGAAATCCCAACGATCGCCGCCGTCTCCGGCGCCTGCACCGGCGGCGGCGCGGGCATCGCCGCCGCCTGCGACCTGCGCATCGCCGCCGCCAACGCCCGCTTCGGCTTCCCCATCGCCCGCACCCTTGGCAACTGCCTGTCGATGGCCAACCTGGCCCGCCTGTCCGCCCTGATCGGCACCGCGCGAGTCGTCGAAATGATCTTCACGGCACGCCTGCTGAACGCCCAGGAGGCACTGGCGAGCGGGCTGGTGTCGGAAGTCGCGGCGGACCAGACAACGCTGATGGCACGGGCGGAGGACCTCGCCCGCCAGGTCGCCGCCAATGCCCCGCTGACCCTGCGCGCGACCAAGGAAGCCCTGCGGAGAATGCGCGACACCCTGCCGCCGGACGAGGATCTGATCCGCCTTTGTTACACCAGCGAGGATTTCCGGGAAGGCATGGAAGCCTTTCTCGGCAAGCGCGCCCCGGTCTGGAAAGGACGCTGACCCGGACGCCCGGGCTCAGGGATTGACCGCGCTGTTCATGAAGCGCGAGCCGCCCGGACGCTGATCCAGGGTGAACCGGCCTGGATGCGGCGGCCGGACCACGCGATCCATGATTTTCGTCAAAACCTCTCAAATACCAACACCTGTCGCGGCCTGACATAACTGGATCGAACAGTGACCCGCCCCGGGCAGTCGACGCATGGACACGATCGATCGTCCCTTGCCTGACAACAACCCACACGATGCCACAAAATCCGCCCTGCGCCTTCAGAGCCGGCCAGTTGCATTTCGCACACTCGCATGCTAACCGTGATATCCGCACACTCAGACTACTACTGGGCTGCGGCGGACACTCGGCGCCTAAGCCTCAGTTCATGGCGATCCAAAAATGTGGAGAATAATATGAGTACCCCCCCCCAAGTACGCGGCTCCGTCAAGCGTTATTTTGTGGCAATTCAATGCCTTTCAAAAAGAGATCGCCAGTGATCCCGCGAACACATTGTATTTTCTTTCAAGCTATCTAAATCCGAACGTGCCATCTCCGCCCGTTGAGACCGTTCCGCCGATCGATTATGATCGATTTAAAGGCCATGGCGAGACGACCAGTTCGGCGAGTGAAACTCGCACGAAAATCGCGGCGTCGATCGGGATATCCGGCAGTTACGGCGTTTACAGTGGATCGGTCCAGGCCAGTGCCGAAAAGATTAGCTGTCAGTCCTCCACAATGTACAATTATTGGTATCATGCTTACACGCGGTTAGGCGCCGTCCGGTTCGCGCGGGCCACCACAAATTCAGACATTCGCGCGTGTCTGGATCCCACGATGTTGGCGCAGCTCGACGCCATCGGTTCATTGAGCGATGCGGAGACATTCACAAATAGTTTTGGCACGCATCTGATTATTGGCGTGTATCTCGGCGGCAGGCTGTCGATGTCTGTGACGGCGGAGACAAGCAGCGCCACCGACATGGAGTCGGTCCACGCGACGGTGACAGCCGCGTATCGTGGCGTTGGCGACATTTCGGGTACCGCCAGCGCGACCGCCAGCTTAAAGACAAGCTTATCCTCAAAGAGCTTTTCCGCTGATGTCGTTACGTTTGGCGGCGATGCCGGTAAGGCGGGGAATATAACAGCGACAGATGCAAAAAGCTTTACAGACTGGTATGATTCTTGTACCGAGAGCACGGTCAGTGGGCTTCAGGAAGCCAAAGAACTATGGATGCTGGCGGCCAACGACACCGCGCAAACGACACTGTATAAATATATACAATTGAGAATTTTGAAGCACAGCATCAACAATCCTTCATTTTTTAACCAATCCACGCCCTGCTTGGCGGGACAAGAAACCAAGGTCGATGTTACCCCGCCCTCGGACTACAAAATTGTCGGCGGCGGGGCCGCCCTGACCCCGCACGACAGCGTCACCAGTTGGCTTGCCGGCAGTTATCCGGTCATATCCAATAGCGGTGTCATCACCGGATGGCGGGCACACTCTCATGACGCGGAGATTGCAGCCGACCCCGCGACCCAAACACTCACTGCTTATGCGATCGCGATTTACGATCCAGACAACCTGATTTCGGTGAGGTATGCATCTGCCTTCGGCGCCAACCCCGGTACAGGTCACGATACAGCGACCGCCACACTCCCGGTGGGCTATACACTCACCGGCGGCGGCGTCTCCACAGACTGCGAAACGGGCAGTGGAAAATTTCTGATGTCCAGCTATCCTGCCGGGCCTGCCGGGAACAACGTCTGGACCGGCGATGTTTGGGATTACCAAGCCGCCGCCACCAATGTCTCACTGCAGGTGGTTGCGATCGGGATCAGCGTGACGGATGTCACTCTGACAGCGGACGGTTCAAATCAAACGTTGCGCGATGTCAGCCACGGCACAGCGGTCGCGACGTCGCCTGGACCAATGATTGGCGGCGGCGTGAAGGTGACGCTATCCGGCGGCGGCGAGGGCAACCTTGTAAGACAAACCTTCCCGTCGACAGACAGGACCTGGGCTGAGTTTAACACTGACGCCTATGGCAGTGTGACCCACGCGGACAGCACTGCTTATGTCATGTGGTTGACCGCAAGCTGAAAGAAGTAGCGGTCCTCAATCGGCGACGTCCGCTCGCGCCCATTCCAAGGGATGGGCGCGAGTGGAACAAATCAAGCGGAGCGATCCGCCGAATACCACCCGTGTTGGTCAGGACCAACACGGCCAGAATGCCTTGGGCTGCCGCGCCGTGCTGGAACGCCTGAACGATCCCCTGCCGCACCTGCCCGCTTACGACCCCGCCCGCATCGCCCCGATTCCGTTCGAGGCCGAGATTCTCCGCCTGCTGGAAGAACACAAAGCCAAAAACCCCCGACCCCGCCACGCCCCCGCACACCCAACAGCGACCCCGCCGCCGTTCTCCACCCACGCCACCGCCGCCGCGGCCCATCTGTGTGCATCTGTGTGCATCTGTGGACAAACCCCCACTCTCCCCCGGCACAACATAGGCTCCCGTTTTGTTCTTGACGCGCCCGCCCCATCGCCCCTCATCTCCCTCCGTCGCCATAGGGCAACGGAGCCTCCGCCATGGACCTCAACGCCTATCTTCTCGACGGCATTTTCCAGGCCACCGCCTCGCGCGGAGAGACCCAACAGGCCGCCCAAATCCGCCGCTCCGCCATCGCCGCGCTGTTCGCGGCCCATGCCCCGGCGGACGCGATGGAGGCGACGATCGCCGCCAACTGCGTCACGCTGCAATTTCTTCTGAATGCCGCGGTGAAAGACAGTTTCGATTCCGCCGCCGACCCGGCGCGCCAGACAAAGCTGCGCGCCCAGGCGGTGACGATCGGCCGGGCTTTGGCGCAGTGGCAGAGGCAGTTGGAAAAACGCCACGCGCCCGCCAAACCCGTCGCCAAGCCCGTCGCCAAAACCGGGGCCGAACCCGCCCGGCCCGAGCCCCCGCCCAAACCGCGGCCAACCACCCCGCGGCCCGTGCGAGACCCCGGATTTCCAACGCACCCCACCGCCACGCTCACCTCGCGGGCGGCGTTACACGCCACAATGCCGGCCTACCCCAATGGCCACCCCATGGGCCACGCCACGGGGTAGGCCCAGCCTCGGCCGTCAGCCCGCTTTCGCCCGGTTCTTCGCGACCCATCCATCGACCAGCGCCACCGTCTGGTCGAGCACATCCAACTGCTTGCCCTTACTGGCCGCGATGATCTGCACCAGCTTATCGACCCGCTCGATATTCGGCGCCCCCGCCGCCAGAGCCCGCGCCGCCGAGGACGGTGTCAACAACGACAACGCCGCGTTCGCGTATTTCTCGAACGGCACCAGATCGGACGGCTTCGCGCCCAGCGACACGCTCAGGTCGAACACCCATTCGTACACCGCCCGCGTCGCCGCGAGGTCGCTGTGCACGGCATCCTTGATCGGCCGCATCGCGTCGGCCTGCACGCAGCGGTAATTCCCCGCCAGCAGCATCGACCATTTCGCCAGAGGCACAAACACGGAATCATGCACCTTCAGCTTCACCGGAAGCTCGATCTTCTCGCCGCCGACCTCGAACCGCGCCGCCTCGATATCCGCCTGCAAATCCCGCAGAATCTGCGTATCCGCGTCCGAAGCAAACCGCGCCGCCTTGAAATTCGTCGGCAACCGCACCTGTAGGACGTTGACTTTGTCCTCAGGCGGACGAAACGCCTGCGGATCGGGACTGCACAGCGTGATCGTCGCGGGATCGAAACTGTCCCACACCGTCGAGTCGGTATAAGCCGCGCGAATCGCCTCAGAATCGATCGAAGGAATACGCTCCAGATACGCCTGCGGCGGCATGTTCATGATGGACATGCACGGCACCCGAGACTTCGCCACCGCGTCCAGCAACGCCCGCACCTCCGGTACCCGGTATTGCGGTTCCTGCATCGCCAGCACCACCAGATTATACTGGGAGGGATCGACCCCCGCCGGCCCGCCCGCCGTCAATTTCCCCGGCAGCGCCCGCGAGTTGACCTCCACCAGCCCGTCGCGCCCCTTCACCGGCATCCGCACGATCGCGCCCTCGGCGTTGATCAGGTCCGCTTCCGCCGGCAAACAAATCAGATGCGCCGAGTGCCCCGCGAGCCCCAGCTTCGCCGCGAGCAAAGAGCCGTACGACGCCCCCATGATCAGAACATGGTATTTCCTGGCCATTTATTTTCTCCCTCCGTCCCACGCGCGGCATTGCGCGGCGGCCGGCATTTTTCTCGGATTGGCGGCCTTGCTGACCGCGCTTCCGCCAGGATCGCGCCTTTCCGGCCCGTGCCGCAAGAGGGGCTGGTCTGGCGCGGGTTCGACGCTGGGGCGCTGCCCCAGACCCCGGGGGGCTTTGCCCCTCGACCCCACCAAGGGCTCGCCCTTGGAACCCCGGGGTTTGGTAGGTGGATCGGGGAGGGCCTTCCACGGATGTTTCAACGGCCTCGCATGGCCCTCCCCGATCCACCTACCAAAATCGATCGCGGTCCAGGGGACGTGCCCCTGGCGGGGGTCGAGGGGGCAGAGCCCCTCGCGGGGTCCGGGGCAGCGCCCCGGCGCCAAACCCGCCGCGAACCAGCCCGCTTGACACCGGCGGATGTGCCCGCATCATCGGCGGTCCAAGGGGGAACTCAGATGTCCGCGCTCGACGACTGCTACAATATCTTCGACCTTCGCGACGCCGCGAAGCGCAAGCTGCCGAAAGCCATGTTCGAATTCGTCGACCGTTCCACGGAAGACGAGGTCGCCTTGCGCAACAACCGCGCCGCGTTCGAGCGGATCAAGCTGCGCCACCGGTCCTTGGTCGATGTCTCGGGACGGTCGACCAAGACCATGCTGTTCGGCAAGGAAATCTCCGCCCCCATGGCCATCGCCCCCACCGGCGCCGCGGGCCTGTGCTGGTATGAAGGAGAGCTTGAATTGGCCAAGGCGGCCGCCAAGATGAAGATCCCCTTCACCTTGGCCACGGGCGCCATGACCTCGATGGAAAAAATCGCCAAGGAGGCCAATTTCCGCTTGTGGTTCCAGCTTTACGTCTGGAAGCAACGCGAATTGTCCTACCAGTTGATCGAACGCGCCAAGAACAACGGCTTCGAGGCCCTGATCGTCACAACCGATACGATCGTGCCGCCGAACCGCGAATACAACGCCAAAAACGGCCTGAACCTGCCCTTCTCCCCCACCCCGCGCTTCACCATGGACATCATGCAGCGTCCGGGCTGGTTCATTAACGTGCTGATGAAATATCTCACGACAATCGGCATGCCGCGCAACGAAAACTACCCGGAACCCTACCGCCGCGTCATCGGCCAGGACACGTTTGCCCGCGAGGTCATGCGCCAGGATTCCCTCAACTGGGACGATGTCAAGATTTTCCGCGACAAATGGCCAGGCATTTTGATGCTGAAAGGCATCAACCGCGTGGACGACGCGTTGAAGGCTGTCAGCGCCGGGGTCGACGGCATCGTCGTGTCCAACCACGGCGGGCGCAACATGGACAGCGCCGCCGCGACCATCGACATGCTGCCCGAAATCGCCGAGGCGGTGGGCGATAAAATTACCGTCCTGCTCGATTCCGGCATCCGCCGCGGCTCCGACATCGTCAAAGCCGTGGCACGCGGCGCCAAATGCGTGTTGACGGGCCGCGCCACGCTCTACGGCACCGCCGTCGGCGGCGAGGCCGGCGCCAACAAGGCCATCAACATCATCCAGACCGAGATGAACAAAACCATGGCCTATACCGGCTGCAACCGCGTCGACGAGATCACCACCGACATCTTCTTCGCCGATCGCGAATCGAACCGGATGGCGGGCGTCTGATGGCCGCGCTCGACGACTGCTACAATATCTTCGACCTGCGGGAGGCGGCGAAACGCCGTCTCCCCAAAGGCCTGTTCGAATTCGTCGACCGGGCCAGCGAGGATCACCTGGCCGTCGCCGACAACCGCACCGCCTTCACCGACGTCAAACTCCGCCATAAATCCTTGGTCAATGTCTCCGGCCGTTCCACCAAAACAACGTTGTTCGGCAAGGAGATCGCCTTCCCCATGGCGATCGCCCCCACCGGCGCCGCGGGCCTGTGCTGGTATCGCGGCGAACTGGCACTGGCCAAGGCCGCCGCGAAAGCGGGCATTCCCCTGACGCTTTCCACGGCATCCATGACCGCCATGGAAACCATTGCCTCCGAAGCGGGCGGCCGGCTCTGGTTCCAGCTTTACGTCTGGCGCCGCCGCGACCTGTCCTACCAAATCATCGAACGCGCCAAAGCCGCGGGCTACGAGGCGCTGATCGTCACCGTCGATTCCGCCGTCTCCGGCAACCGCGAATACAATTCTCGAAACGGCTT
>CANJJS010000035.1 GCA_947474705.1 Acetobacteraceae bacterium | reverse complement strand
TTATGCGGCCTCGTTTGGGACACTTATGATGCGATCGTCGAGGCCTGCAGAGCCGCTTGGCAATTTTTGATCGACGATCCAGAACGTATTCAGTCGATTGGGACGCGTGAATGGGCATCGGTCAATGGTTAGGTCAGTTGGTATAATGCGCCCCCAATTGCGACCGCTTCGCCGGATCGAGCCCGCGTTCGAACAACGTCCCGAAAATGGAGGGGTCGATCTCCGCCCAATCCAACGCCGCCGCGCGGCGCGCGATCGCGACATCGTCCTTGTCCAACGGCAGCGCGTCCCCGTCGTTGAACAATCCGCCATTGAACCAATCGACGTTTTCGTAGCCAATCCGCCCGCCGGTTTTCATCGTCGCGAACAACTGACTCAGCATTTCCTGAGATTCGGCGGGCCGCCGGAACGAAAGCTCGAGTAAACGGCTGAACATTTTATCCGGAAGCAGATCGACGTGTTGAGCAAACATGCAGAACACGAGCCGGTTGACGAAATGCGCGACAACCTCCGGATCGTGCCCGCGATCGCGCAGACGTTGCGCCAACAGCGCGAATTCCTTCGCCGCCTGCTCGGTCAACCCCTGCCGGGTTTTGCCGGGACGCAGCCTCTCCGGTTCCGAAAACACCCATTTCAGTTTTTGCCGGACACGCGCGTCGCGAAGATCGGTCAGATCGAATTCGTGAATTTCGGAAACCGTGTTGGTCCAGTTGGTGCGGATCCGGAACCGGTCCATGTCGCACACCACCAGCAACGGCGGATTTTCCAGCGCCAGCGCGTATTGCTGCAACTGCGCGAAGGCGGCGTCGAGGTCCTTGCGCTTCCCCTTATACTCCCAGCCGAAATGCCCGCGCTTCCAGACGTCGGCCCATCCCTCGCCGCCGGTGGATTTGGTCGCGCCACGCTCGAAGGCGTAAAATTCGCCCGTGGGATCGGCATCCGTCGGCGCGGGCTCCTCCAACATCCGGCACAGGTCGATGAAATGCGACTGCGCGGCGGATCGCTCCGTCAGGGCGACGGACTTCCATTTGCGGACAAACTCGTCGGGGGTCACGGCGGCTCCATGTCTGGCCGCCCGACATTACCCGGACGCCGCCCGATTCCCAACGCGCCCATCCACCGATATACCGGTCCCCCACGCCCATGACCGCCGTCCGGAGGCCGCATGAACATCCTCTCCATCCAGTCCTGGGTTTCCTACGGCCACGTCGGCAACGCCGCCGCCATCTTCCCCCTCCAACGTCTGGGCTGCGACGTCTGGTCGATCAACACCGTCCAGTTCTCCAACCACACCGGCTACGGCCATTGGACCGGCCAGGTCTATTCTGGCGACTCGGTGCGCGATCTGGTCGACGGGATCGAGGCGCGCGGCGCCCTTTCCCGCTGCGACGCGGTCCTGTCCGGCTATATGGGCGACGCGGCGATCGGCGAGGCGATCCTGCACGCCGTCGCCCGCGCCCGCGCCGCCAACCCCGCCGCGCTATATTGTTGCGATCCCGTGATAGGAGACGCGGACACCGGCGTATATGTGAGGCCTGGTATTGAGGATTTCATGCGCGAACGCGCGTTGGCCCAGGCGGATGTTCTGACACCAAATCGGTTCGAGGTGGAAAGGTTGACGGGGCTTGGCTGCGCCACCCTGGAGGCAGCGAAAACCGCCGTCGCCGCCTTGGCTGCCCGCATGCGCACGGAAGGACCGCGCTGCGTGCTGATGACCAGCCTGGAAACCGAAACGACGCCCGGCGACCATATCGACATGATGACGGCGGAGAACGGGGCGTTTCATCTGCTGCGGACGCCCAGGCTCCCGGTCTCGGTCAATGGCGCGGGCGACGCGATCGCGGCGCTGTTTCTGTATCACCGGCTGCGGACCGGCAGCGCCGTGGCGGCACTGGAAGCGGCGGGGTCCTCGGTGCATGGATTGCTGCGGCACACGGCGGACGCGGGATCGCGCGAAATCCGCATGGTCGCCGCGCAGGAAGAATTCGTCGCGCCATCCACCCTGTTCAAGGCGGAACCCTGCTGACCGGCGGCTCAGCGGAACGCCGCCTCGTACACCTCCGGCCTGAAACCCACGATTGGCGCCCGGCCGGTCTCCAGCACGGGACGCTTGATCATCGACGGCGCCGCCAGCATCAACGCGATGGCCTTCGCCTCGTCGAGATCCTTCTTGTCCGCGTCGGGCAACTTCCGGAACGTCGTGCCCGCGCGGTTCAGCAGGACCTCCCATCCCACCGCGCGCGCCCAGCGCTCCAACATGCCGCGCTCCACGCCCTCCGCCTTATAATCGTGGAAGCGATAGGCGATCCCCCGCGCGTCGAGCCAGGCGCGGGCCTTTTTCATGGTGTCGCAGGCTTTGATGCCGTGAATGACGACGGGCGTTGACATGCCGAAACGGGTCCTTCGAGTCCATGGAATGCGCGGCGCGCGCCCGGGGAATGCGCGGCGCGCGCCCGGAACCATCGGGCGGCGGACCGCCGCTTGTCAAACCTTTGGCCGCGCTCCATCGTCGCCCCCGACAGGAGAGCATGCCATGAATGTCGATACCATCAAGGCCATGGGCCGCACGAAAGGCCTGCCATTCCGCATCGGCAAGGTCGGCCACGTCGGAATGTACGTGAAGGACCTGGAACGTTCGGCGCGGTTTTATACCGAGGTGCTCGGCTTCCAGGTCAGCGACGCGATCCCCCCCGGCGATTTGCCGGGCGGCGCGGTGTTCCTGCGCTGCGGCACCGACCATCACGCCATCGCCCTGTTCGGCGCGACGGAGGACCACCCCGCCGGCACCGGCCTGCACCATGTCGCGCTCGAAGTCCCCACGCTCGACGAAATCGTGCGCATCCGGGAACATCTTCGCGAGCATCAAATCCCCATCAACCTCGACGGCCGCCGCGGCGCGGGCGTGCAACTGGTGGTGGAATTCCGCGATCCCGACGGGCATATGCTGGAAATTTACTGGGGGATCGACCAGATCGGCTCGGAAGGCATTGTCCGTCCGGAGTCGGAATGGAAATCCGTCCGCTCGCTGGAAGCCGCGATCGCCGATCCGGTCGCGGGCCAGGACACCACGGTGCACGCCGCCAAAGCATTGTTGAGCCAGCCATGACCGTGCCGCTGTCCGCGCTGAAACGTCCACACGGGACGCCGTTTCAGCTTCGCAAGATCGGCCATGTCGCGCTGTTCGTGACGGATGTCGAACGCTCCGTCCGGTTCTATGTCGATGTGCTCGGGTTTCAGATTTCCGACCTCTATGGCGAGGACACGATGCCCGGTGGCGCGGCCTTCATCCGGCTGAACACCGACCATCACGGCATCGCGCTGTTCCCCGCGACACAGACCCGCGAACCCGGCGCGGGCCTGCACCATATGGCGTTCGAGGTCGGCTCTCTGGACGAAGTCTTCCGCGTCCGCGACCACCTGAACCGCCTGGGCGTCCCGATCCATTTCGAAGGCCGCCGCCGCGCGGGGGTGCAGATCGCCGTCGAGTTCCGCGATCCCGACGGCCACAATCTGGAGGTCTATTGGGGGATCGACCAGATCGGGTCCGACGGCCAGGCAAGACCGGCCGCGCAATGGAAGGGCGCGTCGAGCCTGGAAGCGGCGATCGCCGACCCGGTGACAGGTCAGGATACAACCTTGCTCGATCCAGGTCTCGCGCGGACACGCTGATCTCGGCAAGTCCCTGGGACGCGTCCCCAGGGAACGCGCCCAAACGGACTGTCAGCGGCGGTCGTCGTCGCGACGGCGATGCGTGCCAGAGGCCGGGGCCGACGCTGGCCGCGACGACGTATGCTGCGGCGCGGCGTATGTGGGTCGTGGCGCGCTGTAGGTTGTCCGAGGCGCGGCGTACGCCGGCGGCGGGGCCCGATATCCGGAATACCCGGACGACGCGGGCCGGTAGCCACCCGAAGTGGTTCCATAATGCGGCGTCTCCGCCGGCCGCGAGTAACCGCCGCCAAAAAATGGCCGGTATCCCCCTCCCCCCGCTGGATGACGCGTCTCCAAATGCCGATGCACATTGTCTGGCGCGCGCTGGAACCGGCGATTGGAATCGTAATAACCCCAGGATCCGCCGTAATAAACCAGCGGCTGGCGCACCCCGCCGACCACATAGCTCGGCGAACCGCCATTATAGCTGTAGCCGGGGTAACCGCCGTCGTCCCCATAACCGCCCGGCGGAACCACGCAACCGGCCAGCGGCAGCAAAAGCGCCATAAGCGCGAGACCGTGTCGCATCGTCCAAAACTCCCGTGACATCTTGAAACCGGATGTAACACGCCAATCCCGGCGGGATCATGGCGTATTTCGGGCACCGGCCTCGCCGCGCGACGAAATCCCGGTAAACTGACGCGAACCCTACCCTCGCGAGGACATACATATGCCGGTGAAAACCATCCGCGGCGTCGACATCGTCTACGAAGTACTGGGCGACAGCGGCCCCTGGGTTACCGTCACGCCCGGCGGCCGCCGCGGCCTGATCGGCGAGAAGACCCTCGCCACCTACATCGCCGACGCCGGCTTCCGGGTCCTGATCCACGACCGCCGCAACATGGGTGCCTCCGGCATCGCCTTTCCGGGCACCAACGAAAGCCTCGAACAAGCCGAGGACCTGCTGGCATTGCTGAAAGAACTCGGCGCCGGCCCGGCCTATATCGCCGGATCGTCCTCGGGCGCGCGGATGTCGATCCTGCTGGCGCAATACCATCCGGACGCGGTGAAGGCGCTGCTCCTGTGGCGCGTCACCGGCGGCCCCTACGCGGCGCAACGCCTCGCCTACAACTACTACGAACAATATATCGCCGCCGTGACGACGGGCGGGATCGACGCCGTGCTCGCCACCGACCACTTCGCCGCCATGGTGAAAGCCAATCCGGCGAACGGCGAGACACTGCGCCAAATGGGCGCCGAAAAATTCCTCGAGGCGATGCAACGCTGGCTGGGCGGGTTCCGCGCCGATTGCGATTTCCCCGTCGCCGGCATCAGCCCGGAAAACCTGCGGAACATCGCCCTTCCCGCCATCGTGATCCCCGGCAACGACAAGGTCCACCCGCCCGCCCCCGGCCAGGCCGCGCACCGGATGCTGCCCAACAGCATCTACGACGAGGTGCTGACGCAACAGGTCGACGCCGACGTCGATTTCGCCGGTTGGGAAAAAGCCACCGGCACTCTGGCCGCGCGGTTCATCGATTTCCTCCGCTCCCAGGAGAAACGCTGACCGGAGACAGGGCGCGGCGCCCGGAAGGACGCCGCGCCCGAGTGACTATTTACAGTTCGCGCCGACCTGAACGTCGTTGAACCGCTCGTCTCCGGACGGCTGATACCCCTCCAGGTTCAGAATACAGCCGGGCTTATAGGCATAGATCGTCGCCCGCGTGATGATCGGAAAGTTGGACACCTGTTCCGAGATTTCCCGGGACAGTTCGTGAATCGTCTTCAGCCGCTCCGGATCTTTCGACGAAAGGCGGCTGGCCTTTTTCAGAAGTTCGTCGATTTTCGGACTGGCCGCGCCGCCCGGGTTGACGCTGCCGCCGGTGCCGGAGATCGCCAGCAGCCCGTCCACCGCGTCGCCTCTCCCGCCATTGCGTCCCATCATGATGTCGCCTCTTGGCGGTGTCGCCCGCGCGAATTGCGTGTATTGCGACACATCCACGACATCGAACTTCCACTTGACGCCGACTTCCGCCAGCATGCCCTGCAAGGCTTCCGAGACCTGACGGTATTCCGTGGTATTCAGCAACAACTGCGTGATTTCCAGGCCTTTCTCGAACCCCGCCTCCTTCAGCAACGCCCGCGCCTTCGCCTGATCGAACGGATAGCGCTGATCCAGCTCCTTGATGTAATACTGCGAATTCGACGCCCACAACTGCTGCGTCGGCTTCGCGCTGCCGTATCCCATCGCCTCCGCCAGAGCCTCGCGATCGATCGCGTGCATGATAGCCTGGCGCACTCGCACATCGTTCAGTCCGGGCCTGGAGACATTGATATAAATATCCCAAAGCGCGGATTTCTCGACGATCTGCACGGCGAGTCCCTGCGACTTCGCTTCCGGGATCTGGCGCGGCTCGATCAGCGAGATCGTCGCCTGGCCGGAGCGAACCGCGTTGAACCGGGCGCGCGAATCCGGAACGTAATGGTTTTCGAACACGGCCGGCCGGCCCGCCGTGCCGCGCCAGTATTTGTCGTTACGGGTCATAACCGTTTTGACATTGCTCTCGAACGACTTCACCTGATACGGCCCGGCGCCGATCCCCTTCATCGTCGCGCCGGTGGCGCCATCGGCGAGCGCGGCGGGGCTGACCATCATGCCGGTGTTGATGGCCAGGCGATATTCGATCTGACCGTTCGGCTGGGTCAGTTTCAGCCTGACCGTGTATTCGTCGGGAATTTCGATCGCCGAAATCAATTTGAGAATTTCCGCGACGGTGTTGCTGGCGCGCCCGCCCAGGGCGATGTTACGCTCGAAATTGCGTTTAACGGCATCGGCGTTGAAGACCGTGCCGTCGTGGAACGTCACGCCTTTCCGCAGTTTCAGCGTCAGTTCGGTGAGATCGGCGTTCATGGACCAGGATTCCGCGAGTCCCGGTTCCAGGTTTCCCGCCTGATCGAAACGGATGATCGTGTCGTATATCGCGAGCAACGACTCGTGCGAATAAGAACTGGCATTCTGCGGATCCGACGGATCGAGGGTCATGTTCCCCGAGGAATCGAAATAAATCAGGCTCGCGTTCGGATTCGGCGTTTCGCCAGCCGCAAGCGCCTGGGCGGGCAGACAGGCCGCCAGCACGGCCGCGCCGCACAGACGGCGCGCATTGGCGGTCAGACTGGCCCATGATGTCCTGGGTTTCATCGTTCGGCTCCCTGTTATCGTTCCTCGCGATCGAGGCGATTTTTTCTCCCGCGAGCATGCCTTCGCCGGGACGGTGCTGTCCAGGCGCGGGCGCATGGGTTGGCGGAGTTTGGCGCGCGCCATCCCCTCGCGCGGACTTGACATGGCGGGCGTCCCGGCCAGAGATCGCGTGGCATTTCGACAGGTTTCCCGTGCCCCTTCTGTCCCTCCATACCCCTCTGGGCGCCCTCTCCGTCGCGGAGGACGATGGCGCGATCGTGGCGCTCGATTGGGGCTGGGGACGCGATCAGGACGAGACCGCGTTGCTTGTCCGCGCGCGGGAGCAGTTGCACGCCTACTTCGACGGCGCGCTGACGGTGTTCGACGTGCCGCTGGCGCCGATGGGAACGCCTTACCGGCAGCGGGTCTGGCGGGCCCTGTGCGAGATCCCGTACGGCGCGACACGGACCTATCTGGATATCGCGCGCGTCGCGGGAGGCAGTCCGCGTTCCGTGGGCGGGGCGAACGGGTCCAATCCAATACCCATTATCATCCCCTGCCATCGGGTCGTTGCCACGACGGGGATTGGCGGCTACTCGGGCGGCGAGGGACTGCCGACGAAGTTGGCGTTGTTGGCGCTGGAGCGGCCCGATGGGGAACCAGCGGCCCAGGCGAGACTGATCTGAAACCGGGACGGAGAATGACATGACGAAGGCCATCCGCATCCACACCCACGGCGGTCCCGAGGTGATGAAGTACGAGGACGTTCCGACCCCCGAGCCCGGTCCGGGCGAGGCGCTGATCAAGCACCACGCGGTCGGGTTGAACTATATCGACGTGTATTTCCGCACCGGCCTTTATAAGGCGCCGGCGATGCCGCTGATCATCGGGCAGGAAGGCGCGGGCGTCGTCGTGTCGGTCGGCGCCGGGGTGACGGTGGTGAAGCCCGGCGACCGCGTGGCCTATGCCGGTCCCATCGGCGGTTACGCGTCAGAGCGGGTGCTGCCGGCCGACCGGCTGGTCATTCTTCCCGACGCGATCTCGTTCGAAACCGGCGCGGCGATGATGTTGCAGGGTATGACGGCGCAATATCTGCTGCGGCGGACGTACCCGGTGAAAGCGGGCGACACCATCGTCGTGCACGCGGCCGCGGGCGGAGTCGGGCTGATCCTGTGCCAGTGGGCGAAGCATCTGGGCGTGACGGTGATCGGGGTCGTGTCCTCCGACGAAAAGGCGGCGCTGGCGCGCGCCAATGGCGCGGCGCACACGGTGATCGGGCACGCGAACCTGGTCTCCGAGGTGAAGAAAATCACCGGCGGCGCGATGGTGCCCGTGGTCTACGACAGCGTCGGCAAGGACACCTGGAACGCGAGCCTCGACTGCCTGGCGCCGCTTGGGATGATGGTGAGCTACGGCAATGCCTCTGGCCCGGTGGCGCCGTTCGACCTGGGGGTGCTGTCGGCGAAGGGCAGCCTGTTCCTGACGCGTCCGACGCTGGCGACCTATGTGGCGAAGCGGGCGGATCTGGAGCATGTCGCGGGCGATCTGTTCTCGGTCGTCGCGTCGGGGGCGGTGAAGATTCAGGTCAATCAGAGTTTTCCTCTCGCCGAAGCGGCGAAGGCGCATGTGGCGTTGGAGGCGCGGAAGACGACGGGGAGCACGGTGCTTATCCCGTGATTTTCGCCAGCGCCGGCGGGGGAACTCGCTGGCGCCTGGATGGGCCGCGTCAGGATGACGCGAAGGGATGCGGCCGGCCGGGGAAAAGAGGCCGTTTGGCGGCGGATGCCGGCCACGATTGGGTATCTCTGGGCGCGGTTCCTCGCCAGCGAGGCCCCCGCCACGCGTGCCGTGCCCGCTCTCGCGGCGGGGACGGCCGGCATTGCGGGGTATGCCGCTTTTCCGAGGGAAAGCGGTTCGCATCGATCGTTGAACACACGGGCATGGGCGCGAGACATATGGAATCGGCGCCATTTGGCCTGACCCCCTGTGCACTCGTCCCCTCATGACCCCAATCGTCGGCATCGATTTCGGAACCACCAATACCGTTGTCGCCTTGTCGGACGAGCACGGCACGACCACGACCGCGCGGTTCCCGGTGGGGACGGACATGCGGGAAGACTTTCGTTCCGTCCTATGCTTCTGGACGGAAGATGGGCGGGCTGGCGGGCCATTGCGCCATGCCGCGGGTCCGGCGGGGATCGAGGCGTATGTCGACGATCCCTTGGATACCCGCTTGATCATGTCGATGAAGACCTATCTGGCGCAGAAGAGTTTCGTCGATACCAGGGTATTCGGGCGTCCCTTCACGCTGCCGGCGATGATTGGGACCTTCTTGCGGGCCCTGGCGGAACAGGCCGGATTCCGGCTTGAGGGCGCGCGAATCGTCGCCGGACGTCCCGTTCGCTTCGCCGGCGAGTTCGCCGACGACGTACTGGGCGAGCGCAGATTGCGGGAAAGTTTCGCCGCGGCCGGGATGCCGGCGGTCGAGACAGCGCTGGAACCGGAGGCGGCCGGCCATCGTTTCGCGCGCGGCCTGACGGCGCCGGCGACCGTGCTGATCGGAGACTTCGGCGGCGGAACAAGCGATTTCTCGGTGCTGCGTTTCGCGCCCGGGATGGGCGTGACGCCACTGGGACACGCGGGGATTGGGATCGCCGGCGATACGTTCGACTACCGGATCGTCGACAAGGCGATCTCGCCGCGCCTTGGCAAGGGCGACGTTTATACCGTCATGGGCAAGGAATTGCCGGTGCCACCCGAGTATTTCTCGGCCTTCGCGCGCTGGCACCGGCTGAGCATGATGAAGGCGCCGAAGACATTGCGGGAGATCGCCGAGGTGGCCCGCGCGAGCAAGCATCCGGAACGTTTGCGCGGATTGTTGACGGTGATCGAGGAGGAGCTGGGATACCGGCTCTATCAGAGCGTGTCGGGCGTAAAGGCGGCGTTGTCGGTGGCCGACGAAGCGCTGTTGTCGTTCCGGCACAAGGATCTCGTCATCGAGAGGATGGTGACCCGGACGGAGTTCGAAGCGTGGATCGCCGAGGACGTGGCGCGGATCGCGACGGCGGTCGACCTGGCACTGACCGATGCGGGAATTTCGGCCGCCGCGATCGACCACGTGTTTCTGACCGGTGGGACGTCGTTCGTGCCGGCGGTGCGCCGGCTGTTCACCCATCGGTTCGGTGCGGCGAAAGTGACGACAGGCGGGGAGTTTGTTTCGGTGGCCGAGGGGTTGGCTTTGATTGGGCGGGACCGGACGCGGTGAAACGAACCTGAGGCCACCGGTCGCGGCGCACGGCGCCGCGTCCCAGGAAATAACGGCCCGCAAAGACTGAACCCAGTATCCATTCCGACCGTGAAACAACGCGAGACCCGGCCTTTCCAACGCACCGGGCCTCTCACACCCGCCATCTTGTTTGCTCCGCGGTCCATGGCGCGCGTCACTCTCGCGCCTTGACCCCGATCAATGCGCTCCCCTTCTCTCCATGCCCCACTCCCCTCCGAAACCCAGGAGGCCCCCATGGACGCATCCGACATCATGACCCGCTTCGTGGTCACCGTCCCGCCCACCGCGACGCTCGGGGACATCGCGAAAACCCTCGCGAGTCACGCCATCAGCGGCGTTCCGGTCTGCCGGGAGGACGGCGTGCTGGCGGGCATCGTCACGGAGGGGGACCTCGTCCGCCCGCTGATGCACAGCAACGAAAAGCGCCGGGACTGGTGGCTACGGCATCTCGCCGACGGGACCGACCTCGCGCCGGCGTTTCTGGACTACGCACAAGGGACGCGGAGAACGGCGGCGGAGTTGATGCGGGCGGATGTGGTGACAGCGGCGCCCGCGGCCTCCGTCGGCGAAATCGCCGAACTGATGATGAAGCACGACATCAAACGCGTGCCGATCGTCCAGGACGGCAAGCTGGTGGGTATCGTGACCCGCGCCGATCTGGTGAAAGCCCTGGCGCGCGATCCCGCCGCGTTGATGCGGGCGGAAATATAATCGCCGCGCCTACCCCCGCGCCCACATAATCGCCGCGCGGGCGAGGGCGTCGATCGTATCGACCACCGGAACCTTCAGCCGCTCGGCCGGACCGGCCTGAATGCCCAGGGGAATTTCCGTGCAGCCCAGGACCACTGCCTCGGCGCCACGATCCGCCAGATCGTTCGCGACCCGCGCCAGAGGTTCGTATGCGTCCGCGACCTGGTTGGCTTTCACCAACGCGATCGAGGGCGTGACAAACCGCTCCATTTGCGTCTCCGACGGCTCAATACACTCCCACCCCTGGGCTTCCAGCCGCTTCTGATACAACTTCGTGCGCAACGTCGTCGCGGTGCCCATCAATCCGATCTTGCCGGGCCGCCTGCCGATCCGCGCGAGTTCCGCCGCGGCGGCATCGACGATATGCGGCATGGGAATGCCGGCGGTCTCGGCCATGCGATCGTACCAGACATGGGCGGTATTGCAGGGGATGACGATGGCGCCGCAACCGGCGGCTTTCAGGCCCTCTATCCCACGCGTCAGCAGCGGCATGGGATCGGCGCCGCCCGGTTTCAGGGCATCGCCGCGATCGGGAATGCGCGGGTCGGACCAAAGGATGGCGGGGATGTGGTCCTGATCCTTGGACGCCGGGGTAAGCAAAGTCAGGCGCAGCATGAAGTGCGCGCTCGCCAGCGGGCCCATGCCACCCAGTACGCCCAGAATCCCGCCGGTCATCGCGACTCGTCCCACATTGGCCCAATCATCGGGTCAGGGATGCGGGAAGAGGCTGGCGCGGTCAACGGGAAACGCGCGCCATCGGGATGCGCCGGAACGTGGGAGAAGTCGTGGCCCTGATCGGTCTGTCGCCCTTCCGCGTGAAATGGGCGACATGCGGCATCCACGGGACACGGCCGGATCAACCCAGGGGGCCACGGCGAGGGTGAAGCCGATGCCGAGACCGCGCGGGATCGCGGTGACCCGGACAGGCCGAACCATGAGAGAGATACGGCAATACGCTTCGGCGGGCGGTCATCCGCGCCGGTGGGTTCGCGCCCGTGGTGGCCCGCCGCGCGTTCAGACGGGATCGAGCAACGTGGCGTCATCGTTGCGGACATTGTTCACGGCGGTGCCGACCCGCCAGGTCCGGAACTCCGCCTCGGAGGGGCGAATCAACCGCGCCGGATCGCCGGGCGTTTCGCCCAGCCAAAGTGGCCAGTCCGCCTCCTCGACGACGACGGGCATGCGTTCGTGCAGATCCCGCAGCGCGGCACAGGCGGAGGTGGTGACAATGGTAAAGCTTCGAACCACCGTGCCATCGGGACCTCGCCAACCTTCCCACAGACCGCCGAAGACCAAGGGCGCGCCATCGGCACGGGCGATGGACCAGGGCAGCTTGCCCCTGACGCCATTGCCTTCGGGCGCCGCCTGCCATTCATAGAAGGAGTCGGCGGGCACCAAGCAACGGCGGCGCGCGAAGGCATCGCGGAACATCGGCGCGCGAGACAGCGTTTCGCCGCGGGCGTTGATCGGTTGGGGCGTGGCTTTCAGGTCCTTAACGAAGTGCGGCACCAGCCCCCAGCGCAACAAGCTCAAATGCCGTTCGCCGGTCGCCGGGTGGCGGCGGATCGCGGGCGCGCTTTGGGTGGGCGCCATGTTCCGTGTGGCGGCCCAATTGGGCAGAGGACCGATCGTCCGGAACAACGCCGCGATCGATTCGGCGGGAAGAGTGGCCGCGTAACGTCCGCACATGGACCGTCTTTACAGCGAAACCCGGTGCCGGAGAATGGCCGGCGCGAACCTCCTGGTGCCGCCTTGATCGCGGCGGGGACGCCCATGACCGGCCGCCCCCCGATATTATGCCAACTGGCGTTACCGTTGACTTCCGGCGGGGCGACCCGGCCCGTCATCGGCGGCGGAGTCCGGCGATCCCTGGCATTTACATCATGGCCGCCGTTCGGCGCCCATGACAAAGAGCCGAAGCGAGCACGGCGACGTTCGCTGTTTGCGCCAGTTGATATTACTCCGGAACGAAATGCGCCGTCTCGTGCGCGGTCACGGGCGGGGGGATGCCCTCGAAACGCTCGATCTGCACAAGGCAGGTCTGCGCCACGCAGCCCTGCGACAATTTGGACGCGCCCATGTCCAGGGTCACGGCGTTGGGGTTGCCGTGTTTTTCCAGCGGGCGGAGGGAATCGCCGGCGGAGGGATCGAACCACGCCCCCGTCGACAGCCGCGCGACCCCCTGGCGGATCCGGCCGCTGACCCGCGCGGCGGCGAGGCAGGCGCCACGATCGTTGAACACGCGCACGATATCTCCATCGCCGATGCCGCGCGCCGCCGCGTCCTCGGGGGAAATCGTGACGGGTTGGCGTCCCTTGACCTTCGTCGCCATGCTGTAACGGCTGTGGTCGAGTTGGCTGTGCAATTTGTCCGCTGGCTGGTCTGAAAGCAGATGCAGTGGATATTGACCGGCTCCGGTCCCGCCCAGCCATTCCGCCGGTTCGAACCAGGCGGGATGCCCAGGACAATCGTCGTAGCCGAAAGACGCGATGCGTTCGGAAAAAATCTCGATTTTGCCAGAGGGCGTTTTCAGCGGATGCGCCGCCGGGTCGGCGCGCAGCCCGGCGAACATGACGACCGGCTCCGGATTGGGCGGAAGTTCCACGAGACCGGCCTCCCAGAATATGTCGAATTCCGGGAGCGCGATGCCCGCCCTGGCGGCGCGTCCGGCCGTTTCGGCCCAGAGACGGCGTAACCAGCCGTCCGCGTCGAGACCTTCGGTGTAGGCGTCCGCGACGCCGAGACGGCGGGCGATCGCGGCGAAGATGGCGTAATCGTCGCGGGCCTCGCCCACCGGCGGACTGACCGATTTCATCGCGACGATGTATTTTTCGCGTGTACCGGTGCCGATGTCGTTCCGCTCCAAAGACGTCGTCGCGGGCAGCACGATATCCGCCATTTTGGCGGAACGTGTCCAAAACTGCTCGTTGACGACGATGGTGTCTGGCTTGCGCCAGGCGAGGCGGAACCGGTTCAGGTCCTGATGATGATGGAAGGGATTGCCGCCCGCCCAGTAGACCATCCGGATATCCGGATAAACGTAATGTCCGCCATTATATTCGAAGCCGCCACCGGGATTGAGGAACATGTCGGCGATCCGCGCCACCGGAATAAACGCCTTCACGGGATTGACGCCTTGCGGCAAAGCCGCGGCATTCAGCCGCATATGCGGACTTCCCATCAGATTATACGCGCCATACCCTACCCCGAACCCGCCGCCGGGCAACCCCACCTGTCCCAGCATGCAGGCCAAAGCGGTCAGCGCCCAGAACGGCTGCTCGCCGTGATGGGCGCGCTGCAACGACCAGGAAATGTTCAGCATGGTCCGCGCCGCGGCCATCTCGCGCGCCAGCGACGCGATCTGTTCGGCGGGCACGCCGGCGATCGCGGCCGCCCACCGCGGATCTTTCGGAATGCCGTCGGTGGCGCCGGTCAGATAAGACGCGAATTTCTCGAAGCCCACGCAGCACCGGTCGAGAAACCTGGGATCGTGCAGGTTTTCCGAATAAAGCGTGTAGGCCAACGCCAGCAGCATCGCGGTGTCGGTGTTCGGCCGAATCGGTATCCATTCGTCCGGCCCGCCGGTGTCGAGATCGTCCGCGGTCGGCGTGACATTGACGAAACGCGCCCCATTCGCCCGCATCCGGCGGAGCCCGTCGCGGACCCTGTGCTCCGCCGTGCCGCCCGGTTGCACCTGCGAATTCTTCGCGGGCACCCCGCCGAATGTCACCATCAATTTTGTATGCTCCGCCAGCACATCCCAACTCGTGTGCAAAGCGAACAACTCCTCCATCGGCGCGACGATGTGCGGCATCAACACACGCGCGGCGCCAAGACTGTAACTGTCCATGTGCCGGACATACCCGCCGGCCGCATTCAGAAAACGATGCACCTGGCTCTGCGCGTGATGGAACCGGCCCGCGCTGGACCAGCCATAGGAACCGCCGAAAATCGCCTCGTTGCCATGCGCGGCGCGGACCCGCGCGATTTCGGCCGCGACCAGCGCCTCCGCGCGGTCCCATGAGATTTCGACGAACGCCTCCTCCCCGCGCCGGTCCGTGGCGGCGCCAGGACCGTGGCGCAACCAGCTTTCGCGCACGGCGGGGCGGCGGACCCGCAAACGCGCGACCTCCGGGCTGAGCGCGTCGAGCCCAATCCGGGACGGATCGGGGTCGGCGGCGAACGGCCGCAGCCCGACACCGCGCCCGTCGCGCATTTCGACTTCCTGCACGCTCCAATGAGTCATCGTCAGTGTTTTCATGGGACCGCACAGTCCATGGTGCCCGCCGCCAAAGCAACCCGATCCTCTCCCATCGATGGATCGGACCGGCCTGGGCGGCTCGCTGGACTCAAAGCCTCCATCGCGCGAAACCCGCGTTGAAACCAGGAGACCGCACCGATGACCGCCATACCGACGATGGAACGCATGACCGGCGGAGAAGCCATTATCCGGACGCTGGCGCGGTTCGGCGTGGACACGGTCTTCGGATTGCCGGGAATCCAGCTCGACCCGCTGTTCGATGCGTTATACGGCCAGCGGCAATCGGTGCGGACCTGGCATACCCGGCACGAGCAAGGCTCGGCCTACATGGCGCTGGGATACGCGCAGGCATCGGGAAAAGTGGGGGTTTTCGCGGTGGTGCCGGGACCGGGAATCCTCAACGCCACGGCGGCCCTGGCCACGGCGGCGGGATCGAATGTCCCCGTGCTCGCCCTGACCGGCCAGATCCCCTCCCGCCAGATCGGGTTGGGCCTTGGCATCCCCCACGAACTCCGCGACCAGGAAATGGCCCTTCGCGGCGTCGTCCCATGGGTCGAACTGGCAAGGCAGCCCGCCGAGGCCCCCGCGCTGCTGAACCAGGCCTTTCACGCCATGCTGGACGGACGCCAACAGCCGGCGGTGTTCGAAATGCCGCCGGACATCATGGCGCGCACCGGCGACGTGGCGCTGCCCGACGGATTTGTGCCGGCCGCGAAACCTCAGCCCGATCCGGCCGCCTTGCGCGCGGCACGGGCGTTGATCGCGAAAGCCAAAAATCCGGCGATCTTCACCGGCGCGGGCGCCATGGACGCGACCGCGTCTTTGGCCCGGTTCGCCGAACGGCTCCAGGCCCCCGTCATCGTGAGCCGCACGGGAAAAGGCACGATCTCCAGCCGCCACCCGCTCGCCATGGGCATGTTGGAAGGTCAGGCGATGTGGCCGGACATCGATCTGGCGATTATCGTGGGCACCCGGTTTCTGGCCCCGGCGCTGTCCTGGGGGCGAGCCGGCGAAGTGCCCACGATCCGCATCGATATCGACGCGGCGCAGGCAGCCCTGCCCTCGCCCGCCGACGCGACCCTGATCTGCCACGCGGACACCGGCCTCGACGCTCTGCTGGATGGGCTGACGCAACGCCCCTCGACCACCGCGGCGGTCGCCGCGGTCCGGAACGAGGTCGATGGGAAACTGGCGACTCTCGAACAACAATACCGGCTGGCGCGGGTTATTCGCGAGGAAATGCCGGACGACGGCATTGTCGTCACGGATGTGACGCAACTCGCGACCTTCATTCAGTACGGGATGCCGGTTTACGAACCTCGGACGCTCATCACGCCGGGATTTCAGGGCACGCTGGGGTATGCCTATCCGACGGCGCTGGGAGCCAAAATCGCGTTTCCGGAAAAGAGGGTGCTGTCGATCTCGGGCGATGGCGGGTTCATGTTCAACGTCCAGGAGATGGCGACGGCGGTGGCGCACGGGATCGGCGTCGTCGCCATCGTGATGAACGACGGCGCGTTCGGGAATGTGAAACGGATCCAGCAAACCGCCTATAAAGGGCGCATGATCGGAGTCGATCTCCGCAACCCCGACTTCGTGGCGATGGCGAAAAGTTTCGGGATGCGCGGCTTCCGGGCGGAAACACCGGACGAACTGCGCGTCGCGCTGCGGGACGCGTTCGCCGAACCGGGCCCGGCGACGATCGAAATTCCGGTCGGGGAATTGCCGAGCATCTGGGGCCTGATCCAGCGGCCGCCATCGGCGGGTTGATCCAAACGGCATGATCCCACCTCCCCCCTCGCGGCCGCGCGCATGGGCGGCCCCATGACCCGGCCCCTCCAACTCCACGGCACCTGCGTGGCCCGTGGCGCCGACGGGGTCCTGATCCTGGGCCCCCCAGGCGCCGGAAAATCCGACCTCGCTTTGCGGCTGATCGGCAAAGGGTTCGTCCTGGTCGCCGACGATCGCGTGGACATCGCCACGGACCGGAACACAGGCGTCCTGGCCTCCGCCCCATTGGCGTCGCGCGGATTGCTGGAAGTCAGAGGGCTTGGTATCGTCCGGCTTCCCTTCCGCCCGGATGCGGTCCTGAGAGTTGTCGTCGATTTGACCCAGCCACCCGAACGCATGCCGGAGCCGATGACGCATCCGGTCCTTGGCCTGCCACTGCTTCACCTCGACGCGCGCGGGGCGTCGGCGGCCGATTGGGTGGCGCTGGCACTGGATTGCGCCACCGGCGCGGCCGAGCAAATCGCCGGGGCGTTCCGGGCATGATCCGGCCCGACCCCGATCTGGGCGGCGGCCCGCCAGACACCCACCCGCCCGACACGGGATCGCGCCGCGTCGTACTGGTCAGCGGCCTGTCCGGCGCCGGCAAGGCCTCGATCCTCCACGCGCTCGAGGATCTTGGCTACGATACCGTCGATAACCTGCCGCTCGGCCTGCTGGACGCGGTGGCCCGCCGCGCCGACCGCGACATCGCCATCGGCATCGACGCGCGCACCAGGGGCTTCGACGCGGAGCAAATTCTGACCACCCTGGCCGGCCTCCGCCGCGATCCCGCTTTGCTGCCGGAACTGATCTTCGTGTGGGCCGACGAAGCGACACTCCTGCGACGCTACACCGAAACCCGCCGCCGCCATCCCCTGGCGCCCCGCGGCCGCGTCTCCATCGGCATCGAGATCGAACAAGAAATCACGGCGCGCCTGCGCGAATCGGCCAACCTCGTGCTCGACACCTCCGATCTGACACTGGCCGGGCTCCGGCGACTCGTGGAAGAACATTTCGGCCCGCCGGGCGACGTCAACGACGCGCGCATGGCGGTATCGCTGATTTCCTTCGCCTACGCCAAAGGCCTGCCGCGCGAGGCGGATCTGGTGTTCGACGCCCGGTTCCTGCGCAATCCGCACTACGACCCCAACCTACGGCCGCGGACGGGGCTTGACCCGGAAGTGGGCGCCTATATACGCGCCGACAAGGACTACGCGGCGTTTCTGTCGGGGATCGTGGGTCTGGTGGACCTCGTCTTGCCAAGATTCGTGCACGAGGGAAAAAAATACGCTACCATCGCGATTGGGTGTACAGGTGGCCGCCATCGATCCGTCCATTTGGTGGAACGGCTGGCCGCGCATCTGGCCTCCCAAATGGCCGCCACGGACGCGGCCGGAGAGAGCGGACTGGACTGGCGGCTGACGGTGACGCACAGAGAACTGAGCCCAAGGGGAAACGAGCCCGAAGACGGCACATCCAGGGGACGCAAATCTTGACGACCGCGCGGCCAGCGCCGCGACGCAACGGCGACGGACGGACCGCCCAACCCGTTCAGGCACAGGAGGCCTGAGAACATACGATGATCGCGCGCACTGGCTCAGGGCTTCGGCCCGTTACGCCCCACGGCCTCCGCGCCGGATTGGGCCACCGATGATCGGCATGATCCTGGTGACCCATGGGCGCCTGGCGGAGGAACTGCGCCTCGCCATGGAACACGTGGTCGGCACGCAGCGATGCGTCGATACCGTCTGCATCGGCCCCGAAGACGACGTCGACTCGCGGCGCGCGGAAATCGAGGCCTGCATCGGCCGCTGCGACACCGGCGATGGCGTCGTCCTGTTGACCGACATGTTCGGCGGCACCCCCTCCAACCTCGCGATCTCCATGATGGAACGCAAAGGCGTGGAGGTGATCGCGGGCGTGAACCTGCCGATGCTGGTGAAACTGGCGAAAGTCCGGTCGAGCCAGCCATTGGCCGACGCGGTGATCTGCGCCGAGGAAGCCGGCCGCAAATACATCGCCGCCGCGTCCCACGTGCTGCAGGGATGCCGGACATCGGCCACCACCTCGACACCGCGCTGCCCGGAATGACCGCGCCTCCGCCAGGCGCCGGGCCACGATGACGGAAGGCGGGACCCCCGTCCTGACCCAAACCGTCGCGATCGCCAATAAGCGCGGTTTGCACGCCCGCGCCGCCGCCAAATTCGTCACCCTCGCCGAGCGGTTCGGCGCCTCCGTCGAAGTCGTCCGCGGCGGCGAACCACCGGTCTCCGCGCGCTCCATCATGGGTCTCATGATGCTAGGCGCCGGCAAAGGCTGCGAACTGGAACTGCGGGCGGAAGGCTGGGACGCCAAGGAAGCGCTCGAAGCGCTGGCGGCCCTGGTCGAAGCAGGCTTCGATGAACGCGACTAGCACCGGGCCGGCCCCCGCTGCGGGGCCTGGGCGGTCCCGGACTGGCGGCGCGGCCTCTCCCCAAAAAACCGAACGGCGCTTTTCGGGCTTCGCCGCCGCCGCCGGAGTCGCGATCGGCACCGTCTTCCGCGCGGTGGAACCGGAAATCCCGGTGACCCAATCCCGCATCGCCGCCGCCGATATCGCCGCCGAGGGCGCCCGGCTGGAAGCCGCGATTGTCCAATCGCGCAAGCAACTGACCAAACTTCGCAACCGTCTGGCGATTCTCCCGGAAGAAAGCCAGGCGGAGATCGCCCCGCTGATCGAAGCCTATCAGCGCATGATCGGGCCCTCGCGCCTCGTGCGCGGCATCAAACGCCGGGTGGAAGAAACCCTGCTCTCCGCCGAAAGCGCCGTCATGGCGGAAGCCGAGTCCATCGCCGCGACGATCCAGGCCCAGGCCGAACCCGGCATGAACCCTGAAGACCGGGCCAGCCTGAACCGCCGCGCCGAGGAAGTGCGCGAGATCGGACGGCGCCTGGTGCGCAACCTGACCCGCACCCCTTTCCGCAGCTTCGCCGGCCTGCCCGATGGCGCGATCCTGATCAGCGAGTCGCTGCGCCCCGCCGACGCGGCGCTGCTCGACCCCTCGCGTCTCGCCGGAGTCGCCACCGACGAGGGCGGCGCCGACGGCCACACCGCCGTCATGCTCCGCGCCCTTGGCGTGCCGTCGGTGCTGGGCGCGGCGGGACTGGCGCACGCCGCGCGGCCCGGCGACACGGTCGTCATCGACGGGATCTCCGGCACGGTGACACTCCACCCCGGCGCGGACACGCTGGCCTCCGCCCGCCGCGCCGTCGCCGCCTTCGCGCGCGAACGCCAGCGCTACGCCCGTCTGCGCCGCCTGCCAGCCGAAACCACCGACGGCGAGGCGGTCGATCTCCAGGCGAATTTCGAGCTTCCAGTGGAACTGCCGCTGATCGCGCAGTCCGGCGCGCACGGGATCGGCCTGCTGCGGACCGAGTTCCTGTTCATGAACCGCGACACGGTCCCCGACGAAGATCAGCAAACCGAAACCTACCGCGGCATCGTCGAGGCGATGAACGGCGATCCCGTGACCATCCGCGTGCTCGACTGGGGCGGGGAAAAGGACATCGAGGCGCTGTCGAACGCCGGACTCGTCCCCGATATTTCCGACGTCAATCCGGCCATGGGACTGCGCGGGCTGCGGCTGCTGCTGCGGCGGCCCGAATTGTTCGAAACCCAACTGGCCGCGATTCTCCGCGCCGCGGCCTATGGGCCCGTCCGCGTGTTGCTGCCGATGGTGACGACGGTGAACGAGGTCCGCGCGGCCCGCGATATCTACGACCGGGTGGCGCGCCGGTTGCGCCGCCGGTCCGAACGCCTCCCCGAAAAACCGCCGCCTTTGGGCATCATGATCGAAACGCCCGGCGCGGCGCTGTCGGCCGACGCACTGGCGTTGGAAGCGGATTTCTTCGCCATCGGCACCAACGATCTGACCGCGCACACGCTGGCGGTCGATCGCGGCGAAAGCGACGTCGCGGAGATGTACAACCCGCTCCACCCCGCCGTTCTGCGATTGATCCAGTTCGCGACGGAGGCGGCGTTGCGGATGCGCATGCCCGTCTCTCTGTGCGGCGAAATGGCCGGCGATCCCAAAGTCACCCCGCTCCTCCTCGGCCTGGGCTTGCGTGCCTTCAGCATGAACGCCTCGGCGGTGCCGCGGGTGAAACAGGCGGTGCGCGCGGTCGACTCGGATGCCTGCGTCCGCTTCGCGCGCCGGGCGATGGAGGCCGGCGAACCCGCGCGAATCGCGGAGATGCTGGCGGCGTTCCCGGGCCAGGGCGCGTAACCGCGTCATAGCGGTTCCGGCGCCGCCGCGGCCGGAACGAGACCGCGCCCGATCGCAACCGGCATGACCGCTGAAGCCAGGCCGGCCACGCGACCGATCGGCGGCGGCTGGCGGCCCACGCTTTTCACCCAATTGGCGCCTTGAAAGCGTGGGTGGTCCGCCGTCGCGGACCATGACGGCCGGGCGACCGCGACGACCCGGCGAACATGGCGGCCCGGCAACCATGACGGCCCAGCGGCAATGACGGCGAGCCGGCGCGCGCACGGCCGCGTGGTTGTCCACGCCGGTTACCGTGGCGGCCGCGACCCGGTCCCGATCGCATTTCTGTCACGGAGCCTCGCGAGACGCTCGTCCGATGACGTCTCGTCGCCTCCATTCATGGCACGGAGGCGCGAAATCGATCCGTTCTCCGTTAACAAACCGTGAAATCGAGACGATCGCGAGAATCCGGTCGCATTCCCGATTGACGGATCAAATCCCTCACAGTTAGATTTGTAATCATATTCCATATTCAGATTCAATTTATGATCTGAAATAGGAAATATGAAACAAACATCGGGAGTGTCTCGTAAAATATGTCTTTGTTGGTATTTACGTTAAAAATACCGGAAAAATCTCATTTTAAGAGATATTTCGGGCCAACACCTCATACCCGCCTCCCCCACCGCTCACGCGCCACCCGCGCGCGGCCGCCGGCCGCCCTGCCCCACGAACGCCTTCCAGTAAGGAACCCAACGCTATGACGAACGTCACGGTCCCAGGCGCCCATGGAGAGACACTGAACCTGAACTACGACACCCATGCCGGGGCGGTTCTGGCGCAACAAATCGCGCTGGCGATCCGTTCCGGCCTCGCGGCGCACACGATCCGGGCGGCCGATACCGCGGATGGCCCGCCGCCGTCCCTGCCGTTGGGCGTCAATGGCGAACTGGTGGTGAGCAAGACCGGCACCACGCTCGCGCCGCACGGATACACCTACGTCGTGGACACCGCGCATTCCGCCGTCATCTATGGCTCAGGCGACGCGAACCAGCGGATCCTCGCGGGAAGCGGCAACCTGACATATTACGCGCCGGGCGGATCGGGCACGATTGTCACCGGCGGCGGCAACAACCTGGTGAATATCGCGAGTTCCGATACCGGCTCCTGGTTTATCGCGATGGGCAATGGCAACGACACGATCCGCGCGCTGGGCTCTGGCAACGACACGATTTCGTTGGGCACCGGCCGGCATGCGATCCAACTCGGCGCGGGACAAAATTTCGTGGAGACCTCCGGGACCGATACGATTTTGGCGTCGTCTGGCCGGGAAACCATCGATGCCAGTGGCTCGAATGGCAGCCAACTGATCTACGGAAACGCCAGTAAGCTGTTTTTCGTGGGCGGCGACGGGCCGTCTTCGGTCTTCGGCGGGTCGGGCAGCGATACCGTTTTTGGTGGATCCGGCCGAACGCTTCTGTATGGCGGGTCCGGCGGCAATAACTTCCTGCAGGCCGGTACCGGCGCGGCGACCTTGTTCGGCGGTGGCGACGGCGACCAGCTTTACGCCGCCGGAGACGCACGGCAGGCGCTGCATGCCGGGAGTGGCAACGAAACACTGTTCGGCGGGTTCGCGTCGGGCAACGACACGTTCTACGGCGGGTCCGGATCGGATCAGATTTTCGGCGGTCTTGGACGGAACACCTTCGTCGCGGGCACCGGAGCCGCCACCATCACGGCAAGCCCAGGGTCGGAGAACATGTTTGAGTTTGTGAGGGGCATGGCGGGAGGACGGGAACTGGTTCTCGGTCTGACCGATCCCTCCCAGGTTCTGATCGATCTCGTGGGGTACAGCGAACACGAGGCGATGCAGGCCCTGGCCGGTCAGGTCCGCTCGGGCGGCGGTGTGACGATTTCGCTATCGGATCATACCCGAATCACCTTCCAGAACGTTTCGGGTCTGAGCCGGTCGAATTTCGCGTCGTCCCGCGAGGACGAGGATTGCGGCGAGATCTGGCGGTCGCATGGCATGTCCGGCGATCGGTAGGCCTGGCGCAACGCGGCCCGGACTCAGCGGTCGCCGGCGACGAGTTGCGTCGCCTGCGAACCGGTGAGCCGGCCGGTCATCGGCACGCCCATTTTGATTTGGTAGACGTTGATGGCGGAGCGTGTGGCATCGTCGAAACGGCCGGTGATCGGTCCGCTGTAAAGGCCCAGGCGCGACAACGCCGCCTGGACGTCGCGCCGGTTCTGGTCGGTCATGCGGTTCTCGTCCGGCAACGCGATCGGACGAGGGACGGCCGGGCCCGCATTGGGCACGGGCTTCGGCGCCCCGGCGACATAACCCGGCCATGATGGCAGACGCTTGATTTCCAGCGACGCCTCGGCGCCGAACAGGACGTCGTCGAGGTTTGTCACCAGCCCATCGCTGCGCACCACCGGATCGGCCAGGATTTTCGTCAGCGCGGCGCCAAACGCGGTTTCCGGCTGGGAGGGCGGGGGCGAACGAGCGGCGACAATCGCGAGGCCGGGCGTGACCTTCGTTGGCACCAGGCTTTCCAGGCCGGGTGGATCGCTATCTCCGGGACGGGCGATCGCATCGAACGCGAACACGGCGGCGGTATTGCCTCCCCTCGCCACCGCGTCCAACAGACGTTTCGCGACGATCCCTTGCTCCGGCACATCCGCCGGACGCTGGATATTCGCCATCACCGGCAACAAATACGCCCGTTCGCTCGATCCGGCGACGTACCCGCAGGCATAAAGAACCGCGGGCGGGTGCTTCGCGTCGAGTTTCCGGGCCAGGTCGTTCAGCCCCTCGACGATCGTCGCGGCCGGCGCGTCGATCCGTTCCGTTACCTCAAAGCCAAGATTTCGCAACGCCGTGGCGACCCCGGCGGCGGAGCGCGCGCAGGCGGGCAGCGGCGGTAGCGCGGTATACGCGGCATTGCCAATCACCAGGGCGATCCCCGGAGGGTCCGCCCGTGCGAATGTCGCGCACATCGAAGTCAGCCCAAAGGCGATCCCGGCCAGGGCCCGCCGCGCGGGAGAAAAACAGGATCGTAGTCGAACCATGTCTCGGTATACCGTGGCGGATCGCCAGGGACCAGCGGCCCAGATCACACTTTCGCGTGAATCCGTGGTCAATGCCCCTCTTTGGGCACGGTCGCCGCGATCGAGGGCCGCGCCGCCAGCCGATCGAACCAGGCGGTCAGATGGGGATGGCCTGTGCGCCACCGAAAGCCGGGATTCCTGGCTTCCAAACCCAACGCGCACACCAGAACGAGTTGCGCGAAGTTGAGCGGACCTTGCATCCACGGATGGCCGATCTCCGTTTCCCACCACGCGACCAACCGTTCGGCGCGGGCGGCTTCGTGACGTAGCGTCGTGGGGGATTGTTCGCCCATGGGACGGCGGGTTTCCCGCAGCCAAACCGACAGCCCATCCAGCAAACTCGTCGCCTGGGCGCCAAGCCGCAACGGCTCCCACATCGCCTCGCCGCCGGGAAGCGCGAACATCGGCGCGCCGTCCAAATGGTCGAGATAGCGGCAGACGACCGCGGATTCCTCCAACACCGGACCGTCGTCGCGCGTCAGCGCCGGCACGCGGCCAGAGGGGACGATCTTGTAATACGGACTATCGTCGGAGCGGGTCAGGGCCTCGACGATCTCGACACGGTTTTCGAGGTGCTTTTCCAGAACGACGATCCGGGCGATGCGGGCATAGGGCGAACCTGGGGTGATGTAGAGCTTCATCGCGGGAGCACCTTCCGATGGAGGAACGGGAGAGGGCCAATGTTACCGCGCGCGAGGATCGCGCCGGAAGGGCACATGTGGCGATCCGGGCGGCGTTCAGACGCTCGCCGCGAAGACCCGCGCGTAATTTCCGCCCAGTACTTTCGCCGTGTCGTCGGGCGAAAACCCGGCATCCAACAGAGCCTCGGCCAGTGCCGGCAGACGGTCGTAGTCGGGGAACACGCTCCCGCCCGTGAGGCCGCGTATGTCGCTGCCAAGAGCGACGTGATCGACCCCCACGACCCGGGCCATGCGCGCGATCCCCATGGCAAACGCCGCCATGGATGGAAAAATGCCGGCCGGCGGCCAGATGCCGATTACGCCGCCGGTGTCCGCCACCAGCTTCGCGTGCGCCGGCGAAATCAGCCGGCTGAATGGGCCCGGCCGCTCCGACAGCGAGGTGTGCGACAGGACCAGCGGTTTGGACGTGACCGCGGCCGCGCGCCGGACCAGTTCCGTCGTTCCATGGGCGACATCCACCACGATCCCCAACGTGTCGCAGCGGCGAATGACCGCGGCGCCGAAATCGGTCAGCCCGCCATGAACCGGTGCCTCGGTCTGGATGTCGCCAAGCGGATTAACCCGGTAATGTGTGAGTTGTAGATGGCGAAGCGTCCAGCGGCGCCATGCCTCGTCGAGCGCGTCGATGCGGCCCTCGAGAAAATCGGCGCCTTCCGAGGCGACGATGACCCCGGGCGAGCCGGGCCGGGTGGCGCGAAGATCGGCCGCGGTGGCGATGACGCGAAGGCCTTCGTTCCGGACAAGACGCAGGATGGCGTCGAATTTCCGTGCCCCCCGGTCGCGCAACTCGCCAGGCGCGGGGTCTCGGAAGGGACGGATACGGCCATCGGGGGTGGTGCGGATCGTGCCGCCATCGGCCACCATGGCGAGACAGACCGCCCCCATCCCGCCCGCGCGCATCGGCGCGGCGATCGGAGAAAACCCGGTACCGAGCGCGAGGCGGTCGTCGCTGGCGATGCCGCCAGCATGGGAATGGATATCGACCGTCACGCCCGCCTCGATTGCCGCGCGCGCCGCCGCCGCGCGTTTCGGATCCCCGGGGTCGCAGGCTGACGCGCCAAGGCACATCAACGGGCCGCCGGCGATCAGGCCACGGCGGCCAATCCCGGACCAACCCGGCGGATCGAGCGTCCGGGCACCGCGCAAACAATAGCGCCACGCGCCGGTCTCGTCAGACCCCACATGCCATTCGCCGGTCAGGCGCAGCGCGCCCATGCGGACCGGCACCGGTGAATCGGCGAACACCTCCACCGCCGCGAGGGCGCCGGCCGGCACATGGCCCGGACAGCACGGGTTTTCCGGCACCAACAAGAAACACGCGGCGCGGCGATCCGCGGCGGCGGCGACGGGGAAGCCGGTCACTTCGACCACCGTGCCGGCGGCGGTGTCGACGCGTCCCGCCGCGATATCCGTCCACTCGATCCGCATCGGCTTTTCCCGATTCATTGTCCGTGGGTCGAAACATACTCCACGCCAGTTCCTGGGCGATATCAAAAACCCGCCGCGCCCTCGCGGCCGGAGGCCGAAGCTGTCCCAATCGCCGCATCTTCTTTTTTGGCGACGCCCAACAGCCAGTCCCGAAACGCCGCGATTTTCGGCGTTCCCGCGGTCTCGGGCGGCGACACGACGTAATACCCAGCCTCGGCGGGCAACTGGAACGCATCGAAGGGCACCACCAGCCGGCCCGCCGCGAGATCGGCCGCCACCACCGGGGTGTGCCCCATCGCCACACCCAAACCATCGATCGCCGCCTGCGTGGCCAACATTCGGTCGTCGAACCGCATACCGCGGCGCGCGGCGAGGTCGACCGGCAACCCGGCCGCCGTCAGCCAGAGTTGCCATTCGTCCAACGCCGCCCCGACATGCAACAACGTGACATGCGCGAGATCCTCGGGCCGTTTCAGACCGCCCGCCCCCCGCGCGAGCGACGGCGCGCAGACCGGGAAGATCTCCTCCGCCATCAGCCAGTCGGCGCGCAGGCCGGGCCAGGCGCCGCGGCCATAACGGATGACGAGGTCGATGTCGTCCCGGCGGAAATCGGTGAGTTTCGTGCTGGTGGAGATCCGGACCTCGATATCCGGCCAGGTCTCGGTGAACGCCGACAAGCGCGGCACCAGCCATTTCGCCGCCACCGACGCCGTGGTGCTGACCGTGAGCACCTGCGCTTTCGCCCCGCGTGTCAGGCGTTCGGTGGCCAGGCGCAGGTCCTGAAACGCCGCCGAGACCGCGGTCAGATAGGTCTGGGCCGCCGGTGTCAGAACCAGCCCCCGGTTGCGGCGGAGGAACAAGCGCTGGTCGAGCTGTTCCTCCAGCCGGCGAATGCGATGGCTGACGGCGGTCTGGGTGACGTTCAGCTCCGCCGCGGCGCGGGTAAAGCTGAGATGGCGGGCGGCGGCTTCGAACACCTGAAGTCCGTCCAGAGATGGCATGGGGCTGGGCATGCCCAGCCTATACATGAATTTTTGGCATCTGCTCCAGGACAAATGGTCGTTTGCGCAAGCCCAACAGACTGCCCGATACAATGGACATGCCGAGGCCGTCAGGGCCATCCGGGAACCAGCAGGAGCAGAGGTAAAGATGAGGAATACTCATTTATTTGGGCGTTTGGGCCGGCTGATCCAGACCGCTCGCCGCCGTCATCGCGACCGCGTCGCCTTCGCGTGCATGGACGAGCGGGATTTGCGCGACGCGGGGTTGAACCGGACGGCGCTGGCGTTCGAACTGAACAAACCGTTCTGGCGGGACTGACCGCGCCGCCACCCGGCCGCGTTCCCCAACCGGGCAACCCGATTGGACGCGCGGTCCGGTGCATTATATGAAAGGCCACACCGCGCGCGCGGTGTGGAGACGCCTACCCCAATGGATGGAAGTCGCGACATGTCGGTCACGTATCTCGGACACCAGTCGGCACCGGCCCAGGAAGGACGGGACGATCGAAATGTGGCGGATTTGCTGTGGGAACGGCTGCGGCGGGAAGCCGAAGAGGCGATCCAGAACGCGCCCAGACTGGCACCGCTGTTTCTCGAATCGATCTTGAACCAGCCGGGCTTCGAGGCCGCGTTGTTTCACCGCATCGGCGCCCGTCTGCAAAACGGAACCGTTGCGCTGCCGTTGATCGTCGATGGGTTCCATCGCGCCGCGGCCGCCGATCCGGACATCGCGATGGCGATGCGCGCCGATATCGCGGCCGTACACGAACGCGATCCGGCCTGTGCGCGGTTCATCGAGCCATTCCTGTATTTCAAGGGATTTCACGCGATCCAGGCGCACCGGCTCAGCCACTGGCTGTGGAGGGCGGGCGAGCGGGATTTCGCCCTTTATCTGCAAAGCCGGTCGTCGGAGGTGTTTCAAACCGACATCCATCCGGCGGCGCGGTTCGGCAAAGGAATTTTCCTGGATCACGCGACGGGGCTGGTGGTGGGCGAAACCGCCTCCGTCGGCGACGATGTTTCTCTGCTGCACGCGGTCACGCTGGGCGGGTCCGGCAAGATCGCCGGGGACCGGCATCCGAAGATCGCCAGCGGCGTGATGATCGGCGCGGGCGCGAAGATTCTCGGGAACATTACCGTGGGCGAAAACGCACGTGTGGCGGCGGGGTCCGTCGTGCTGCGGGCCGTGCCGGCGCATTCGACGGTGGCGGGCGTGCCTGCGCGGGTGATGCGAACGGATACCCCCGACCACCCGGCGCGGGCGATGGAGCAGGTGCCGGTGGATATCGCGCTCGAGGCGTTCGACCCTTCCATATAAGACAACGCCGACAAATACATGCCTCGACGCGCCGGGGGAAGTTGCCGTCTCAGGCAAGCACTCAGGGTTTGTTCAACGCGGTCGATCGATTCGATTACTGTTGAACAAGCCGTCAAGAGCCCCGGGCGCGCGAGACCGACGCCGTCCGGGCACATTTCGCCGTAAACCGTGCCCGGAAGACGCGAACCCGCGGTTTCCGGTAGGCCGGGCTATGACGGCATGGCATGGTCGGCGCCGATATGTTCGCGCCCATGGGGCATGCCCCCCCCCACGGGTCTGGGACGGAGCCCCAAGACTTTCATCCCTCCGCCAGCTCGCTCTGGCCGCCAGCCGCCGCATGGTTGCGCGCCAACGCGGCACGCGGTAAACTGCCCAAATCATGGGCAACATAAGTTTACAAAACAGTCTTCCTGCACTCTCTTCCGTCGATCTCGGCGGCGGGGTTCGAATCGACATACCGGTCATTCTCGCGCCGATGTCGGGTGTCACCGACCTTCCCTTCCGCCGCATCGCCAAATCTCTTGGCGCCGGCATGGTCGTCTCGGAAATGATTGCCTCCTGGGCGATGATTCGCGAAAATCAAAAAACCTTGTCGATGGCCCAGGTGGACGGCGCCGGAGGGGTCTCGGCGGTGCAACTGGCGGGATGCGACCCCGTGGCGATGGCGGAGGCGGCGCGAATCGCCGCCGATAAGGGCGCCGATCTGATCGATATCAATTTCGGCTGCCCGGTAAAGAAAGTCGCGGTGGGCCAAATGGCCGGCTCCGCGCTGATGCGCGACGAAATCGGAGCCGCCGCGATATTGGAAGCCACGGTGAAAGCGGTCTCGGTCCCGGTCACGCTGAAGATGCGCATGGGTTGGGACCATCAGAGCCTCAACGCGCCCAGACTGGCGCGAATCGCGCAGGACGCGGGGATTCGCATGGTGACGGTGCACGGCCGAACCCGGCAGCAGTTTTACACGGGCACGGCCGACTGGGCCTTCGTCGCCAGGGTCAAACAGGCAATCGACCTTCCCGTCATCGTTAATGGCGATATTCTGACGGAGGAGGACGCCGCCACCGCGTTGCGTCTGTCAGGCGCCGACGGCGTGATGATTGGGCGCGGCTGCTATGGCCGTCCCTGGTTTTTGGCGCAGGTCGCGGCCTGGTTGACCACCGGCGCGAAAATCCCGGATCCGGACCTGGCCGACCAGAAAGCCATCGTCCTCGCGCACTACCACGCCATGCTGGACCAGTTCGGCCGGAACGCCGGCGTGCGCCTCGCCCGCAAGCATTTGTCCTGGTATTCCAAGGGCCTGCCGGGCTCGGCCGAGTTCCGCGCGCGCATGAACCGCCTGCCCGACGCGGACCTGGTCTTCGCCGCGCTGGACGAATTTTACGACCCTTTGATCGCATCCGGCGCGTGCCGCGCCGCCGGGGCGAGCGATCCCGATTTGGACAACGCGATCATGGAAGCCGCATGAGTTCCGTTCTCTCCCGCGCGGTCGGCCTGCTTCCCGGACGGGGGCCGAAAGCCATCGACAGCGCCGCCATTCTCAGCGCGCTGCCGGTCCCGGTGGTGGTACTGGACGCCGAAAACCGTTTCCGCCAGGTCAATCACGCGGCCGAGCAATTTCTGGGCATCTCCGCTTCCAGCCTGTCGCTGTTGCGCCTGAACGACCTGATTCCATCCGATAATCCATTGTATTTGCTGATCGATCAGGTGCGCCGCACGGAAGGCTCGGTGGCCAATCACGACCTGACGCTGGAAAGCCCCCGGCTGCAAAAGCAGGGCATCACGGTGCAGGGCTCCGCGCTGCCAGAGGAACCTGGCGCCGTCGTTCTGGTCTTGCAGGACGCTTCCGCCGCCCGCTCGCTGGACCGGCAACTCGCGTTCCGGGGGGCCGCGCGCAGCGTGACCGGAATGGCGGCGATTCTGGCACACGAGGTCAAAAACCCGCTGTCGGGGATCCGCGGCGCGGCTCAGTTGCTGGAGGCGAGCGTCGACGAAGCGGATCGCGAGCTGACGGTTTTGATTCGCGACGAGGCCGATCGTATCCGCGCTTTGGTCGACCGGATGGAGGCGTTTTCGGAAAAACCGATCGAGCGCACCGCGGTGAACGTGCATCGGGTGCTGGAACATGTCCGCCGCCTCGCGCAGTCCGGATTCGCGGAGGCAGTGCGGTTTCAGGAGAATTACGATCCCTCGCTGCCACCGGTCTGGGGCAATCGGGATCAACTGGTGCAGGTGATTCTGAACCTGGTGAAAAACGCGGCGGAGGCGGCCTTGTCGGCCGGTGTGGCCCATCCGGAAATCGTCCTCGGCACCGGGTTCCAGCATGGCATGCGGATCGCCGTGCCCGGCACGAAGGAACGCGTCGATCTGCCGCTGTATATCTCCGTGCGCGACAACGGCCCCGGCATTCCCGAGGACATAAGGCCGCATTTGTTCGAACCGTTCGTGACATCCAAGGCCTCCGGCAGCGGTCTGGGGTTGTCGCTGGTGGCCAAGATCGTCGGCGATCACGGTGGCCTGATAGAGGTCGATTCGCGGCCCGGCCGCACCGAATTCCGCCTGCATTTGCCGGTCGTTTCCGAAAAGGACACCGATTGATGACGCCCCCCACGGTCCTGATCGCCGACGACGACCGTTCCATCCGCACCGTTCTCACACAGGCACTGGGCCGCGCGGGGTATCAGGTCCGCAGCACGGGCAACGCGGCCACCTTGTGGCGCTGGGTCGAGGACGGGGAAGGCGATCTGGTCATCACCGATGTCGTGATGCCCGACGAAAACGGCCTTGACCTGATCCCGCGCATCAAGCGCATCCGTCCCGATCTGCGGGTGATCGTCATGAGCGCGCAATCGACGCTGATGACGGCCGTGAAAGCGGCGCAGCGGGGCGCGTTCGAATATTTGCCGAAGCCCTTCGACCTGGGCGAGTTGATCTCCGTCGTCGGCCGCGCTTTGGCCGTGCCGGCCGAACACGCCGCCATCGTTCCGGAGGCCCGCGACTCCGAGGAACGCCTGCCGCTGATCGGGCGCAGCGCGTCGATGCAGGAGATTTACCGGACCATCGCCCGGCTCACGACCGCCGATCTGACGGTGATGGTCAACGGCGAGTCCGGCACTGGCAAGGAGCTGATCGCCCGCGCGCTGCACGACTATGGCAAGCGCCGCGCTGGTCCTTTCGTCGCCGTGAACATGGCCGCGATTCCGCGCGAACTGATCGAAAGCGAGTTGTTCGGGCATGAACGCGGGGCCTTCACCGGGGCGACGAACCGAACCCAGGGCCGGTTCGAACAGGCGAATGGCGGGACGTTGTTCCTGGACGAGATCGGCGACATGCCGCCAGAAGCGCAAACGCGGCTGTTGCGGGTGTTGCAGGAGGGCGAATTCACCTCCGTCGGCGGCCGCCAGCCGATCAAGGCCAATGTCCGCATCATCGCCGCCACCCACCGCGACCTTCGCAACGCGATTCGCCTCGGTCAGTTCCGGGAGGATCTGTTCTACCGTCTGAACGTCGTGCCCATCCGCCTGCCGCCGCTGCGCGAACGGGCCGAGGATATTCCGCTTCTGGCGCGTCATTTCCTCGACCGCGCCCGCCAGGACGGGCTGCCGATGAAGACGCTCGATCAGACCGCGGTGGACCGGCTGCGGTCGCATCCCTGGCCGGGCAATGTCCGCGAACTGGAAAATCTGATGCGCCGTTTGGCGGCGTTGTGTCCCGAGGAAACCATCACCGGGGACATCGTCGACGCCGAGCTGTCGGAAGCCGCGCCGCCGCCGGTTCAGGCGCAAGGGCCGGGCGCGCGTCCGGGCGGGGAGCCGGAGACGCTGTCGCGGGCGGTGGAACGCCACATCAAGGAGTTTCTGGCGGCCCACGACGACGGGATGGCGGTCACCGACGTCTACGACAAGATCATCGCCGAGGTCGAACGGCCTTTGATCCGCCTGACTTTGGCCGCGACAAGAGGCAATCAGATCAAGGCCGCCGCGATGCTGGGCCTGAATCGCAATACGCTGCGGAAGAAGATCCGGGATCTGGAGATTCCGGTTATCCGGGGCGCGATGTGACCTGGGCCGAGGCACCGGGGCCACGCGCCGGGCCTCACAGCGCCGGGCTCTTCAGGCGGCGCGCGACATTAAGCAAATCGCCGGACCGTTCCTTTTTCGCGATGGTCTGGCGCGCCCCGGCCGCGGCCATCTTCGCGCGCTGTCCACGCCGCGATCCGGTCTGGGCGCCGCCATGAACATTTTCTCCCCCAAGAGCGCCCTCGCCGCCGAATCCGCCGCCACGCCGCCTTTCGCGCCGGGCATCGGCGCCGCGTGGCTGTCGCGCGCCGGCCGGATTCTTGTCGGCAAGACCATGACCTTCGTTCTGGCCGCGCTGGCGCTGTGCGTGGGGCTGGGCACCTTCGCGATCCTGGCCAGGGGCTCGCCGCTCGGTCTCACGCCCGGAATCGGCATCGCCCTGGTGCTCGCCAACGTCTCGGCGCTGCTGTTGCTGGGGGCGGTGCTGGCGGGCCGGCTGACCCGGGTCTGGGTGGAGCGCCGCCGCGGCTCGGCGGGTTCCCAATTGCATGTCCGGCTGGTGCTGCTGTTCAGCGGCGTCGCCGTCGCGCCGACGATCCTGGTCGCCTGCTTCGCCGCCGCCTTCTTCCATTTCGGCATCCAGGCCTGGTTCAACGAGCCGGTGCGCGCCGCGCTGAACGAGTCGTTGCAGGTCTCCCGCGGGTATCTGGAGGAACATCGCAACACCATCCGCTCCGACGCGCTGGAGATGGCCAACGATCTGATCGGCGCCGGGCAATATCTGGCGGCCGATCCCCGGGTCTTCGCCAGTGTCCTCGACAACCAGACGACCCTGCGCGGGCTGACGGAAGCGGTGATTTTCGAGCCCAACACGGGCCAGATTCTCGCCGCCGCGGGGTTGTTCGTCGGCTTTGGCGTCGATCCGCCGCCGCCCAACGTCGCTCGCCAGGCGCTGGATGGCGACGTCCAGGTCATGAATGGCGGCGATGGCACGCGGGTGCGCGCCGTGGCGCGGTTGAACGCCACCCCACCGCTGCTGCTGATGATCGGCCGTCCCGTCGACCCCCGCATTCTCGGCTATATGGCCCGGACCGAGCAGGCGGTGGTGGAGTATCAGCGGCTCGACGAAAACCGGTCCTGGCTGCAAATCGCCTTCGCCTGGATCTTCGCCGTCGTCGCGCTGCTGGTGCTGCTGTCGGCGGCGCTGATTGGGCTGGTGATGGCCAACCAGATCGCCCGGCCCATCGGCGCGCTGATCAACGCCGCGGAACGGGTGAGGGGCGGCGATCTCGGCGTGCGCGTGACGGAAGGCCGCACACGGGACGAACTGGCGGGCCTGTCGCGGGCGTTCAACCGGATGACGGGTCAGCTGGCCGCGCAACGGTCGGAACTGATGGAAGCCTACAGCCAGATCGACGGGCGGCGGCGTTTCACCGAAACCGTGCTCGCCGGTGTCTCGGCGGGCGTGATCGGCCTCGATTCGCGCGGCCGAATCGAACTGCCCAACCGCACCGCGACGGAGCTTCTGGCGGTCGATCTGTTGGGGGCGATCGGCCGGGACCTGGAAGACGCCGTCCCTGAATTCGCGAGCCTGGCGCAAGCCGCCCGCGCCGCGCCGGAGCGCCCGCGCACCGAGGAAATCCGCATCGGTCCGGCCAGCAAACCCCGCACGCTGCTGGTCCGCATCGGCGCCGAGATGACCTCCGGGCGCGTTAACGGCTTCATCGTCACCTTCGACGACATCACCGAACTCCAACTCGCTCAGCGCAAAGCCGCCTGGGCTGACGTCGCCCGCCGCATCGCCCACGAAATCAAGAACCCGCTGACCCCCATTCAGTTGGCCGCCGAACGCCTGAAACGGCGCTTTGCCAAGGAAATCACATCCGACCCCGAGACGTTCAGCATGTGCGCCGATACCATCATCCGCCATGTCGGCGACATCGGGCGCATGGTCGATGAGTTCTCCGCCTTCGCCCGCATGCCCCAGCCCGTGATCAAACCCGAGGACATCGGCCAGATCGCCCGCGAAACCCTGATCCTGCAAAAAACAGCGCTTCCGGGAATCGTCTGGACCAGCGACATTCCCCCGCGTGGCCCGGTGGTGCCGTGCGACCGGCGCATGATGCGTCAGGCCTTGACCAACCTGCTGCGCAACGCCGCCGACGCGGTGGGCATGCGCGAAGGGGCCGGCGCGATCGAGGTATCCGTCGCCGACTCGGACGGTCTGGTATCGGTACGCGTGACGGACGACGGAATCGGATTGCCGCGCGAAGATCGGGGACGGCTGATGGAGCCCTATGTGACCCACAAACCGAAGGGAACCGGCTTGGGACTCGCGATCGTGAAGAAGATCATGGAGGACCACGGCGGTCACGTGACCCTCGAAGACCGGCCGGCGGGGCCTGGCACGGTCGCGGCGTTGATCCTGCCCATGGCCGGGGTGGCGGCACCCGTGCCCGCCGTGGGAGCCTCGCATGGCGCATGACATCCTGATCGTCGACGACGAACCCGATATCCGCATGCTGATCGACGGCATTCTGGCGGACGAAGGCTACGAAACCCGCGCCGCCGGCGAGTCCGACACCGCGCTGGCGATGTTCCGGGCACGGCGGCCCTCGCTGGTCGTGCTGGATGTCTGGCTGCAAGGGTCCACGCTGGACGGGATCGAATTGCTGGAAGCCATTCATGGCGAGGAGCCCACGGTCCCCGTCGTCATGATCTCCGGTCACGGCACGATCGAAATGGCGGTCGGCGCGATCCAGCACGGCGCTTACGACTTCCTGGAGAAACCGTTCCAGTCCGACCGGCTGTTGCTGATTGTCCGCCGGGCGCTGGAAGCCGCCGCCTTGTCTCGGGAAAACGCCGAATTGCGTCTGCGCGCCGGTCCCGAGGCCGGGTTGATCGGCGAATCCGCGTTGATGACGCAAATCCGTGGCCAGGTGGACAAGGTCGCGCCGACGGGGTCTCGCGTGCTGATCTCCGGTCCGGCGGGATCTGGCAAGGAAGTCGTGGCGCGCATGATCCATGGCCGGTCCCGCCGCGCCGACGGGCCTTTCGTCGTGATGAACTGCGCCACCGCCGCGCCGGCCCGGTTCGAGGAAGAATTGTTCGGGGTCGAGGCGGGCGCGGATTCCACCGCCCATCCTCGCCGGGCCGGTGTACTTGAGCGCGCGCATGGCGGGACGTTGTTGCTGGACGAGGTGGCGGACATGCCGCTGGAAACCCAGGGCAAGATCGTGCGCGCGTTGCAGGATCAGAGTTTCGAGCGTGTGGGCGGGTCGCAGCGCGTGAAGGTGGATGTCCGCGTGATCGCGACCACCAACCGGGACCTGCAGGCGGAAATCGGCAACGGGCGGTTTCGCGAGGACCTGTATTACCGGCTCGCCGTCGTGCCGGTGAAACTGCCGTCCCTGAAGGAACGGCGGGAGGATGTCCCGGACCTGGCGCGGCATTTCATTGGCCGTTCGGCCGAGGTTTCGGGCATGCCGGCGCGGGAATTGTCGCCGGACACGCTGGCGGCGTTACAGGCCTACGACTGGCCGGGCAATGTGCGGCAGTTGCGCAATTTGATGGACTGGCTTCTCATAATGGCGCCAGGCGGCGCGTCGGACGCGATCCGCGCGGAGATGTTACCGCCAGAGATCGGGGCGGGGGCGCCGCGGGTGCTGAGCATCGATCCGGGGGCGGACATCATGTCGCTGCCCTTACGGGAGGCGAGGGATTTGTTCGAAACGCAATATTTGCAATCGCAGCTTCTGCGGTTCGGCGGCAATATCTCGCGCACCGCGCAGTTCGTGGGGATGGAACGGAGCGCGTTGCACCGGAAGTTGAAGCAGCTAGGGGTGAGTTCGGACGAGCGGGTGAGCTGAGGCGGCGCGCGCGGACGAACGCGCCGATTGACCGGGCCGCGCATCCGCGTCACCTCTTCCGCATGAAACTCGCCGCCATCCTTGTCGCCGCCGGCACCGGCTCCCGCTTCGGCGCCGAAACGCCGAAGCAATTTCTGACCCTGCTGGGACAACCCGTCATGCGCCACGCCGCGCGGGCGTTGATCGCCGCCGGGGCGCGATTGCAGCCGGTGGGGGACGCCGCCGCGATCGACGCGGCGCTGGCGGGTCTGGACCACCTTCCCACCGTGCCGGGAGGCGCCACGCGGCAGGACAGCGTGCGGGCGGGGCTGGAGGCGCTCGCCGGTCACCGGCCCGCGTTCGTTTTGGTCCACGACGCCGCGCGGCCGCTGATCCCGGAGGGGACGGTGCCGGCCTTGCTCGCGGCGCTGGCGGACCGGCCAGGCGCAGTTCCGGCGGCGCCGGTGGCGGATACGTTGAAGCGGGTGGCGGACGGCCAGATTCTGGAAACCGTGCCGCGCGACGGATTGTTCCGCGCGCAAACCCCCCAGGCGTTCCGGTTCGCGGCACTGATGGACGCCCACCGGGCGGGCATAACCGGCGCGACCGACGATGCCTCGCTGCTGGAGGCGTTGGGCCAGGCTGTGGCGATCGTGCCGGGCTCCGAGTCGAATATCAAACTCACATACCCGGACGACCTCGCCCGGTTGGAGGCCGCGATGAGCGCCATGATGGTTCCCCGGGTCGGGACCGGTTTCGACGTTCATGTTTTCGCCGATAACCGGCCGATGGTGTTGTGCGGAGTCGCGGTGCCGCACGACCGAGGGCTGGCCGGGCATTCCGACGCCGATGTTGGGATCCACGCGTTGTGCGACGCGATTTACGGGGCGCTGGCGGAGGGCGATATCGGCCGGCATTTTCCGCCAAGCGAATCGGCGTGGAAAAACGCCGACAGCGCCCGGTTCCTGGCGCATGCCGCCGAGCGAATCGGCGCGCGCGGCGGGCGCCTGATCAACGCCGATGTGACCCTGATCTGCGAACGCCCGAAAATCGCGCCGCACGCGCAAGCGATGCGAGACCGGCTCGCGGCGATCCTGGGGGTGGATACCGGCCGTATCTCGGTCAAGGCGACGACCACCGAGAAGCTCGGCTTCACCGGGCGGGGCGAAGGCATCGCGGCACAGGCGGCGGTTCTGGTGATGGTGCCGGACCAGGCCGGCGCTGGGGCTTTGCCCCAGACCCCATGAGGGGCTTTGCCCCTTCAAACCCCACCAGGGGAACGTCCCCTGGACCGCGATCGATTGGTGCCCCGTGGATGGGGGGATGTCATGACCAGATCGGTCATGACATCCCCCCATCCACGGGGCACCAATACCGGGGTTCCAAGGGCGAGCCCCAAAGGCCCATTGGGGCGGGTTCGAAGGGCAAAGCCCTTCATGGGGTCCGGGGCAAAGCCCCGGTGTTCGTTCCCGCACTTGCGGCACGTGTCATCGGATGTTAACCCCCGCCCATGCCGACAAGGGGTTGACGAATGGCGTCCACGTTCGAAGCTGTTGCCGATATCATCGCGGACACCTGCGATATCGAGCGTGATCAGATCACGCCGGAGAGTCACGCGATCAACGATCTCGGCATCGATAGCCTGGATTTTCTCGACATCGCCTTCGCGGTGGACAAGGCCTTCGGCATTAAGATGCCGTTGGAGCAGTGGACCCAGGACGTCAACGACGGCAAGGTTCCGACCGAGGAATACTTTGTACTGGGCAATCTTTGCGCCCATATCGACAAGCTGGTCGCGGCCAAATCCTGACCGACGCCTCGCGCATGAGGGTCCGATAACGCGATGATCCTCGAATATTTCCAGATGATCGACCGGATCGTGGAGATCGATCCCGATGCCGGGACGATCCGCGCGCATTGTCAGGTTCCCGTGGAAAGCCCGATTTTCGACGGGCATTTCCCGGGCTACCGGCGGTTGCCCGGCGCTTTGATGATCGAGACGATGGCGCAGACCGGCGGCTGGGTCATTCTGGCGCGCCGCCGATTCGCGTCGATGCCGTTTCTGACCCGGGTCGAGAGCGCCAAGATGCGCCGCTTCGTCGAACCCGGCGAGACGCTGGAGGGCACGGCGACGCTGACCCACGACGGCTCCGGTTTCGCGGTGATCCAGGCGGTGCTGACCACCGGCGGCAAGACCGCCGCCTCGGCCGAGATACGCTATGCCGTCGGGCCCTTTCCGAACGAGACGATTCTCGCCGCCATGACCCAGAAATCCCGCGAGATCGGGTTCCCCGAGGAGTATCTGCATGTCTCCTGACCGCGACGCGCTGATCACCGGCATCGGGCTGATCTCCTGCCTTGGCCAGGGCGAGGACGCCCATATGGCGGCGCTCGACGCGTTCGCGCCCGTGGTGGATTCCGCGAAGTTCGCCCCTTACGCCGTTCACCCAATGACAGCGCTGACACTTGCGGCGCAGATTCCGAAGCGCGGCGACCAGCGGCAGATGGAGCCCTGGCAGCAGATCGGCGTCTACGCCGCGGGCCTCGCGCTCGACGAGGCCAAGGCCAAGGGCGACACGGCGCTGCTGGAACGCATGGACATGATCGTCGCCGCCGGCGGGGGCGAGCGGGATTACGCCGCCGACTCGGCCATCCTGGCGGCGCTGCCCACGGCGGAAGATCCGGAACGCTATCTGAACGAGCATCTGCTCACCGACATCCGGCCCACTCTGTTCCTGGCGCAATTGTCGAACCTGCTGGCGGGCAATATCTCGATCGTGCATGGAGTCATCGGCTCCTCCCGCACCTTCATGGGCGAGGAAGCCGCCGGCGCCGACGCGCTGCGCATCGCCTGCGCCCGTATCCAGGCGGGGCAGAGCGACATCTGCCTCGTGGGCGGGTCCTACAACGCGCAACGCGAGGACTCGCTACTGCATCTCGCCATGGGTCACATGATGCGCCGGGGCGAATACGCGCCGGTCTGGGCGCGGCAGGCGGATGGCGGTGGTGCCATCGCCGGGTCCGTCGGCTGTTTCATGGTGGTCGAAAGCCGGGCGCACGCGGCGAAACGCGGCGTCGCGGCGAAGGCGAAGATTTCGGGCGTATTGACCGATCGCTGCGGCCGCGGGCCCGGCCAGTCGGCCGCCATCGCCGCCGCGCAGTTCGCCGCCTTGGGCGGCAAGGCCGATGCCGCGATCTCCGCCGCCAGCGGCGCCACCGGTCCCACGGCGGACGAAAAACAGTTCCTCGACGGGTTGGGCCTGCCGGTCCGCGCCGTCGCCTCCGCGATCGGCCATTCGCTGGAACCCTCTTTCCCCGCCGCCGTCGCGCTCGCCGCCATGAGCATCGGACGCGGCAAATTGTTCCCGCCGTTGGACCCCGCCGAACAGGCCTTCGCGGGCGCCCCGTCCCGTCTGCTCGTCACGTCCTGGGGCATGTGGCGCGGCGAGGCCAGCGCCCTGGTCCAGGCGGCGTAGGAGAGACCGGCCATGACCGACACCGACCACCTCGGACGCCCGATCGTCGCCATCACCGGCACCGGAATCGCGACCTCTCTGGGCCTTGGCAAAGAGGCCAACTGGAAGGCGCTGACGGCGGGCGTGTCCGGCATTCACGAAATTACCCGGTTTTCCATCGCTGGCATGCGCACCACCGTCGCCGGCACGATCGATTATCTGGATATGGAAGACAGTTCCGCGCCCGCGATGGCGGAAAAACTCGCGGGTCTGGTGACCGAGGAAGCCCTCGCCGAATCCGGCATAGGCACGCCGGGCGACTTCCCTGGACCCTTGTTCATGGCCCTGCCGCCCGTGGAAATCGAGTGGCCGCACCGCCGCGCCCTCGCCGCCGCCGCCGGAGTCAACGAAGGTCTGTCTTACACCGACCTGATCCGGGCGGGCGAGAACGGCGACTTCGCGGCCTGGTACGACCGGTTCCTGTTCGGCTCCGTCGGCGAGACCCTGGCCGCGCGGTTCGGCACCAAAGGCTCGCCGATCGCCACCTCCACCGCCTGCGCCTCCGGCGGCACCGCCATTCAACTGGGCGTCGAAGCCATTCGCCGCGGCGAGTGCCAGGCGGCCCTGGTCGTGGGCACCGATGCCTCCGTCAACCCCGAGAGTCTCATTCGTTTCAGCCTGCTGTCGGCGCTGTCGACCCGCAACGATCCCACGGCCGCGCGGCCCTTCAGCAAGGACCGCGACGGGTTCGTGATGGCGGAAGGCGCCGGCGCGCTGGTGCTGGAAAGCCTGGCGCACGCGCGAGCCCGGGGCGCGACGATTCTGGGCATTCTGGAAGGCTGCGGCGAGGCCGCGGACGGGTTCCACCGCACAAGGTCCTCGCCCGACGGCAAGCCGATCGTCGCCTGCATGCAACGTGCTTTGGCCGACTCGGGCCTGACGCCGGACCAGATCGGCTACGTCAACGCGCACGGTACCGGAACGCCGGAAAACGACAAAATGGAATATGTCGGAATCGCCGCCGTGTTCGGGGACCGCGTGGCGTCGCTGCCGGTGTCGTCTAACAAGTCGATGATCGGGCATACGCTGACGGCGGCGGGCGCCATCGAGGCGATCTTCACGCTGTATACGATCCGGAACGGCGTGTTGCCGCCAACGATCAACTACGAAACGCCCGACCCCACACTGCCGGTGGATTGCGTTCCGAACGTGGCGCGGCCGGCGAAAGTGTCGCACGCGATCTCGAATTCTTTTGGGTTCGGCGGGCAGAACGTCTGCATCGTCGTGGGCGCGGCCCCGGAATGACGCGCGCGCTGGTCATTGGCGGACGCCGCGGCATTGGCGCGGCGGTCGTGACAGCCCTGGCCGCCGCCGGGTTCGAGGTCACTTACACATACCGCACGGAGCCCGGCGATCTGCCGGGAGTGGCCTTGCCCTTGGACCTCGCCGACAAACCCGCCGTCGAGACCTTTGCCAAAGGGCTGGAGGACGGACTGGCCTGGGATGCGCTGGTCCAGGTGGGCGGCACAACCTACGACACGCTGGCCGCGACCATGGACCAGGACAAGGCCGAGGCGGCGATGCAGGTGAACTACTTCGCCTTCACCCGCATCGCGCGCGCCGTGGTGCGGCCGATGCTGCGGGCGCGCTCTGGCCGGATCGTCGCCGTGGGCTCCGTGATCGGCCAGGTCGCGAGCCAGGGCAACACCGCCTATGGCGCCACCAAGGCGGCGCTTCTGGCCTATGTGAAGGGCCTGGCCATCGAGAGCGCCAAACGTGGCGTGACGGTGAATTACGTCGCGCCGGGCTTCGTCGATACGGAGATGATGGCCCCCTTCGCGGCGCATCGCGCGGCGACAGAGGGCCGGGTGCCCGCGGGACGGTATGCGCGTCCCGAGGAAATCGCCGCTGTCGTGGCCTTCCTGGTCTCGCCCGCGGCGAGTTACGTGAACGGGGCGTTCATTCCGGTGGATGGCGGGTTGATGGCATCCGCGGGCGTGCCGCGGGGATAACAATACCGACCTGCGCAAACAGTGACCGCCGCCGTGCTCTCGTTGCCTACTCGTCATGGTCACCGCGGCGCAGCAGCCATCCATGCCTTTAAAGCATTGACTTCGTTAAAGTCACGTATCGTCGCCCCCGCCGACGATGACGGGTGGGATAGCCCGCCGTGAGTCACCGGTGGCGCCGATTGGAATAACGAACGCCGGGGGAACGCGCGTCCCGTCCAGCGCGGGATCCGGGATTGCCGGGGGCCTCTCCGGCACTCAGCGAACCGGCGCCCTCAGTGCGCCATCCCCTGCACGATCTCTTCCGTCATCTTCTTCGCGTCGCCGAACAGCATCATCGTATTGGGCCGGAAGAACAGCTCGTTGTCCACGCCCGCATACCCGGAGGCCATCGACCGCTTCACGAACAGCACCGTCGCCGCCTTTTCCACGTCCAGGATCGGCATGCCGTAAATGGCCGACGACGGGTCGGTTTTCGCCGCCGGGTTCGTCACGTCGTTGGCGCCGATGACATAGACGACGTCAGCGGTCGAGAACTCGTTGTTGATCTCTTCCAGTTCGAAAACCTCGTCGTAGGGGACGTTGGCCTCGGCCAGCAGGACGTTCATGTGGCCGGGCATGCGGCCGGCGACGGGGTGAATGGCGTATTTGACTTCGACGCCTTCCTTTTTCAGCGTGTCCGCCATTTCGCGCAGCGCGTGCTGTGCCTGCGCCACCGCCATGCCGTAGCCGGGGACGATGATGACCTTGGAGGCGTTTTTCATGATGAAGGCCGCGTCGTCGGCGTTGCCGCTCTTCACCGTGCGGTCGCCCACCGGCCCGCCCGCGGCGGCGGTGCCGCTCTCGGTCCCGAACCCGCCCAACAGCACGTTGAAGATGGAGCGGTTCATGCCTTTACACATGATGTACGACAGGATCGCGCCGGACGCGCCGACCAGGGAGCCCGTGATGATCAGCGCCAGATTTTGGATCGTGAACCCGATCCCCGCGGCGGCCCAACCGGAATAAGAGTTGAGCATCGACACCACGACCGGCATGTCGGCGCCGCCGATCGGCAGGATGATGAGAAAGCCGAGGACCAGCGCCAGCAGCGCGATCATCCAGAACAGGAACTGGTTGCCGTGCGTCAGCACGAAGATCAGGATCAGCAGCGCCAGCAGAATGGCGAGGCCCAGGTTGAGCCAGTGTTGGCCTTTGAAGATCAAAGGCGCGCCCTTCATGATCCCTTGCAGCTTGGCGAAGGCGATCAGCGAGCCGGAGAAGGTGATCGCGCCAATGCCCAGACCCAAAGACATTTCCACGAGGCTCTGCGTATGGATCGCGCCACGCGTACCAATGCGGAAGGCTTCCGGCGCGTTCAGCGCGGCGGCGGCCACGAACACGGCGGCCAGACCGACCAGCGAGTGGAAGGCGGCGACGAGTTGCGGCAACGCGGTCATCTGGATGCGCAACGCCAGCATCGTGCCGGCCGCGCCGCCGATGATCAGGCCAAGCGCGATCAGGCCGATCCCGCCGAAGCCCATGCCGTGTTGCAGCAGCGTCGCGGCACCGGCGATGCCCATGCCGATCATGCCGAAGCGATTGCCCTGCCGGGACGTGACAGGCGAGGAAAGACCGCGCAGCGCCAGCACGAACAGGACAGACGCGACGAGATAAGCGAGCGAGGTGAGACTGGCTGACATCGGCGCGGCCTATTGTTTTCTTTTGAACATCGACAGCATGCGCTGCGTCACCACGAACCCGCCGAAGATATTCACGGCCGCCAGTACCACGGCGATGAACCCGAACGCTTTCGACCAGGCCGAATTCCCAAGACCCGTCGCCAGCATCGCGCCCACGACGATCACCGAGGAAATCGCGTTCGTCACCGCCATCAACGGCGAGTGCAGCGCGGGCGTGACGTTCCACACGACGTAGTAGCCAACGAAACAGGCCATCAGGAAAATCGCCAGCAGGAAGATGAAGGGCTCCACGGCGGGCGCCACCTCGTTCGCCTTCATGACGATGTTTTGCGCGTGTCCCGCGAGCGTGTTCGCCTGCTCGGCGAGCCGGCGCGCCTCTTCGGCGATCTGGGTCGGATTCATGGGGGGATTGTCTCCGGTACTCAGGCGGCCTTGGCGGGCAGGAAGCTCGGGTGGACGATCGCGCCCCCCCTTGTGAGCATGACGCCTTTGACGATGTCGTCGGTCTCCGGGAGCTTCGGCGCTTTCGCGTCCTTGTCCCAGAAGGTGCTCAGGAACGTGAACAGGTTCTTCGCGTACAGCGCCGACGCCGCCACCGGGATCCGGCTGGGCCAGTTGTTGTAGCCGAGAACCGTGACACCGTTCACATCGATGCTCTGTCCGGGCACCGTGGCCTCGCAATTGCCGCCGGCGTCGGAGGCGAGATCGACGATCACGCTGCCGGGCTTCATGGAGGCAACCATGGCGTTGGTGACGATGGTCGGCGCCTTACGGCCCATGACCAGCGCGGTGCAGATCACCATGTCGTTCTTGGCGACCGTCGCGGCCATCAGATCGGCTTGTTTCTTACGAAACGCTTCCGACATCTCGCGGGCATAGGCGCCGGTCTGGCCGGCGGTTTCCTCGTCCTCGACGCCGACGAAGGTCGCGCCCAAGGATTTGATTTCTTCCTTGGCGGCGGGCCGGACATCGGTGGCGGACACGATCGCGCCCAGACGGCGAGCCGTGGCGATGGCCTGGAGACCGGCGACGCCCGCGCCAATGACAAAAACGCGAGCGGGGGGAACCGTGCCCGCGGCCGTCATCATCATGGGAAAGCCGCGCTGGAAGGCGAAGGCGCCCTCGATAATGGAACGATAGCCCGCGAGGTTCGCCTGGCTCGACAACACGTCCATCGATTGCGCGCGGGTGATGCGGGGCAGCAGTTCCATCGCGGCGGTGTCGATGCCCGCGGCGGCCAAAGACGGGACAAGCTCGGGGTCGGAAAAGGCACCGGCGGTGCAAACAAGAAGCGCGCCGCGCGAAATCAGCACACGTTCCTCAGGCAATGGTGCCTGGACCGCGAAGACGATCCCCGCCCCCGCCAAAGCCGCGGCCGGATCGGCGGCGATCTCCGCCCCCGCCGCCACGAACTCCCCATCCGGAATCGACGCCTGGGCGCCCGCTCCGGTTTCAACGGCAACGGTCAGGCCAAGACCGATCAGGCGTTTGACTGTGTCAGGTGTCGCCGCGACCCGGGCTTCGGGCACACGCCGTTCCTTCAGCACCGCGAGGCGCATCCGATCGTTCCTTCACGCATCTGGGAACCGGGGGGACGAAAGGGCCAAACGCGGCCGGTCCGGTTCGGTCTGGTATGATTTTGTGCGCGACAGCAATGCACCTGGCGGGCGACGCTGGCAAGGGGTTGCGTGGGATTCATGGCTCCTTGACGTCGCGCCAGGACAAGATCGATTTTCAGGGCCCAATTCGATATTAACCCCTCATTAAAGTTCCTGATTACCCATAAACCTCAGCTAACTTCAGGAGCCTGTATGGCATCGGCGGGGTCCGCGCGGCGGCCCAGCAAAGGCGAGGCACCATGGCGGCGAGATCGTATCGCCGGTTGAAGCGATACTCGAACTCGGCGAGGTAACG
>CANJJS010000034.1 GCA_947474705.1 Acetobacteraceae bacterium | reverse complement strand
TCGACCGCATTACCCACCACTGCGACATCCTGGAAACCGGGAACGATTCCTTCCGCTTCAAGCAGCGCAAAAAACAAACGAAATCGGGCTGACCAACTGGAAACTTTTGGGCGCTGTGACCTGGAAACTATTCAACGCTGATTGACAATATGGAGCGCGCCGCCGACGTGCTGGTCAAAATCAAGGCCGCGCAGGGCGATACCGAGGTGACCGGAAACCTCCAGGGGTTGCTGTATCTCGCGAAGACGGATCTTCCCAAAGCGGAAGACGCGTTCCTGGCGCTGGTGAAGAAATATCCGGATTTCGCGGCGGCGAAGACCAATTTGGCGCGGATTGTCGCCATGCGGGGCGATCAGCCCAAGGCGGAGGTTCTGCTGGGGGAAATCCTGGCGAAGACCCCGAACGCGGAACCCGCGCTGACCATGGCGGTCTTCTACAAGCTGCAAAATGGGCGTGTCGCCGAGGCGACGGACCTGGTTCAGAAGGCCTCCGCCGCGGCACCCGGGGCGGCGTCGCTGCTCGCCAATCTCGGCGAGTTGTATATCCGGGACGGCAAGGCGCAGAAGGCGCTGGACCTCGCGCTGGCGCAGAAGCCGCCAATGTCCGCGGCGATTGAGATTTTCAGCCTGCGCGCGGCGAGCTACCTGGCGCTGGGCCGCAAGAAAGAAGCGCGCGACACCTATGTGGAACTGTTGAAACAGGACGCCAAGATCGTCGGCGCGCGCCGGCAGTTGGTCGCTTTGCAGATCGAGGCCGGCGAGTTCGAGGCGGCGCGCGGCACGCTGACGGCGGGGATCGCGGCGAATCCGCGGAATTTCCAGCTTTATCAGGACCTCGCGATGATCGACCTGAAGGCGACCGGGATCGAGGCGGCGCTGGCGTCGGCCGACCGGTTGCAGAATCAGGATCGCGAATTCGCCGATTTGCGGGCGCTGAAAGGCGACCTTTACATGGCCGCGAACCGGCCGGCGGACGCGGCGGACGCCTACCAGAAAGAACTTCAGGCCGCGCCGTCGCAGCTTCTGGTCGCCCGGCTGGTCACGGCGACCCTGCGGTCCGGCAGGGTGGACGCCGCGGTGAAGATCCTGGTCGATTGGACCGGCCAGCGGCCGGACGACATCGCCGCGATCCAGCAACTGTCGGAAGTCTACCTGGCGGTGAAGGATTACGACAAGGCGATCGCCGTTCTGGAGCAATTGCTGACGAAGAAGCCGCACGACCCCGTGGGGCTCAACAATCTGGCGTGGCTGTATCAGCAAAAAGGCGACAAGCGGGCCCTTGTGACGGCGCGGCGCGCTTATGTTTTGTCGCCGAACGCGCAAACCGCCGACACGCTGGGATGGATCCTGGTCACGACCGGCGACCCCGCGACCGGCGTGTCGTTGCTGCGCCAGGCCACGACGGAAGCCTCCGGCGATCCGCGCGTTGTTTATCACTACGCCGTCGCGCTGAAAGACACCGGCAACAAGGCGGAGGCGATCAAACAACTGACGATCGCGGTCGGTCTTTCCGGCGCGGTTCAGGAAAAGGAAGACGCGCAACGGCTGTTGCAGGAGTTGAAGGGCTCCTGACGCCGTTTCCGTCCGCCTCGGGTCCGCTCCGGTGCCGCCGCTGCGTCTGCTGACGTTTTCGACGTTGTTTCCCAACGACGCGCGTCCGAACCATGGCGTGTTCGTGGAAAACCGCCTGCGCCATCTGGTCGCGAGCGGGGAGGCCACGAGCCTGGTCGTCGCGCCCGTTCCCTGGTTTCCGAGCGCGCATCCGCGCTTCGGCGACTGGGCTTTGAACGCGAAGGCCGTCCGCCAGGAAACACGGCACGGGCTGACGATTCACCATCCTCGGTTTCCGGTGCTGCCCAAAATCGGCATGTCGATCGCGCCCAGACTGCTGTACCGGGCGATGGTGCCGGTGTTCGCGCGGCTGCTGCGCGAACATGGCGGCTTCGACGCGATCGACGCGCATTATATCTATCCCGACGGGGTCGCGGCGGTGTGGCTGGGGCGGCGTTTCGGCCTGCCGGTGGTCGCGACCGCGCGGGGGACCGATGTCAGTCTGATCCCCAATTACCCGCGGCCGCGGAAACTCATTCAAGGCGCGATCGCCCATGCGGATGCGTTGATCGGTGTCAGCGCGGCCATGAAGGACGCGCTGGTGGCGTTGGGCGCCCCCGAGTCCAAGGTGACCGTCCTGCGCAATGGGGTGGACACCGCGTTATTTCACCCGCCAGCGGATCGCGCGGCGGCCCGCGCGGCGGTGGGGTTCGGCGAACGGCCCGCCTTGATCTCGGTCGGGCATCTGATCGAACGCAAAGGCCACGACCGGACCATCGAAGCGATGACCCGATTGCCAGAGTTCGACCTGGCGATTTTCGGCGATGGGCCCGAACGGAAAGCGTTGGAGGCCCAGATCGCGCGTCTGGGCCTTGGCGGCCGCGTCCGGCTGATGGGCACGCGCCCGCATGCCGAGCTCCCGGCGCTCTATGGCGCGGCGGATGCCTCTGTCCTGTCCTCGTCGCGCGAGGGATGGGCGAACGTCCTGCTGGAATCCATGGCCTGCGGCACGCCGGTGGTGGCAAGCAATATCTGGGGCAATCCGGAGGTCGTGCGGACCGAAGCCGCGGGCACGATCACCCGCGAAAACACACCCGGCGGAATCGCCGAGGGGGTACGGCGGCTGTTCGCGGCGGCGCCGTCCCGCGCGGCGACGCGGGCCTATGCCGAACCGTTCAGTTGGGACGAAACCACCGCCGGTCAGTTGCGCCTGTTTCGGGAGGTCGTCGCGCGGCGCGCCGGGACGGGCTGACGCGGCGTCCGCGCCTATATCTGTTTGCGCGCCAGCGCGGCCAGTTCGCGGATGGTGCCCGGCGCGGCCTCGCCCACGACGACGTAGGAATGCGACCCGTCGTCCCATGTCGCGAGGTTGACGGCGCCGCGGCTGGTTTCCTGAACGCCACCGGGCTTTCCCGCGCGGTAGAAGACGCAGAACGCGATCGGCAGGCCGCTTTCCCGCGTGTACATCAGTTCGGCCACCGGCGCGCCGTCGACGACGACCATGCGCCCGCCGGCGAAGGTCAGACCCGCCGTTTTGAAATCCGGAATCACCAGCGCCCGGTTCACCCGTTTCCCCAGCCACGCCTTTAAATGATCCGCCTGGGCCGCCGGAACCTCGACGAGATGAACCGTCTCGCGCGAGTACACCGCGTGGTATTCGGCGACTTCGGTTAACATGCGGTCGCGTTCGGAGACCAGCAGGCCGGGCCAAAAAACGCCGGCGCTGTATCCGGCGACGGTCAGGAAAACAGAGGCGGCGGCGGCCCACACAAAGCGGGGCGCGCGGGAGCGGCCCAATGGCACGCGCCCAGGCGGGATATGGGCAGGCGGGAGATGAGCAGGCGGGATATGGGCAGGCGAAGGAAGGCGGATCGCCGGGGCGGCGAACAAGGATTCCGCGAAAGCCGCGCGCAGCAGCGCCGTGGTCTCCCGATGGATCGCCAGCGTGTCGCGGGCCGCGGGAGACGCGGCGATCCATGCCTCGACCTTGGCGATGCCGGCCGGATCGAGTTCGCCGTCGGCATAGGCGGCGAGCAGGGCATCCATGTCGTCGGTGTCGGTGCCTGTCATCTCACGCGGGTCTCGCTTTATCGCGGCTGGCGGCGGGCCGCGAAAGGGTGGATGGATCGCGCGGCGGGAACGGTGTCACGACGCCGCCGCCGGCGGTCAGGCGTTCGTGCAGATCCTGGCGGGCGCGCGACAGACGGCTCATGATCGTGCCCATGGGAACGCCCAGCGTTTCGGCGGCTTCTTTGTAACTGAGGCCATCGACGCAAACGAGCATCAGGACGGTGCGTTGATCCGTCGGCATGCCGCCCAGCGCGGTGCGGACCGCGGCGAGCGTCATGCGGCCTTCGACCACGGCTTCGCCGTCCGTGCCGATCACGCCGGCGGCGGCGTCCATGTCGTCGTGGCGGCGCACCTTACGGTGGCGCAACTCGTCGAACCAAATGTTTCTCATGATCCCGTAAAGCCATGCGTCCAGTCTCGCGTGCTCGCGGAGCTGATCCGATCGGAGCAGCACCCGTTCGCAAAGGTTTTGCACGAGGTCGTCGGCATCGCTGCCCGAACCCGTCAACGTCAGTCCAAATCGGCGCAGACGCGGCAGCAATGCCGTCAACGCCTGCCGGAGGTCGTTCCCCAACGTCGCCTCTCCTCGTACCGACGAATGACGGTTCAGAAGAGCAGGTTATTCCAAGGCGTCCCGCGATCCAAGGGCCGGTTTTCCAGGCGGCCGGTGTGCAAGGCGGCGGGTGTGCAAGGCGGCGGGCGTTCGAGACGGTGGATGGTTGGACCGCCACGCGCGCGCGCTCGCGTGGCGGTTCGACTGGCGCCGGCCATTGGGGAATTCACCGGTGTCAGTGGCCGGGGACGCTCTCGGGCGCACCCGCGACTGAGGGCTGGACGTATGGCGCCGGCGATTTATTCCCGGCGGTTCGTTCCGGACGGTTTATTCGCCGCGCGCCATCGCCTGAAAGCGGCCGAAGCGCAGGGACAGGCGGTGGACGCGGTTTTCCATGTCCACGACCTCCGTGGTGGCGGCGGGATCGAAACGCATCTCTTTCTGGCCTGCGAGGTGGACGATGCCGACCTTGGGATAAGGGTAGTAGAATTCGACCAAAGCCGCCTGCTTGGGATCGAAACGCCAGGGACGGATGTAATTGCAGGTGTCCGGCAGCAGTTCCGCCGGCAGCCCGTCGGTATGGATCGCCAGCGCCATGGCGATCTGGTCCGAGGTGAACGGCTTGCCGCGCCGGAGAATATGCGCCTGCCACCGGCGCATCGCATCCCAGTGCGGCGCGTCCGCGCGCAGCCCGAACACACCGGCGTTCAACAGCGGCCGGGTCGCGATATCGCGAAGGACCTTCAACGGCAACCCCGCGTGCCGCCCGTTCTTCATATTGAACGACCGCACCTGCGCGAGACTCCACAAGCCGTTCAGCAGCCACCGAACCTCGATATGCCGTTCCCAGTACCTGCCGCCGCCGGGCACGATCGCCAGCGCCCCCGTGTCCGCCGCGCCCGCCACGAGCTCGACCGCCGCGGGATCCTGCACCCAGGTGTCGGCATCGAGCCAAATCAGAACTTCATGTCCAGGGAACATGCGGTCGAGCCAGAGCTTGCCGAAATTCGCCGCCAAAGCGGGCCGCTTCCGCAACATCTCCGCGGGAAGCGACCGGTCCTCCGGCAACGTGGCGACCAGGACGCCATGAGCCCGAAGCGCCGCGGTCTGATCGACGGTCAGACCCGCGTCGATGACCCCGAAAGGCGGCGCTCCAGCCGGAAACGCGGCGAGTAGCGACTGACGCAACTCGTCGATCATCGGAAAATACACCGAATCGCCGCCCGTCACGATCAACGCCCGCGCCAGTGTGGAACCCGCCATGCCCATCGCCCCCGACCCCGCCCGCTCTTTGCCACGCCCCACGGCGGCGGCGAAAGCCTGGGCCTGGTTGGAGGCGGCGGAGCGGCCGAAGCGCTGGGGCGCCGCCCCAGGCCCCGCGAGGGGCTTTGCCCCTTCGAACCCCACCAAGGGCTCGCCCTTGGAACCCCGGGGTGGCGGGTTGTTAAGGGAGGGCCTTCCACGGAGGTTTAAACAGCCTCGCATGGCCCTCCCTTAACAACCCGCCAAATCGATCGCGGTCCAGGGGACGTTCCCCTGGCGGGTTCGAAGGGCGGAGCCCTCGTGGGGTCCGGGGCAAAGCCCCGGCATCTCCGCCGCGCCACCGCTTCCACCAGGCCTGACATTCCCGCGCCGGGCGGGTATGGTCGCGGCGAAGGAGTTGCCATGCACGTCGCGACCTCATCCGCGTTCAAGGAAAATGCCCATCGCGCGTTGGGCGATGCCGGTCTCCAACGGGCGCTGGCCCGCAGCGGCACCAGTTTCATCGCGCGGCGCGCTTCCGCCGTGGCGGGGTTGCCGGAATTCGAGCAATTGCGCGACACCGCCCGCGACATCAAGAACCACACGCTGACCAATCTGGATTTCTATCTGGAGGAGTACGAGCGCAAGGTCGTCGCCGCCGGGGGCACAGTGCACTGGTGCGCCGACGCCGATCAGGCGCGGGCGGCGGTGCTCGCCATCTGCCAGAAGGCGGGGGCGCGCACGGTCACCAAGGGCAAGTCGATGATCGGCGAGGAACTCGCCATCAACCACCATCTGGAACAACACGGGATCACGCCGGTCGAAACCGATCTCGGCGAATACATCATCCAGCTTCGCGACGAACTGCCGAGTCACATCATCGCCCCCGCGTTCCATCTGAACATGGACGACTGGGAGGAGGCCTTCCGGAAATCCCATACCGACCTTCCGGCCGACCGGGTTTTTTCCGAAAGACGGGATATTCTGACGGAAGCGCGGACGAAATTGCGGTCCAGCTTCCTGGCCGCCGATGTCGGCATCACCGGCGCGAATTTCCTGATCGCGGAAACCGGTTCCTCCGTCATCGTCACGAACGAGGGCAACGGCGACCTGACCCAGACCCTGCCAAAAGTCCACATCGTGCTGGCCAGCATCGAGAAAATGGTGCCGACCATCGAGGATTGCACCTCGCTGCTGCGGGTCCTCGCGCGCTCCGCCACGGGTCAGGATTTCTCGGTTTACACGACATTCTCGACCGGCGCGCGGCGGCCCGGCGATCTGGATGGGCCGGAAGAATACCACGTCGTGCTGGTCGACAACGGCCGGAGCGCGATGATCGGCACCGAGTTCCAGGACATGCTCCGCTGCATCCGCTGCGCCGCCTGCATGAACCACTGCCCGGTCTACGGCGCCATCGGCGGCCACGCCTATGGCTGGGTCTATCCGGGTCCGATGGGCTCCGTGCTGACCCCCAGCCTGATCGGCGTGAAACAAGCGGGACAGTTGCCGAACGCCTCCACCTTCTGCGGCAAGTGCGAGAGCGTGTGCCCCGTGCGCATTCCCTTGCCGAAACTGATGCGTCACTGGCGGGAACGCGAATTCGAGCGTCATCTCACCCCCGCCGCCGTCCGCTGGAACCTCGGTCTGTGGGCCTTCTTCGCCCGCCGGCCCAGCCTCTACCGCCTCGCGACCCGCGCCGCCGCTTTGGGCCTGGGGTGGCTGGGCCGAAAAAAGGGACGATTTACCTCCATGCCGCTGGCGGGCGGATGGACCGCGGCACGCGACCTCCCGGCTCCGGAAGGCGACACGTTCTTCGCCCGCTACGCCCGCGAGCAACGCGCGAAGGCCCTGACATGACCAAGGACGCGATTCTGGGCGCGCTCCGCCGCGGCCTGCGGCGCGGCCCCCTGCCAGAGGACCAGCAGGCCATGCTGCGCGGACGGCTGGAACGCCACCCGAGACACACAATCCCCGCCCGGAGCCGCCTGCCGCACCCCGGCCAGGTCGACCTCTTCGCCGCCAACGTCGAAAAAGAGTTCGGCACCGTCGCGCGGGTCGCGACGGCCGCGGACGTGCCCGCCGCCGTCGCGGATTACCTCGCCGCGCAGAACCTGCCCGCCAACCCCATCATGGCCCCGCACCCGGACCTGCGCGCCATCCCCTGGTCGTCCCGCCCGCTGTTGGAGATCCGCGAGGGACGCGCCGAGGGCACCGACATGGTCAGCATTCAGCATGGATTCGCCGCGATCGCGGAAACCGGCACCCTGATGCTGCCTTCCGCCCCCGTCCGCCCGACCACGCTGAACGTCCTGACCGACACCGAAATCGTGGTGCTCCGCGCCTCCCGCGTCGTCGGCGCTTACGAAGAGGCCTGGGATCTGCTGCGCGCCGAAATGGGCGGCATGCCTCGCAACGTCATGCTGGTGACCGGCCCCTCGCGCTCCGCCGATATCGAACAAGCCTTGGAACTCGGCGCGCACGGACCCCGGCGGCTGCACGTGGTGATGATAGAGGACGGAGACGGTTGAAGCGCCGGGGCGCTGCCCCGGACCCCGCGAGGGCGCTGCCCTTCGAACCCGCCAAGGCAGGGCCTTGGATGCCATCTTTTGGGTGAGATGAAGAAGGGGGCCATCCTCGACGTTGAAACTTCCGAGTAGGCCCCCTTCTTCATCTCACCCATTAAACGGGTCCAGGGCCCCCGCCCTGGTGGGGTCGAGGGGCAAAGCCCCCGTGGGGTCTGGGGCAACGCTCCAGGGCTTCCACCGCCTCCATCCCTTGCCATCCGCCTCCGCCCGCGTCAGATGCGGGCATCGAGTCCGGGGGATGTTGGCATGGAGCGTGTCGAGGTGTTGCGGCGCGAGGTTCGCGCGTTGGTGTTCGATCAGTATGGCACGATCGTGGACATGCAGAAGGGTTTGACCGAGGTGGTCGAGCCGTTTTTGTTTGCCAAGGGCTGGCATGGCAGCGCGAACAGCTTCGTGACCTGGTGGCGGCGCACGCATTACGAGAACTCGATGATCGACGCCTTGTGCGATCGCGGGCACACGCCGTACCGGCAGATCGGTCATCGCGCGGTGTCGCAGGTGATGGACCGCATCGGCTTTTCCTACACCCAGGACGAGGTGCGCTGGCTGGTCTCGGAGATCGAGAATTTGGCGCCGTTTCCGGATGTTCTGGAGTCGCTGCATCGGCTGCGGGCGGCGGGGTACAAGCTGGTGATTCTGTCGAATGGCGATCGCGACATGTTGGAAGCGGCGGCGCCGCATATCGGATTCCCGTTCGACCGGGTGATTTCGGTGCAGGAGGCCGGTTATTTCAAGCCGCACTGGAAGACCTACGCCAAGGCGGAGGAACTGATCGGCCTCGATCGTTCGAGTTGTTTGTTCGTCGCCAACCACGCCTTCGACTGCATCGGCGCGAAGTCTTACGGCATGCGGACGGCATTCATCGACCGGCGCCGGCGGCCGTTCGGCGAGACGCCGCACCAGCCCGATCTGATCGTGAAGGATTTTTCCGAACTGGCGGCGGCGTTGACCGAACCGGAGAGCATGGGCGTATGAACCTCGATCCGTTTCTGGTGTCCGATCCCAACCGGTTCCGGACGCGGAGCGAAATCCGTTACTCGGATCTCGATCCCAACGAGCATGTGAATCACGCGCGTTATTTGATTTATCTGGAGGAAGCGCGGCTCGCGTTCCGGCGCCTGTTGGATCGCGAACTGGGTTTGCCGGAGTCGGTGACCTGGCCGATCGCGGAATTGACGATTCGCTACCGGCGTTCGGCGGAGTATCCGGGTGTCCTGACCGTCGAACTGGCGCCGATTCACGTGGGGCGGACGTCGTTTTCGCTGGGCTATGGGATTTACGACGATTCGGGCTGTGTCGCGGTGGCGATGAACCGGAGTGTTTGCGTGGATCGCGAAACCTCGCGGCCGAATCCGATCGCGGAAAATGTCGCCGTCCGGTTGCGGGAGATGGGGGGACTGGCCTGAATCTCCCGCCAGGCGCGGGATTTTTCGCCGCGGTCGCGGAAAAACGTCGAAATTCCTTGATTGAAAGCAAGAATCTGTTGCCCGACTCGGTCGCCTATGGTGAGGTTGCCATGGTGCCAGTGCTCAACAGTGAGGAATCCCATGCCCGCAGCAAAGAAGGCCGCTCCGGCGAAAAAAGCGGCCGCGCCCGCGAAGAAGGCCGCTCCGGCGAAGAAAGCCGCCGCTCAGCCGACGGTGACATTGAAACAACTCGCGGCGGGCGTGGCCGCGGCGCACGATATTTCGAAGAAACTGGCGGAGGCGGTGCTGGACGATCTGGTGACCGCGACCGCCCAGCATCTGAAGCAGGGCGATAAGGTCCGTCTGACGGGGCTTGGGATCCTGCAGGTGCGGGAACGCGCCGCGCGCATGGGCCGCAACCCGGCCACCGGCGCGCAGATCCAGATCGCCGCCAGCAAGAAGATCGCGTTCCGGCCGGCGAAAGAGCTGAAAGAATCAGTCTGACGTCACGGGTCAGGCGGGCTGACGTGACCGGGGAGCGCCGAGGCGTTTCCCGGTTTTTCAGCGCGCGCGGACCAGTGTTGTTACTCGATGGAAAAACTGGTCCCGCAGCCGCAGGATGAGGTCGCGTTCGGGTTTTTCACCGCGAAATGGCTGCCCATCAGAGCCTCGGCGAAGTCGAGTTCCGAACCTTCCAGAAGGTCCAGGCTGGTGGGATCGACCAAAACCCGGGCGCTGGATTTCTCGATGATCAGGTCGTCCGGCTGGACGTCTTTGTCCAACTCGAATTTATATTGAAACCCGCTGCACCCACCCGCGAGCACGGAGATCCGCAGCGCGAGGCCGTTGCCCTCGGCGGCGGCGATTTCAGCGATCCGGGCCGCGGCCCGATCTGTCACGGCGAATTGTCCCATGCGGCATACATAGGGTGTTCCGGCGGGGAATTGAAGGGGGATCGGGCGAGGTGTGGTTGGCGCCGGGGCTTTGCCCCGGACCCCGCGAGGGCTCCGCCCCTCGACCCCGCCAAGGGCTCGCCCTTGGAACCCCGGGGTTTGGTAGGCGAACAAGGGAGGGCCATCCGAGACGTTTCAACGTCCGCGTGGGCGCTCCCTTGTTCGCCTACCAAAATCGATCGCGGTCCAGGGGACGTTCCCCTGGTGGGGTTCGAAGGGGCAAAGCCCCTCGCGGGGTCTGGGGCGGAGCCCCGGCGCCAACCACGCCCCCACCCGATCGTCCTTCGGTTGAACCCAGGGGCACCCTCGTGTAAGCGCGGTTGCATGACAGGCCGCATTCCCCTCGCGCCCTACGCGGTGCAAGACGCCACCGCCCGCGGCCGCTTGCACGCGGAACCCGAGGGTCCCGGACGCTCGCCCTGGCAGCGCGACCGCGATCGCATCGTGCACAGCTCGGCCTTCCGAAAGCTTCAGTATAAAACCCAGGTGTTCGTCAATCACGAGGGCGATTTCTACCGCACCCGCCTGACCCATTCCATCGAGGTCGCGCAAATCGCCCGCTCCATCGCCCGCGCTTTGGGCCTCGACGAGGACCTGACCGAAGCCTTGGCCCTGGCGCACGATCTGGGCCACCCGCCCTTCGGCCACGCGGGCGAGGAAGCGCTCAACATCGGCATGAAACCCTTTGGCGGCTTCGACCACAATGCGCAAAGCCTGCGGATCGTGACGCTGCTGGAAAGCCGATACGCGGGCTGGGACGGGCTGAACCTGACCTGGGAGACGCTGGAAGGCCTCGCCAAACACAACGGCCCCCTGCGCGATCCACCCGCCTACATCGCCGATTACAACGCCCGGCATAAGCTCGACCTGCACACGCACGCCAGCGCGGAGGCGCAGGTCGCGGCGCAGGCGGACGACATCGCCTACCACGCCCACGACCTCGACGACGGACTCCGCGCGCGCTTGTTCACGCCCGACGATCTCCGTCACCTCCCGATCGTGGGCGAGGCCTTGGCGGAGGCGCGCCAGGCCAGCCTCGACATGCCGCCGCCTCGCCTGCGGCACGAAACGATCCGGCGCGTGATCAACCGCCTCGTGACAGATCTCCTCGTGGAAACACGCGCGCGCCTGGCCAAACTGGCGCCAAAGGATGTCGATGCGATCCGCCGCTCCCGCACCCGCGTCGTTGGCTTCAGCCCGCCGGTCGCCGAGGCCAACCAGGCCATTAAGGACTTCCTGTTCGCCCGCATGTACCGCCACTGGCGTGTTAACCGCATGAGCGCGAAAGCCCGCCGCCTGACCGAGGAAGTGTTTCGCATTCTCCACGGCGATCCCTCCATGCTGCCCGACGACTGGCGCGCGCGGGCGGGGGAGGGCGGGACACAGCGCGCCGCGACCGTGGTCGGCGACTATGTCGCGGGGATGACCGACCGTTACGCGATGGACGAGCACAAGCGGCTGACGGATATCGCGGTGAACGGATAAGGCGGCGCACGACATTAACCAGGCCGTCCGCGGAACACGCACCCGCCCCCTCGTCAGGGTCCGCGAAGGCGGACCAGCCACGTCTTTCGCAAGTCCGGCACCGCAGGTCGTGGATGGCCCGCCTTCGCGGACCATGACGGCGTATGTGGCGGCACGTGCCTCAAACGGACCTCTTATTTTCGTCCGTCGCCTGCCCCAACGCCCTCCGCCGAACCAGCCCCTTGCCGCCCCGCGCCCCCTTTGCGTAAGGATGCCCGCACCCTCGGGCCTCGCCACGATATCCCGCGCGCCCATTTCGCCTGAAAGCGCTGTTCCCGCCCCATGACCGACCTCTTCGCCTCGATCCGCCAGACCGTCCTCGCCGCCCTCGCGGCCGCCGTGCCCGATTTGCCGCCGGACATCGCCGCGCGCGTGGAGGTCACGCCGACCCGCGACACCGCGCATGGCGACATGGCGACCAACGCGGCGATGGTCAGCGCCAAGGCCGCGCGCCAGGCTCCGGCGAAGCTGGCCGCCGCCATCGCCGAAGCCCTCCGCGCCGATCCGGCGATCCAAAAAGCCGACGTCGCCGGTCCCGGCTTCGTGAACCTGACGCTCGACCCCGCCGTGTTCCGTGCCGTCCTGCCTGTCGTGTTGCGCGCCGGAGAAGCCTACGGCGATTCCACTCTCGGCAAAGCCACGCGGGTCAATGTGGAATACGTCTCCGCCAATCCCACGGGCCCCATGCATATCGGCCATTGCCGCGGTGCCGTGGTCGGCGACGCGCTGGCCAATCTGTTGGCCAAAGCCGGGTACAACGTCACCAAGGAATACTACATCAACGACGCCGGCGCGCAGGTCGCCGCACTCGCATGGGCCGCATACTGGCGATATTTGCAGGCCATCGGCACGGCGATGACCGAGGAGGAATTCTCCGCGGCGGTCCCCGGCGGCCTGCAATACCGCGGAGATTACCTCATCCCCGTCGGCGAGGAACTCGCCCGCGCGCACGGCACCGCCTTCGCCACGCCGGACAAAACCGTCGCGCCGCCGGACCTGTGGCTCGACACCGTCCGCGAAAAGACCATCGACCTGATGATGCGCGAGATCCGCGTGGACCTGAAACGGCTTGGCGTGGACCAGGATGTGTTCAGTTCCGAACGCGCGCTCGTCGCCTCAGGCGCGGCCGACGCGATGCTCGCGAAACTGGAAGCGGACGGCCTGATCTACGAAGGCGTGCTGGAACCGCCAAAAGGCAAAACTCCCGACGACTGGGAACCCCGCCCGCAAACCCTGTTCCGCGCCACCGAATTCGGCGACGACGTCGATCGTCCCTTACGCAAATCCGACGGCTCCAACACCTATTTCGCCAACGACATCGCCTACCACAACGATAAGGTTTCTCGAAATTACGACATCCTGATCGACGTTCTCGGCGCCGATCACGGCGGCTACGTCCCCCGCATGAAGGCCGCCGTCCGCGCCATCAGCCAGGACCGCGTGAAGTTCGAGGCGGTGTTGTGCCAGATCGTCCACATCGTCCGAGGCGGCGAGCCCGTGCGCATGTCCAAGCGCGCCGGCACCTATGTCACGCTCAGCGATCTGCTGGACGAGGTCGGCCGCGACGCCGTCCGCTTCACCATGCTGTTCCGGAAAGCCGACGCGCAGATGGAGTTCGACCTGGATCAGGCGATCGCCCAGACCCGCGAAAACCCCGCCTTTTACGTGCAATACGCGCACGCCCGCTGCCGCTCCGTCCTGCGCGCCGCCGCCGAGGCCCAACCCGCCGCCAGCCTGACACCCGAAGCCCTGGCCGACGCCGACCTGTCCAGCCTGACCGACGAGGCCGACACCGCCCTGATCCGCCGCCTCGCGTCCTGGCCGCGCACCGTGGAAGCCGCGGCGATCGCGCGCGAACCGCACAGAATTGCGTTTTTTCTCTATGACCTGGCGGGCGACTTTCATATGCTGTGGAACCGGGGACGAGACGATTCCACCCTCCGATTCCTTCAGGCCGACCGGCCCGTCGAAACACGGGCGAGGCTGGCTCTGGTCGCGGCGACGGCCATCGCGATCCGGTCGGGATTGCGGGTCATGGGGGTCGAACCGGTCGAGGAAATGCGCTGAACGTCCCGGGTGGCCCCTCCCGGGGACAAAATGTCGGGAGAAGCCATCGTGTCGGATCAGGTCAGCGCCTCAGGCCCCCTGTCGGGAACCATGTCCGGGCCCCAGCTCTCGGGTCCGATGTACAAAGCATCGCACGACGACGATCGGGGGATCGACCCCGGCACGATGAAGCTGCTCTATGGCATGGGGCTGGGCGGCGTGGTCATTCTCGCGGGGATCGCGATCTACAGCCTGACCGGCGGCCATTCCGGCGCCGATCTGCCGGTAGTGCAGCCGGACGCGCGGCCGCTGCGGGTGAAACCGGATAACGCCGGCGGGATGCAGGTCGGACCCGAGACGAAACAATCCAATCCCAACGAAAGCCGGCTCGCGCCTTCGACCGAGGAGCCCAATCCGCACGCGCTGCGCGCTGCCCCGGATCCCGCGCGCCCCGTGGCGCCGCCACCGCCGGCGCCGGTCGCGAAAACATTCAGCGTACAACTCGCGAACGCCAAAACCGAAAACGAACTCCAGGCCGCCTGGGACAAACTGGCCAAAAAATCGCCGGACCTGCTGGCGCAACGCCGGCCCTTGTTCCTGAAAACGAACCAACAAGGCGCCAACGCGTGGCGCCTCCGCACCGGCGGCTTCGCCGATGCCGCCCAGGCCAAAATCTTCTGCGACAAACTGAAAGCCAAAGGTACCCAGTGCAGCGTGGCCGAGTCCTGAACGATCGCGGTTTTTCTTGGGGGTGAGGCCGGTGTTTCGGGAGGTCCCGGGGCTTTGCCCCGGACCCCACGAGGGCTCCGCCCCTCGACCCCGCCAAGGCCGGGCCTTGGAACCCATTTATTTGGTTGGTGGTAAGAGGGGGCCTACCGTGGCGTTGGAACAACCGAGTAGGCCCCCTCTTACCACCAACCAAACGATTGGATTGCAAAGGTGTGCCTTTGCTGGGGTTCGAAGGGGCAAAGCCCCTCGCGGGGGCCGGGGCAGCGCCCCGGGGTTTCCCCAAACACAGGCCCCACGCCCATGAAAGCCGCGATCGTCGGGATCTCCGGGCCCTCGCTGACGCCGGGGGAGCTTGCGTTGTTTCGGGCGTCGCCGCCGGCCGGCGTTATCCTGTTCGCGCGAAACGTGGAATCGCCTGGGCAGTTGTCCCTGTTAATGGCGGAGTTGCGGGGTGTGTTGCCCGCGGGTGCCGTGACGATGGTGGATCAGGAGGGCGGGCGTGTCGCCCGTTTGCGCCCGCCGCACTGGATCGCGCATCCGCCGGGACGGGCTTTGGGCACGGTGCGGCGGGCCTGGTTGAGCGGCGCGGCGATCGGGGTTCAGTGCGCCGCGGCGGGCTTCGACACGGTGGCCGCCCCGGTGCTGGATCTGTCCGTGCCCGGCGCGCACGACGTGATCGGCGACCGCGCCCTGGCGGAAGACCCGGAAGACGTGGCGCGGCTGGGCCGTGCCTTCGCCGAGGGCCTGTTGGCCGCCGGCGTCATGCCCGTGGGCAAACACGCCCCTGGCCATGGGCGCGCGCGGGTGGACAGCCATTTGTCGCTGCCGGTGGTGGAAGCCAACGATCTGGAGGCCGACTTTCTCCCCTTCGCGCGGAATGCCGATCTTCCCTGGATGATGACCGCGCATATTGTTTATCCGGCCTTGGACCCCCATCTGCCCGCCACGCTGTCCCCGTTCGTCATCGGGGAGATCGTCCGCCGCCGCATCGGGTTTCAGGGCGTGCTGGTCACCGACGACCTCGCCATGAAAGCCTTGGCGGGCGAACCGGCCGGCCTCGCGGTCCAGGCACTGGCGGCGGGCTGCGATCTCGCGCTTTATTGCAGCGGCGAGTTCGCCCCGACCGAGGCACTGCTCGCGCGTTGCCCAGACGTCGGCGGCCCAACGCGAGAACGGATGGCCGCGGCCCGGACAAAGGCCGAACGGGCGCGGCTGGATTTGAATTTGGAAGACCTCGCGCGGGAGCGGGACCGGAGCACTGTATGATCGCCGAGTATCTGACACGCGCCGCCATGGCGATCGTGCCAGTGGTTTTCGCCATCACGCTGCACGAGGTGGCGCACGGCTACGCGGCGCTGGCGCTGGGCGACACGACCGCGCGCGACCAGGGGCGGCTGTCGCTGAACCCGATCAGGCATATCGACCGAATGGGGACCATTATCGTCCCGGGGTTTCTGCTGGTCAGCCAGTTGCTGACGATCGGCAAAATCGGATTCATGTTTGGCTGGGCCAAGCCGGTGCCGGTTTCGGCCTGGCGATTCCCCAACCCCAGGCGCGGGATGGCGGTCGTGGCGATGGCCGGACCGGCGATGAATTTCTTTCTGGCCTGGCTGACCGCGCTGGTTTTGGTCTGGGGCGTCGACTCCCGCGCACACTCGATGATCGCGGATACATTGTTCGATTTCATCCTGGTCAACATGGCGCTGGGCCTGTTCAACCTGCTGCCGATCCCCCCGCTGGACGGTGGCCGCGTCATGGTCGGCATTCTTCCCGAATCCCTCGCCCGCTCCTGGGCGCAACTCGAACGCTACGGCATCCTGATCGTCCTGGGCGCTCTGGTGCTGCTGCCGCACGCCTTCGGCATCGATCCCATCGGCGACACGTTCGGCGTCGTTCTCCCCTGGGCCGTGCGCCTCATCATCTGGGCCACGGGGTACAATGGCTGACACGCTTCCAGCCAATGACAGCGCGCCCTTTGGCGACAGCCTGCCGTTGAAGCTGGAAGGGTTCGAAGGCCCGCTGGACCTGCTGCTCGACCTGGCCCGCGCGCAAAAGGTCGATCTGGCGAAAATCTCCATCCTCACTCTGGTCGACCAATACATCGCGGCGATCGAGGGTTTTCGAAAGATCCGCCTGGAACTGGCGGCGGAGTGGCTGGTCATGGCCGCCTGGCTCACCTGGCTGAAATCCCGCCTGCTGGTGCCCGCCAGCCCCGAGGACCCGGAAGACCCCGAGCAGGCCGCCGAACGCCTGACCAGCCAGCTTCAGGCCCTGGAACTGATCCGCGCCGCCGCCGCCTGGCTGGGACGCCGCCCCGTCCTCGGTCAGGACGTCTTCGCCCTTGGCTTGCCCGAAGACCACACCGTCGTCGACCGCTCCCGCCTGCTTATCGATCCGTCGGCCTTCCTCTCCGCCTACCTCCGCGCGATTCGCCGCGGCACCAAGGCCACCATCTACCAGCCGCGCAAACTGACCTGGTTCACCGTCCAGGACGCCCTGAAGCGGGTGCGCGCCTTGCTGGGCGGAATGCCGGAGTGGACCGATCTCGAACGGTTTCTGCCGGAATTGCTCGGCGGACCGCTGGAACGCCGGGCGGCGATGGCCAGCATGCTCCTGGCCTCCCTGGAAATGGCGCGCGACGGCCAGGCGCGCCTGCGCCAAAGCGAGGCGTTCGGGCCAATCCTCATGGGCCGCGGCGGAGGCGAGCCCGGGCACGAAACGCCGTGAGCCCGGAACCGGCCCCGCCCGCCGCGCCATCGCCGCTTCGGGAGCCCGGCAAGGCGGAGTTACGGCTGGCGGAAGCGATTGTGTTCGCCAGCCTTACCCCGGTGACCGCGCGCGCCTTGTCCCAGATGTTGCCGGACGATGTCGACGCCATCGCCACGATCGCGGCGTTGCGCGCGCGTTACGAAGGCCGCGGCATCGAACTGGTGGAGGTGGGCGGCGGGCTGCAATTCCGCACCGCGCCGGACCTCGCGCCAGAGCTGCGAAAAATCGTGCGGGTGCCGCGGCGGCTGCCAAGGGTGGCGCTGGAGACGCTGGCGATCGTGGCCTACCATCAGCCGGTGACCCGGCCGGAAATCGAGGACATCCGCGGCGCGGGCCTGTCGCGGGAAACCTTGGACATCCTGCTGGAATACGAGTTGATCGCGGCACGCGGGCGCAAGGAAACCCCGGGACGTCCCACGCTGTGGGGCACGACTCCGAAATTCCTGGAATATTTCGGCCTGAAGGACATAAGGGAATTGCCAAGGCGGCAGGACCTGCTGCTGGAGACGGTCCGGCCGCCGGACCGTTCCTCCCAGGCGAAAGAGCGCGGGGAGGGGGAGCCAGAAGGGACACCGGAAGCGCCAGACCCCGCGGCGTGAGCGAATTCCGGCGCGGCCTTGCGATCCTGGCTTGACCTCGCGGCGCCGGATGCGCATGTTCCGCGCCTTATTCGCCTCCGTCTCTCTTGCCGGGCGGCGGTGTCACGTCGATTGAGGATCAGGCCATGGCCAAAAGCAACACCGTGCAGATCAAACTGGTGTCCACCGCCGACACCGGGTTCTTCTATGTCACCAAGAAGAATGCCCGCGCCCAGACCAACAAGCTGGAACTGAAGAAATACGACCCCGTGGCGCGCAAGCACGTCGTGTTCAAAGAAGGCAAGATTAAGTAAGCAGCACCGCTTCTCGCGCGCTTCCCGGCTGCCTCGAAACCCTTGCTCCCCGATCGGCGAGCAGGGGTTTCGGCGTTTCCGTATTCAGATCTTTCGCGACTCCGCCGCCGTCAGGCTTCCGCCATCGGGGCGAGTTCGACCCGGTTGCGGCCAAGCCGCTTGGCCTCGTAAAGGGCGCGATCCGCGGCGCGCAGAAGCGTGTCCGGCGTGGCGCTTTCCGCCGGCGCGCAGGCCACGCCGACGCTGATGGTAAGCGGATGGCGCTGGCCGGGGACGGGTTCGAACACGACGGTTTCGACCGCGGCGCGGAGCCGCTCGGCCGCGGCGGTGGCATCGTCGATGCCGGATCCCGGCATGACCACCACGAATTCCTCGCCGCCATACCGCGCGGCGGAGTCGAAGGCCCTGACATTGGCGCGCAGCGTGTCGGCGATCGCCTTCAACGCGATATCGCCGTTCGCATGGCCGAAACGATCGTTCACCGCTTTGAAGTGATCGACATCCAGCATCAGCAGCGCGATCGGCGGTCCTTCCCGCCGGCGCATCAACTCGTCGAGGTGCCGGCGCAAATAGCGCTGGTTGTAAAGCGAGGTCAGGGGATCGACGACCGCCAGTTCCAGCGCGGTGCCGAGATCGGCGCGGAAACGGTCCTGATAAATCTTGCGGCGGATTTGATTGCGCGCGCGTGCCCGCAACTCGTTCGCGTCGACCGGCATGGTGAGCCAGTCGCTGGCGCCCAGTTCGAAGCCGCGGAGAACACGGGCTTTGTCGCCGGGCTCGGCGACCAACAGCAAAGGCGTCTCGTGGGTCGAATCGGAGGCGCGCAGGGCTGAAATCAGTTTCAACGCGTCGTCGTTCGGCAAATTCGCGTTGACGACGATCAGATCGAATGTGTGCCGGGCCGCGGCGGCGATCGCCTCCGCGCCGGTATGCGCGGGATGGGTCTGGATGCCGTCGAGCGCCAACCCGTGGGCGATCGTAGCGAGACTGCCGGCCGAGGGATCGATGGCGAGCGCCTGCGTCCCCGTGACACCGGGCACCGAGGCGCGATCGTCGCCAACGCCCATCGCCCGCGCCGTTTCCACCCGCGCGCGCCATTCGTCCAGCAGCCGCTTCAACCGGACGAGGCTGCGCATGCGCGCCATCAACGTTTCGTATTCGATCGGCTTGGTCAGAAAATCGTCGGCCCCGGCCTCCAGACCGCGCAACCGTTCGGCCGATTCGCCGAGGGCGGTCACCATGACAACCGGAATATGCAAGGTCGAGTCGTGTGCTTTCAGTTGGCGGCAGCACTCGAACCCATCCATGCCGGGCATCATCACATCGAGCAGAATCAGATCGGGCTGCCAGATCTGGGCGCGTTCCAAGGCCTCGAACCCATCGCGCGCGCTGGAGACCTGATAATATTCGGCCGCCAGTCTGGCTTCCAACAGTCTCGTGTTGGTCGGCACATCGTCAACAATGAGGATACGGGCTGTCATGTTCCAACGTTGCCTGTCCCACCCGACCGGCCAAGGCGGTCTGCCAACGAGCGTCTCACCTCGTGTAACATCATACATTCGCCCGGAAAAGATGTGGGAACCAGAAAAGGCGTCGCGATCGAGCCCTGACGACTCATGGCGTTTTTCTCCGCGCCCGGCTAGTGTCGGCGCCTGGAACAAGGAGTGCTTTCCCATGGCCCCGCCCCCCCCGCCAGGCGCCAATTCCGCCGCCGCCCGCGACATCGCCAATGTCCTGCATCCCTATACCGATCTGAAAACGCATCTGGAGGTGGGGCCGATGGTCGTCGCCCGCGGCCAGGGCGTGCGGATCTGGGACGATGCCGGCAAGGAATATATCGAAGGGATGGCGGGCCTGTGGTGCGCCTCGCTCGGATTCGACAACGAACGCCTGATCCAGGCGGCCGCCGCGCAAATGCGCAAGCTGCCATTTTACCACGCCTTCGCGGCGAAATCGCACGAACCGATGATCGATCTGGCGGAAATGCTGATCGAACGGGCGCCGGTGCCGATGAGCAAGGTGTTTTTCGCCAATTCCGGGTCGGAAGCGAATGACTCGGCGATCAAGATGATCTGGTATCTCAACAATGCGCTCGGGCGGCCCAAAAAGAAGAAAATCATTGGGCGCTGGAAGGGGTACCACGGAATTACGATCGGCTCGGCCTCGCTGACCGGCCTTCCCGCCAATCATCGCAGCTTCGATGTGCCGCTGGCCGGGTTTATCCACACCGCGACGCCGCATCATTATCACGGCGCCAATCCCGGCGAGTCGGAGGACGATTACGCGACCCGGCTCGCGAACGAACTCGACGCCCTGATCGTCAAGGAAGGGCCGGAGACGGTCGCCGCGATGTGGGCGGAACCGATCATGGGCGCGGGCGGGGTGATCGTGCCTCCCAAGGGATATTTCCCGAAAATCCAGGCGGTGCTGAAAAAACACGATGTGCTGCTGGTCGCGGACGAGGTCATCTGCGGCTTCTGGCGCACCGGCCATTACTGGGGCAGTCAGACCCTGGATATAAAGCCGGATATCCTGGTCTGCGCGAAGGCCCTGTCGGCGTCTTATTTGCCGATCAGCGCCGTCATGGTGAACCAGTTCGTGTTCGATGCTTTGGCCAAGGAAAGCAACGCGATTGGCACCTTCGGGCATGGTTTCACCTACTCTGGGCATCCCGTGCCGGCGGCGGTGGCGATCGAAACCCTGAAAATCTACGACGAACTGAACATCGGCGGACACGTGGGACAGGTGGGGCCGTATTTGCAAACGGAACTGCGCCGGCGTTTCGGGGATCATCCGTTGGTCGGAGAAATTCGCGGCACCGGGCTGATCGCGGCGGTGGAACTGGTCGCGGATAAAGCGAGCCACGGCAATTTCGATCCGGGCGCGAAGGTGGGCGCGCGGCTGACGAAGGCCTGCGAACAAAACGGTGTCATTCTGCGCGCGGTCGCCAACGACACGCTGTGTTTCTGCCCGCCGCTGGTGATCGAAACGCCGGATATCGACGCCATGCTCGACCGGATGGGCGCCTCGCTCGATGCCCTGACCGTCGAACTGCGCCGGGAGCAGATCGCGGTCGTGCGGTAGCGCGCGGGATAAAGCCCGCGGTAGCGCGCGGGATAAAGCCCGCGGTAGCGCGCGGGATAAGGCCCGCGGTAGCGCGCGGGCTCCCGCCGCGCCTTTCCGCTGTTAACCGGAGGACCAGGCCACACCGGGCTTGCCGTTGGCACGCATCATGCGGTCGGCGTGACGCAGGAGGGCGCGGCAGGCCGCGCCCTCGGTGGCGTGGGTTTCCAGCGGCGATTTGCCGCCGCGCTCGCTGTAATAAATCGACCAGCCCCCGGGCACCGGCTCGACGCCCAGACACTCGCCGGCGCCAAGACCGCCGTCGGCGACGACGAACCCGTCAGGGACGCCCGCATTGCGGAGCCGGTCCAGTGCTTCCGCCAGACGCATGCGACACGACCTCCAACTGACCGGCGGCCACCAGCCTGGCGGCGGGTTCGGCGGTGCGATACTGGGTGGCGCCGCCAGGTTCGCCGAACCAGGGCGCGGCGGCGCAGGTTTGCACCGCGATCGGCTTCGCCACGCGATACACGGTGTAGTCCATTTGGCGGCAAACATAGGGCACCGCCCGCGTCGCATAGGCCTCGCCGCGCGGACTGAAGAAACTGCCATTATCGTCGCCAAAACGGTCGATGGTTTTTCCGGGCGCCAGGGTCTCGACCCGGGGCGCCGCCGCGCAGCCATGGTTGGGCGGCCAGACGGGCGTGGCTTTGCCGTTGTTCCAATCGATCCAGCGCTGCGTCAGGCCCCAGCGCAGCGTCGGCGGGAAACCGGGCGCCGCGACGGGCGTAACCTGCACCTGAGTTGGCGGCGGCGGCGCGGCCGGCGCACAGGCGAACAGCAGCAACGCGATGGGGAGGAAACCTGGCATCCGCTTCATGGCGCGATCCTGACCTGACCGTAACGGGGAACACCGGGAAGTCGATCGTATCGCACGGCGGCTGTAAAGTCCCGGCGCCCCGTCAGCATGGGCCGCGCGGCACGAAACGCCCGTCGCCGGGTTTCCCGAGCACGTTCGTTCCATCCCAGATCATCCGCCCGCGCAACCATGTCGCGGCAACACGGGCCCGCATCTTCGCGCCGTGCCAGGCCGACCAGTTCATTTCCGGACGATCGACCAGGGAGGCTTCGTCGAACACGAAATCGCCGCGTTCCAGCACAACGAAATCGGCGTCGGAGCCAACCCGGATCGCGCCCTTTCCGGGCCACAGACCGTGCAGCTTCGCGCTGCGCTCGGCGCAGTACGTCGCCATCAACGTCGGCGGCAGGCCGCGCTGGTCCAGCAAAGTGAACATCAACGGCGCGAAACTTTGCAGACCCGTCAGACCGGCACCGCAATCGAAAATATTCTCCGGCGTTTTCCGTTCGCGCGGCCAGGGCGCGTGATCCGTGGAAATATAAGCGATTTTATCGGCCAGCAGCGCCGTCCACATCCGTTCCACTTCGGCGGCGGTGCGGAACGGCGGATTGCATTTCCCAAAACCTTTCAGCCGGACGATGTCCTCCTCTGTCATGCAGAGATAATGAATGCAGGCCTCGCCAGTGGTTTTCGCGCCCATGCCGCGGAATTGTTCCGCCAGTTCGAACCCGCGCGCGATCGAGGAGTGCGCGATATGCACATGCGCGCCGGTTTCCAGCGCCATTTCGAAAATTTCCAGATCGGCCATGGACTCGGCCAGAGGCGGACGGGTGCGGCAATGCATGATCGGATCGGTGCGTCCCGCCGCCCGCGCCTCCGCCGTCAGCATCTCCACCAGTTCCTGATCTTCGTTGTGAATCGCCACCGGCAGTCCGATTTTCGCGATTTTTCGAAATGCCGCGAGCATGGTCAGGTGATCGATGCGCGGGAAACGCACGGCGTCGTATTCGTAGGTCGACAATTTGAACGCCGAAATCCCGCCCGCCGCCAGTTCCGGGATCGCATCGACCCCGCCCGTCTTCGTAATGGTGCCGTAAAGCGCCATATCGACATGCGACGTCCGTTCGACCCAACCGATTTTCTCACGCAGCAGCGCGCCATTCGTCACGGGCACGGGCACGTCGTAGGGCATGTCGCAACAGGTCGTGACACCGCCGGCGGCGGCGCAGCGCGAAGCGCTCTCGATCCCCGGCCATCCCGTGGACGACGACGTGTGCATATGTCCATCCACCAGACCGGGAAGAATCAGATTTTCTCCGTGAGAAACGGTTTCCACGGCGGGTGGCGGCGCGCCTTGCCCGATCGCCGCGATTTTCTCCCCGCGAATGGCGATATAGCCGTTGGGCAAGATCGCGTCAGTCGTGACGACGGTACCCAGTAACGCGAGATCGAAGGGTGTGGACATGTTATGTGCGCATCCTCGGGTGCATTCGCGCGAAGCGGCCTTGCCGCGGTCCCGGCCGGACCTTAGGAAGCATCGCGACGACGGAGTTTCTGGCATAGAGTGTGCGCGAAACGTGGTCTTGTCCACGCCCAGGCGCGCGGAACGGAGGAATGTATGATTACGCATGACGTGAAGGTCCACCCATCCAAGGACGATCTGAAACGGGAAGACCAGCTCGCGTGGAAAATCGCGGGTGTCGCCGCCGATAAGGTCGCGGTCGATAAAGACGTCTCGGCGATGATCGTGAACCGGATCATCGACAATGCCTCGGTCGCGATCGCCGCGATCAACCGCCGGCCCGTCGTCTCCGCGCGCGGCATGGCGCTCGCGCGCCCGCTCAAAGGCGGCGCGACCGTCTTCGGCATGCCCGCCGCCAAGCGTTTCACCCCGGAATGGGCCGCCTGGGCCAACGGCACCGCGGTGCGCGAACTGGACATGCACGACACGTTTCTGGCCGCCGATTATTCCCACCCCGGCGATAATATCCCGCCGATCCTGGCGGTCGCGCAGACCATGGAAAAATCCGGCCGCGATCTGATCCGGGGCCTCGCCACGGGCTATGAAATTCAGATCAACCTGGTGCGCGCCATCTGCCTGCACAAACACAAAATCGACCATATCGGGCATCTCTGCCCCGCGCAGGCGGCCGGCATCGGCACGCTGCTCGGCATGAAGCAGGACGCGATCTACCAGGCCGTGCAACAGGCCGTGCATGTCAGCTTCACCACCCGCCAGTCCCGCAAAGGCGAAATCAGCTCCTGGAAAGCCTACGCCCCCGCGCATTCCGGCAAGCTCGCCGTCGAAGCCGTCGATCGCATCCTGCGCGGCGAAGGCGCCCCCAGCCCGATCTACGAAGGCGAGGACAGCGTCATCGCCTGGATGCTCGACGGTCCCCAGGCGCATTACCAGGTGCCGCTGCCGGGCCCCGGCGAGCGCAAACGCGCGATCATGGACAGCTATACGAAAGAACACAGCGCCGAATACCAGTCGCAGGCGCTGATCGATCTCGCCTTCCGCATGCGCGAAAAGATCGAGGATTTCGAAAACATCGACAAGATCGTCATCCACACCAGCCATCACACCCATTACGTGATCGGCACGGGCGCGAACGATCCGCAAAAGATGGACCCGAAAGCCAGCCGCGAAACGCTGGACCATTCGATCATGTATATCTTCGCCGTCGCGTTGCAGGACGGGTCCTGGCACCATGTCGACAGTTACGCGCCGAAACGCGCCAACCGCGCCGACACCGTGCGTCTGTGGCACAAGATCGAGACGATCGAAGACCCCGAATGGACCCGCCGTTACCTGACGACCGATCCGAACGAACTCTCCTTCGGCGGCAAGGTCGAAATCGTCATGCGCGACGGCTCGACCGTCGTCGACGAAATGGCCGTCGCCAACGCCCATCCGCTGGGCGCCAAACCCTTCGGCCGCGACGACTACATCAAGAAATTCCTGACGCTGACCGACGGCATCATCTCCACGCGCGAATCCAACCGCTTCCTGGAGGCCGCGCAATCGGTCGCCAGCCTGCCGGCGGGCGAGCTGCACCAGTTGAATGTCGCGCTGCCGGCGGGCACCCTCGCCGAAAGCAAACCCGGTATCATCTGAGAAGGACTCCCACTCATGAGCGAAACCGCCACGCCCAACCGGGCGAAAAAAGGCGTCGGCCTGTCCGGCATCGTCGCCGGCAACACCGCTTTGTGCACCGTCGGCCGTTCCGGCAACGATCTGCATTATCGCGGCTACGATATTCTCGACGTCGCCGATGTCTGCGAGTTCGAGGAAATCGCCTATTTGATCGTTCACGGTTCGTTGCCGACACAGGCGCAACTGCGGAACTACAAGGCGAAGCTGAAGTCGTTGCGCGGCCTGCCCGCGCCCGTCAAAGCCGCGCTGGAAGCCCTGCCGGCGGCGTCGCATCCAATGGACGTGATGCGCACCGGCATCTCCGTTCTCGGCTGCGTGCTGCCCGAGAAAGACGACCAGAACGTCCCCGGCGCGAAAGACATCATCGACCGCATGATGGCGTCTTTGGGCTCGATGCTGCTTTACTGGTTCCACTTCTCCCAGAACGGCAAGCGCATCGATGTCGAAACCGACGACGATTCGATCGGCGGGCATTTCCTGCACCTTCTGCACGGCAAGCCGCCCAGCGAGGAATTCGTGCGCGCGATGCACACCTCGCTGATCCTGTACGCGGAGCATGAATTCAACGCCTCGACCTTCACCTGCCGCGTCGTGGCGGGCACGGGCGCCGATATGCACTCCGCGATCACCGCCGGAATCGGCGCGCTGCGTGGGCCGAAGCATGGCGGCGCGAACGAGGTGTCGTTCGAAATTCAGAACCGCTACGGCTCCGAAGACGAAGCCGAGGCCGATATTCGCAAGCGCGTCGTCAACCGCGAAGTCGTCATCGGGTTCGGCCACGCCGTCTACACGATCGCCGATCCGCGCAACGAAGTGATCAAGAAAGTCGCGAAACGTCTTTCGGAGTCCGCTGGCGATACACGGCTGTTCAACATCGCCGATCGAATCGAGTCGACGATGATGGACGCGAAGAAAATGTTCGCGAACCTCGATTGGTTCAGCGCCATTTCCTATCACATGCTGGGCGTGCCCACGAACATGTTCACGCCGCTGTTCGTGATCGCGCGCACCTCCGGCTGGGGCGCGCATGTGATCGAACAACGCATCGATAACAAGCTGATCCGGCCGACGGCGAATTACATCGGTCCGGAAAATCTGAAGTTCGTGCCGATCGCTCAACGCGGCTGAATATCCCGGATTTCCGGCGGAAGCGCCGCCGCGGCCACGTGCCGCGGCGGCGCTTTTTTTATTGCCGTCGAAAATCGCGGTTGACATACTGGTTGAACATGTCGAGAAGCGAATCCAGAATTATTGGAAGCGATTCGCGAGGTTGGATCGCGTAAGCCGGACAGGAGAGGATATCTCGCGTTATCGAGAGACTCCGGACCGAAACGGCGTGCCTGAACACAAATCGTCCGTGTTCGAAACACGAAGGCCGGTGGTTGGATCGCGCCGGTATAGTGCGAATGTGAAACGAATTCGATGCGGCGGACATCGCGCCAACGCACCGGTAACAGGGAGTCTCCAGGCGTGAACAGTGACGAAACCCTAACAGAAGAACCGGCGCGCGCTCAGCCGATGGCGATGCGCGCCGCCGGACGGAAATCCGCGAAGAAGGCGGCGGGGAAAAAATCCGCCGGCAAAAAAGCCGCGAGTAAAGCCACGAGTAAAGCGGCGAGCAAAACCGCCGAGCCGAAACGGCGTGGACGCCCGCCCGGCTCGAAGAACGGGGTAAGAAAAGCCGCGGCAAAGACAGCCGGACGCAAAGCCGCCGGTAAGAAAGCCGCGCCCAAAAAAGCGGCCGGCAAAAAGGCCGCCGCGCCAAAGAAGACAGCCCGTAAAGCCGCCGCGAAGAAAACCGGCCGCGCCGCCGCCGCCGCGCCGAAAAAATCCGCCCGCAAAACCGGCCTCAAAAAAGTCGCCGCCAAGCGTCCTGGGCGTCCGCCCTCCGCGAAAAAAGCGGCACCGAAAAAAGCCGGACGGAAAATCGCCGTGAAAAAAGCCGCCCCGAAAAAGGCCGGAACCGGACGCGGACCCGGCCGTCCCCGTAAAACCCCGGCGCCCGTGCCGGTGGAGACCGCACCCGAAACCACCGAAAGCTGATGGCCCGAACCCGGCCGCCACGATCTGTTACCCCGGATCGCGGCGGCCGGAAATTTCTCTACTTGAACGTTTCCAGCAGATCGTCCACCTGCGCCGGCGTCAGCAAACGAGGCCCATGGCCGCGCAACGTCAGAAACAGCTTGGCGGCCTCTTCCAGTTCTTCCGCCGCGTAAACGGCGTCGAGCAAGGTTTTCCCAGAAACAACCGGGCCATGATTGGCCAGCAGGACCGCGCGCGCATCCGGCGCCGCCGCGCGAATCGCCGGTTCCATCGCCGGATCTCCCGGACGAAAATACGGAATCACCGGCATCCTCCGTCCGATACGCATGACAAAATAAGGTGTCAGCGGCGGAATGGGATTGTCCTGGTTCACATCCGGCAAACACGCGACCGCCGTGGCCAGCGTCGAGTGTAAATGCACGATCGCGCCCGCGTCCGCCCGCGTCACATAGAACGCCTTGTGCATGAAGACTTCCTTCGACGGTTTATCGCCGCCGACATGCCGGAAATTCGCGTCCAGTTTGGAAATCCGCGCGGGATCCAACCGCCCCAGACTGGAATTCGTCGGGGAAATCAGAAACCCATCCTCGACGCGCATGCTGATATTGCCGGCACTGCCAACGGAAAACCCGCGCGCGAACAGACTCGCGGCCAGTTCGGTCATCAGGTCGCGGCTTTGGGTTTCGTTCATGGCGCTCAACCCTCCAACAGCCGGAACGCTTTCAGGAAGAAATCGGGCGCGCCGAAATTGCCCGATTTCAGCGCCAGCAGCAGATCCGGGCCAGAGCCCGACGCCAGCGTCCAGGGCACGCCGGGATCGATCTCCCCGCCAATGCGCAATTGCTTCACGCCCAAACGCGTGACAACCGCGCCGGATGTCTCGCCGCCCGCGACCGCGAGGCGGCGCACGCCGCGCGCGACCAGCCCCTCGGCGATGCGCGCCATGGCGTCTTCCAGCAACGCGCCCGCCTTATCTGGCCCGCCAAGCGCCGATTGCAGCGCCGCGACCTTGTCCGGCGGCGCGGAGGCGGCGACGACAACCGGCGTGGCGCCGATTTTGCCGTCCGTCCAGGCCAGCGCCGCCTCGGCCAGTTTCGCGGCATCGGGCGTCGTCAAGGCATCCAGTTCGAACACCGGCGCATGGTTCCGCGCGAAGCCGATCTGGTTCAGCGTGGCCCGAGAGCAGGACCCCGACAGCACCGCCGCCGGACCCGCGATCATGGGCAGGTCGCCCGCGTTGCCCGCGTCCGGCAACAGCCCCGCGCGCCGGAAATTGCCGGGCAGGCCCATGGCGACGCCGGACCCGCCGCAGAGCAAAGCGTGATGTGTCGCGGCCTCTCCGATCGCGAGCAGATGCGCGTCGGTGACGGCATCGACGATGGCATGGCGGCGGCCCTGTTCCTTCAGCCGTGTCATGGCGTCGCGGATCGCCGGCGCCCCGGCCTCGACGATGGGGAAGGGGACGAGGCCGACCGTGCCCTCGGTCTGGCGCGACAGGACGCGGACCAGATTGGGGTCGGTCATCGGCGTCAGCGGGTGGTTTTCCATGCCGCTTTCGTTCAACAGCACGCCGCCCGCGAACAAATGCCCCAGATACAGCGTGCGCCCATTGGTCGGGAACGCCGGACAATGCAGCGAGAACCCGCAGTCCAGCGCCTGGATCAGGGCGTCGGCGATCGGTCCGATATTGCCTTTGTCGGTGCTGTCGAAGGTGGAGCAGTACTTAAAGAAATACTGCCGCGCCCCCGCTTTCCGCAGCCAGTCCAGCGCGGAAAGGCTCTGTTCGACGGCCCATCGCACCGGCGCGGTCCGGGATTTGATCGCCACGACCACGGCGTCCGCGTCGGGCACGGGGTCTCCCGCGGCGGGTGTGCCGATCAGTTGCACGGTCCGCATGCCGCCGCGCACCAGCATGGAGCAGAGGTCGGTGGCACCCGTGAAATCGTCCGCGACGGAACCCAACAGCATGGGGGAATCTCCTTGGCGCCGGGGTCAGCCCAGAGATTGGGCGAACAGGGCGGATTGTTGAGGCCAGGATGGGAGGGTCTGGCCAATGCGCCAGGCGGCTTCGGCCATTTCGGCGCGCAGCCCGTCGCCGAAGATCAGCCGGCGCAGCGATTTCGACAACTGGTCGCGATCGCCGGGGGGGCAGACGCAGCCGGAGTCCGGCGTGAGCAGGTTGCCCGCGGCGCCACCGGCGGTGACGACCGGAGGAATGCCGCGTTTCAGCGCCTCCGCGATCGCCATGCCATAGCCTTCATAGTGGGTGGCCAGGGCGAAAATGTCCGCGCCGCGCCACAAAGCTTCGAGGTTCTGTCCGGTGACCTCGCCGGCGAAGCGGACGCGGGGGCCGAGATTCAGTTCCTCGGTCAGCGCCATCAGCCCATGGGCGTGGACCTGGTCGCGATCGGGCGCGCCGGCGATGGTGAGGTGCCAGTCCAGGTCCCAGAGCCGGGCGAGGGCGCGCAGCAGCAGGTCGTGGCCCTTGCGCGGGATCAGCGTGCCGATCGACAGGATTTCGACGGTCTCCGCGCCGGAGCCGTGGCAGCGCGGGGCGTCGTCAGTGCCGGGCACGACGGTGGCGATCCGGTCCGCCAGGAGGCCGAAGCGTGTGGCGAGCGTCTCCGCCGTCGTCTCACTGGTCACGATCGTGTGCGCGAGGGCGGCGAACAGCCCGCGCTCGGCGGTTTCCAGGCTGGCCTGTGCGCTGGTGTCGAGGCCGGTTTCCAGCGAAACCGGATGGTGGATCAGGCCGGCCGCCCGGCGTGCGGACAGCGCCGTTTCCAGGCCCTGAAACGCGGGCAAAGCGAGGCCGTCGATCACGGGGATGGTGCCGGCCGGCAGCGTGTTCAGGGCGTCGCGCGCCGCGGTCTGGGCCACCGCGTCGCACAGGGGGAAGGCGCCGGGCAGTTCGACGATGTCGACCGTATGGTCCAGTTCGCGAAGACCTCCGGCGATCCGGCGGTCGTATTCGTAACCGCCGGAAATCGCGTCGAAGGGCGCCGGAACGATCAAGGAGATATGCATGAATCGCTCCGGCTGGTTGGATCAGACGCCTTCGATGACGCCGCCGAAGGGAACCCAGGTCTTACCGTCCCATTTCATCAACTGCATGGCTTTGATGGGATGGAAGTTGGTGGGGCTGGTGTTGACCTTGATGCCCGGCAGCAGCACGCGGGCGTCGAAGTCTTTCAGGTTGGCGGACTGGCGCATGATGTTCTCGCGCGAAAAATCCTGGCCGCATTGTTTCAGGACCTGGTGCATGGTTTTGGCGACGCCGTAGGCGAAGACGTAGCTCAGGTCGGTCAGGTCGCCGCCGGGGATTTCCTTCGCCATGAAGGCCCGCCATTCCTTCATGCCTTCGTCGTCGTTCCAGCGCGGGTCGGTGGAGTCTTTCAGGTAGTTGGTGCTGATCATCCCGATCGAGTTCTCGGGCCCGGCGGGGACCATGACGGTGCCGACGGAGATCGCGACGTTCGTCATGAAGAACAGCGGTTTCCAGTCGAGGTCGTGGACTTTCTTGATCGACTGCGCCGCGTATTTGGGGATCGCGGCGACCAGAAGCACGTCGGCGCCGGAGGCCCGCAGTGTCGTGATCTGACTGTCGATCGTCGCGTCGGTGGTTTCGTAGGTCGAGAGCACCGTCATTTTGTCGAAGCGGTCGCCCAGCACGTCCTTGACGCCCAGCGGGTAATCTTTCCCGAAGTCGTCGTTTTGATACAGGATCGCGATTTTCGCGTTCGGTTTCTGCTCCAGGATGTATTTCGTATAGATCTGCGCTTCGGTCCGGTAGCTCGGCTGGTAGCCCATGGTCCAGGGGTAGTTTTTGTAATCGCCCCATTTGTCGGCGCCGGTGGAGATGAAGAGGTGCGGCACCTTTTTCTGGTTCACGTATTTGTGAATGGCGGAATTGGTCGGTGTGCCCAGGGTCTGGAAGAGGAAGGCGACCTGGTCTTGTTCGACGAGGCGGCGGACCTGTTCGACCGTTTTCGGGGGGGTGTAGCCGTCGTCGAGGGAGATGAAGTTGATTTTCCGTCCGCCGACCCCGCCTTGCTGGTTCACCATGTTCCAGTACGCGGTGTGCGACTTGCCGATCACGCCGTAGGCGGAGGCGGAGCCGCTATAGGCGATGGTGTGCCCGATCTTGATTTCCGTCGCGGTGACGCCGGGGGTGTCGGCGGCATGGGCACGGAGCAAGGGCGTGGCGGCGATGGCGGTTCCGGCGGCGAGAAGGTCGCGGCGTTTCATTGTTGGGGTTCTCCCTGTTGGCGGTTTTCTTTTGCCTCAGCCGCGCGCGAACCGGAAGCCGCCGGTCCGGGCCCGCGCGAGAATCTTTGTAACATTTTTCCGTTCGCGGAGTCGGATCGGCGGCATGAAGGTGTTTCGATCGTGGCGTTGTGCATCGCGAGGATCTTATTTTGGTTTTGGCGCGACTCATCCGGTCTGGCGTACGGCCTGGGCGTATCCGCGTTGTCCTATCGGCCCAACGCGGCCGCGCCGCGCCAGGGCGTCACGCGTGGCGCGAACCAAACAAGGGCGTGCCACAGGCGAGCCATGCCGGAACCGCGGGGGCCGCGTCGCGCGGTTGGGGCGGGCTGGGTTCGGGGGGCGGGGGCCGCGCCGGTCAGGATATCGATTTCCCGCCGGATGCGCGATCGCGCCCGGTGCAACAGAACCCGTTGGTTCTCGGGGCTTATCTCCAGGATCGCGCAGGCGTCCTCGGCGGTGTGCCCGTCCATGTCGCGCAGCAGCAGCACCGCCCGCTGCCCGGTGGGAAGGGAGCCGACGATGGTTTGCACGTGGTCCCAGAGTTGACGGCCGGCGATCGTGCGCTCTGGGTCCAGTTCGTCCCAGAGCCTGGGGGACTCAGCCCAGTGCCCGTTGGGGGAGAAGGCGGAAGCCGGCACACCGCGTTCGCCGGGCGGGGAGCCGTCCATCAGGGATCCGAGACCGGTCAGGCGTCCTTCGCGCGAAATCCGGGTGCGGGCGCGGTTCATCGCGATCGAATAAATCCAGGTCGCGAGGCTCGAACGGCCCTCGAAGCGGCCGATTCCCTCGTAAACGGCGATCCAGGTGTCCTGGACGATTTCCTCCGCCTGCGCGTGGCTGCCGATGATGGTGGCGGCGAAGCGGGTCAGGGCGGCGTGGAGGTGGCGTACGAGCTGGCGGTACGCGGCGGGTTCGCCGGCGCGCAACCGTGGGAGGAAAGCGGGATCGTCGAAGTCCGTCGCGCGCATGCCACCGCCCGTGATTGTTGGCATTGCCGCCGGGTTTTGTTTTCCGCCGGGGCAGGCGGGCGTATACCATGGTTTTCCGGATGCGGCAGGGCCGGTTGGCACGCCAGGGAGGCACCGCGATGAAGTGCGAGGAACTGGCCGAGCTGGTCACCGGCCTGCTGGAAGGCGCGCTGCCGGCGGACAAGAAACTGGGCGCGCGGGTGCATTTGTGGATTTGCGGCCATTGCCGGCGGTACGTGGATCAAATGAAGCGTACCGTGCGGTTTTTGGCCGATGCGCCACCGCCGCCACCGCCGCCGCCCGAAATGGAGGCGCGGATCGTGGCGCGTCTGCTCGCGGGGCGAACCGGCGAATAAGACAACACCATCCGTTCGGACGCTTGGCCTGGGCCGCGCGGTTGCCCGCCGATGAGGCGGATGCCGCGTTTTTCAGCGGGAAATTCGCGCGGCGCGGCATGAGTGGGCGCGGGATGCCGATTTCACGAATTTGTTAGTCTGATTAACTATTAATTTAACGCCTTGTTAACCATGCGGGTGTAGGTTCAATCGACCCGAGGCAGCAAAAAATTCTCGCCTCGCGGGATCGGAGGAGCGGCGATGTCTGGTCCGGCGAAACGACGGCGCGAAGTCCAGGCCAATGGCGCCGGGAATGGTGGCGTCCGCGCGGGACCCCGCGCCTCCGCGATACGATTCAACTTGAAACCTCCTGGCCGGCTCCGCAAGTATGGTCTCGCTATCGGGCCTGTCTGGCGGGCATCGGCCGAGTCTCTGGCGCTGTCTTTGTCCCTGGCCGGGCTTTTCTTCGCGGCGCGCCGCGTTTGTTCGCGTGCCGTCCAACGACGTCGATCCGTGCCGACACATGCGAATACCAGCGCCGATCCGGTCCTTCGAGAATTTTTTCGTCCAGGAAGCCGTCCGACCGCCGCGATAGCCCCGATCTTGCATGGGACAAAGCGGCTTCACCCTTTAGCCAATGGAGCGGCCAATGCAACCCGTTGAAGATATCTTTTCCGTATTCGCCCGCGGTTACGACACGCACCGCGAAGGCGAAATGACATTGCTGGAATACCTTGAAGCCTGCCGCGACACGCCGACGATGTACGCGACCGCCACGGAGCGGTTGCTGGCGGCGATCGGCGAGCCCGAGATGGTCGATACCTCCAGGGACGCGCGTCTGGGCCGTATTTTCATGAACCGGACGATTCGGATGTATCCGGCGTTCAGCGAATTTTATGGGATGGAGGAGACGATCGAACGCATCGTCGGCTTCCTCCGCCACGCCGCGCAGGGATTGGAAGAACGCAAGCAGATCATGTATCTGCTGGGACCCGTCGGCGGCGGCAAATCCTCGCTGGCCGAACGGTTGAAGGCCCTGATGGAAGTCCACCCCATCTACGTCCTTAAAGCCGGTGGCGAAATGAGCCCGGTGTTCGAAAGCCCGCTCGGATTGTTCGATCCGGAACGCATGGGCGGACTTCTGGAAGACCGTTACAACATCCCCCGGCGCCGCCTCAGCGGGCTGATGAGCCCCTGGTGCCTGAAGCGTCTGGACGAATTCAACGGCGACATCTCCAAATTCCGCGTCCAGAAGGTGATGCCCTCGCGGCTCCGCCAGATCGGCATCGCCAAGACCGAGCCGGGCGACGAAAACAACCAGGATATTTCGTCCCTGGTCGGAAAAGTCGATATTCGCAAGTTGGAGATGCACGCGCAGAACGATCCGGACGCGTACAGCTACTCCGGCGGCCTGAACCGGGCGAACCAGGGACTCCTGGAATTCGTCGAGATGTTCAAGGCGCCCATAAAAATGCTGCATCCGCTGCTGACGGCGACGCAGGAAAGCAATTACATCGGCACCGAAAACATCGGCGCCATCCCGTTCCAGGGCATCGTGCTCGCGCATTCCAACGAATCGGAGTGGCAGAGTTTTAAAAACAACAAAAACAACGAAGCCTTCATCGACCGGATCTATGTCATCAAGGTGCCCTACTGCCTGCGGGTCACCGAGGAGACGAAGATTTACGAAAAACTGGTGTCGCGCTCGGAACTGGGCTCGGCGGCCTGCGCGCCCGCGACCTTCGAGATGCTGGCCCGTTTCACCGTGCTGTCGCGCCTGAAGCGGCACGAAAACTCCACGATTTTCGCCAAGATGCGGGTCTACGACGGCGAAAGCCTGAAAGAGACCGATCCGCGCGCGCGCAGCCTGCAAGAATATAAGGACGCGGCGGGCGTCGAGGAGGGGATGGACGGCGCCTCCACCCGCTTCGCCTTCAAGGTGCTGGCGGCGACGTTCAATCACGACACGACGGAAATCGCCGCCGATCCCGTGCATTTGATGTATGTGCTGGAACAATCGATCCGGCGGGAACAACTGCCGCAGGACACCGAAAAACGCTACCTGGAATTCATCAAGGCGGAACTCGCGCCGCGTTACGCCGAGTTCATCGGCAACGAAATCCAGAAGGCGTATCTCGAATTCTATCACGATTACGGCCAGAACCTGTTCGACCGTTACGTCTCCTACGCCGACGCCTGGATCGAAGACATCGACTTCAAAGACCCCGACACCGGCCAGCTTCTCAACCGCGAACTGCTGAATCAGGAATTGACCAAGGTCGAAAAACCGGCGGGTATCGCGAACCCCAAGGATTTCCGGAACGAAGTCGTGAAATTCTGCCTGCGCGCGCGCGCCAACAACGCGGGCAAAAACCCGAACTGGACCAGCTATGAGAAAATTCGCGAAGTGATCGAAAAGCGGATGTTCAGCCAGGTCGAGGAACTGTTGCCGGTGATCAGCTTCGGTTCGAAAAAGGACGGCGAGACCGAGAAGAAACATACCGAGTTCGTCTCGCGCATGATGACCCGCGGATATACCGATCGCCAGGTGCGGCGTTTGGTCGAATGGTACATGCGGGTGAAGCAGGCCGGGTAGGCTGTAACGCGCGATTTCCTCAGGTAGCGGATGGTCCAACGATATGCACATTGTCGACCGCCGATTAAATCCAGGCGGTAAAAACCTCGCCAACCGGCAGCGCTTCATGCGGCGGGCGAAATCTCAGATCCGGAAGGCCGTGCATGAAAGCACGGCCCAAGGAAGCATTAAGGACGCGGACGAGGGCGGCGAGGTGGTGCTGCCCGCGCGGGGGGTGCACGAGCCGCAATTCCGCCGTTCCGCGCATGGCGGGTTTCGCGATCATTTGCTGCCGGGGAACAAGGAGTATGTGCCCGGCGACAAAATCCCTCGCCCGCGCGGTGGCGACGGCGGCGGTGGCAACGAGGGCAGTCCGGACGGGGAAGGGGAGGACGATTTCCGCTTCGCTTTGTCGCGGGACGAGTTCGTCGATCTGTTCCTGGAAGACCTGAAATTGCCGGACCTCGCCAAACGCCGCGTCGCGACGGTCGAATCCGTGTCCTGGTCGCGCGCGGGCTATTCCGTCACCGGCAATCCGTCGAACCTCGCCTTGAACCGCACCGTGCGCAATTCCCTGTCCCGCCGCATCGCGTTGAAGCGGCCCAAGCCGGAGGAACTCGAAGCCCTGCGCGCGGAAATCGAGGCTTTGGACGAATCCGACGAACGCCGTCCCGTGCTGGAAGCGGAACTGCTGCGCAAACAGCGCCGCACCGGCCTGATCCCCTACATCGATCCGCTGGATGTTCGTTACAAACGTTTCGACCCGATCCCCCGTCCCGTCGCGCAGGCCGTGATGTTCTGCCTGATGGATGTCTCGGGCTCCATGACCGAGCACATGAAGGACCTGGCGAAACGATTCTACATCCTGCTCTATATTTTCCTGAAACGCCGTTACAAAAACGTGGAGGTGGTGTTCATCCGCCACACCCACGAAGCCTCGGAAGTCGACGAGGAAACCTTCTTCAACAGCCCGGAAACCGGCGGCACCGTCGTGTCCACGGCGCTCGACGAAATGAAGACGGTGGTCGAGGCGCGCTACAGCCCCGACGCCTGGAACATCTACGCCGCGCAGGCCTCCGACGGCGACAACACCGCCAGCGACAACGACCGCACGGCGGCGCTGCTGACCAACGAACTCCTGCCGATCTGCCAATACTACGCCTATTTGGAAGTCGGCCGCGACGCGGAACATTTCCCGCCCGGATTCATCCGGCGCGAAAGCGACCTCTGGCAGACCTATGCCACCCTGATCAAAAACGGCGCGCCGATGGCCATGCGCAAAGTCGGCCACCGGCGCGACATCTATCCCGTCTTCCGCGAATTGTTCGCGAAGAAAACCGGCGTGGAGGTGGAGGCATGAGCATTTCTCTCGACTCCGGAAAATTGCTGTTCAAAACCGCCGACTGGGATTTCGACACGATCCGCCGCATCGACGAGGCCTGCCAGGAAATCGCCATCGGCGAACTCGGCCTGAACGTCTACCCGAACCAGATCGAGGTGATCAGCACGGAACAGATGCTGGATGCCTATTCCTCCATCGGCATGCCGCTGTTTTACAAGCATTGGTCGTTCGGCAAACATTTCGCGCGCAACGAGGCGATGTATCGCGCGGGGATGCAGGGCCTCGCCTACGAAATCGTGATCAATTCCAACCCCTGCATCTCCTATATCATGGAGGAAAACACCGCGACCATGCAGGCGCTGGTCATCGCGCACGCGGCGTACGGCCACAATCATTTTTTCAAGAACAATTACGTTTTCAAACAATGGACCGACGCCGACGGCATCCTGGATTATCTGGAATTCGCCCGCGATTTCGTCATGAAATGCGAGGAACAGCACGGCGCCGACGAGGTCGAGCGCCTGCTGGACGCCGCGCACGCGCTGATGAACCACGGGGTGCACAAATACCCCAGGCGCCGGACCACCGATCTCCGTACCGAGGAAAAGCGCGAACGCGAACGCCGCGAACACGACGAACGCGTCTTCAACGACCTCTGGCGCACGGTGCCCGGCAAGGACAACGGCCGCCACGACCCTTCCGCCATCGAACGCCGCCGCGCCCTCCTGGAACTCCCCCAGGAAAATATCCTCTATTTTCTGGAGAAATCCGCCCCGCGGCTCCAACCCTGGCAACGCGAACTGTTACGCATCGTCCGCATCATCGCCCAATATTTCTACCCGCAGACCCAGACCAAGGTGATGAACGAGGGCTGCGCGACCTACGTCCATTACCAGATCATGAACCGCCTGCACGACAAAGGTCTGATATCCGAGGGCGCGCTGATGGAGTTCCTGCGCTCCCACACCAACGTCGTGTTCCAGCCGGATTTCGACGACCCCCGCTATTCCGGCTTCAACCCCTACGCGCTCGGCTTCGCGATGATGAAAGACATCGAGCGCATCTGCCACGAACCCACCGGCGAAGACCGCGACTGGTTCCCGGACATCGCCGGCAATGGCGACCACATGGCCGTGCTCCGCGACGTCTGGGCCAACTACCGCGACGAGAGTTTTATTCTGCAATATCTCAGCCCGCGCCTGATCCGGCATTTCGGTCTGTTCCGCGTCACCAATGACTCCGAAGAATCCCACCTTAAGGTGGAAGCCATCCACGACGAACGCGGCTACCGCGAAATCCGCCGCGCCCTCGCCCGGCACTACGACCCCGCCTACTTCACGCCGGACATCCAGGTCGTCGACGTGAACCTCGCCGGCGACCGCAAACTGATGGTCCAGCACAGCGCGATGAACCGCATCCTTCTGGAAGAAAAAGACGCCCAACTGGTGCTGCAACACATCGCCGACCTCTGGGGCTACAACGTCGCCCTCACCGAAGTCGACGCCCTCGCCGGCACAGTGCTGAAGGAACACACGGCCAAACCGAGACCGGGGATCGTGCCGTTGGAAAACCCCTGAAGCGGCGGCGGTTCGGGGCACGGCCACGCCTCGACGTTCGGTCCGTGGACGGTGGATCGATTTCGCCGAAGCCCCCGCGGGGAAACGATCGCGCCGGCCCGGCGCGACAATGGCGATGGCACCGCCGGGCTTCCCGCCCTCGGTCCGGCGGTATCGGTCTGGCGTGGACAGCGCGCCCGGCGGACGGAGGCTGACACGGTGGCGCGCGCCGCCGGCCCGACCGGGCCGGCGGAACCGTCAGTTTCCTCTTCCACCAGCCCTTCTTATAAAGCCGCCGGCACGGCCTCGATCTTGTGCGCCCGCAGAATGGGCAGAACATCGCGCGCGAAACGGCGGAGTTGTTCGATGAACATCTCCTGCGGCATGGCACCGCGGTTGAAGTTCACCTGCACCGTTCCGGCGCCGGTGTGTTCGGCGAGGCGGATCATCTTCGCCGCGACTTCCTCCGGCGTACCCCAGGGGAGGCGGTCCGCCATTTTCTCGATGTCCGCCATGGTCATGTTGCGAAAATCGCCACGGTTGAACTCAGCGGCTTTCAGGTTTTCGGCGCTGACATAATCGGTGGAGTTCGCGGTGCTGTAGCCGGTTTCGCGCTGCCGCGCGGTTTCGGAGAAATTGCCATGACTGAACAAGGTGCGATTGAAATAGAGGACATAAGGCCCGCATTCCCTGATCGCCTGTTCCTTGCTGTCGGCGACATAGGCGGTGACGCCAACGGACAAATGCTCGGGCGTGATTTTCCGGCCGTTCTCGGCGAGGCATTTCGCGTAGTATCGAATGATATCGTCTTGCAGCCCCCCAGGCGCGAGGCCCGGCGTGATGCGGATATCGTTGCGCGCCGCGAATTCTATTGACTCTTTGCTGCTGACGATGGGCGTCCAGATATCGGGCCGCGGTTGCTGGACTGGGCGCGGCCATAGCGAAACGTCTTTGTACGACCAGAATTTGCCCCGGTACGAAAAAACTTCCTCCTTCCAGGCTTTCGTCACGATATCGAACGCTTCCTCGAACCGCGCGCGGGAATCGGCCAGCGGCACGTTGTGAACCTGGTATTCGCGCGGAATCCCGCGGGCGAAGCCGGAGATCAGACGGCCATTCGACAGGCAATCCAGCATCGCCAGTTCCTCGGCGAGGCGGAGCGGTTCGTGCAGCGGCAGCAGATTTCCGTAAATCAGAAGTTTCACGCGTTTGGTGCGCTGCGCGGCGGAGGCGGCCATCAGATTGGGGGAATTCATCAGGCCGTAGGGGGAGCAATGATGCTCGTTAAATCCCAGCCCGTCGTAACCGAGTTTGTCGACTTCCTCCCAGGCGTCGAGGTGCTCGGCATAGGTGCGGACGGCGACCTCGGGTTTGAAATGTTTGCCGGCGAGGGGGTAGGGAAGTTCGTTGCCCTGTTTCAGGTGGTCGAGTTGCTCGCCATAGGCGAGGAGATCGAAGACGAAGACTTTCATGCGGCGTGTCCCCCCTGCGGGTGTTTTGGGGAGTGTGGGAGGTGGCGGTCGGAGAGGTCAACCCGCGACGCCCCCATTGCCTTTCCCACCCAACTGACGAAACTGTCCCCCATCATTCGCACCCCGGGAGGAAACAATGGGCTGGAAAATCGCGATCATGGGCACGGGCGCCGTCGGCGCTTACGCCGGAGCACATATGGCGCGCGCGGGCGAGGACGTCACGTTCATCGACCCGTGGCCGGAAAACGTCGAAACCATGAAGGCCAAGGGCCTGAAGGTCACCCATATCCGCGAAGTGCCGGAATGGTCGACCCCGGTGAAGGCCATTCATCTCACCGAATTGCAGCAGTCCGCGAAGGAAAAGCCCTTCGACATGGCCTTCGTCTGCATGAAGTCGTACGATACCGAATGGGCGACCACCATGATCGCCCAGTACCTCGGCCCGAACGGTTTCGTCTGCTCGTTGCAAAACTGCATGAACGAGGAAACGATCGCCGGCGTCGTCGGCTGGGGTAAGGTCGTCGGCTGCATCGCCAGCTCCATCACCGTCGACCTGTGCGAGCCCGGCCATGTCCGCCGCGCCGCCGGCAAGTCCGGCACCAAGCACACCGTGTTCCGCACGGGCGAGGTGCATGGCCGCATCACCGACCGCATCAAGGAAATCGAACGCCTGGTGGCGCTGTCCGATTCCGCGCTGGCGACCTCCAACCTCTGGGGCGAACGCTGGTCGAAACTGGTGACCAACGGCATGGCCAACGGCATGTCCGCCTCCACCGGCCTGATCAGCAAGGACATCCTCACCAACGACGCGCTGCGCCGCTTCGGCGCCCGCCTCGGCTCCGAAGCCATCCGCGTCGGCCAGGCGCTGGGTTACGAGCTGGAGGAAGTCCACCACATCGACCCCGAAATCATCGCCCGCGCGGGCGAGGGCGACGAAGCCGCGGCCAAGGAATACGACGAGCACCGCCTCGCCGAAGTCCTGAAATCCGGCGGCGGCGAGCATCGCCCCTCCATGGGTCAGGACATGGTCAAGGGCCGCCGCACCGAGATCGAGTTCCTCAACGGCTTCATCGCCCGCAAAGGCGCCGAGGTCGGCATTCCCACGCCCGCCAACGTCGCCCTGACGGACATCGTCAAGCGCGTCGAGAAAGGCGAGCTGAAAGCCGATCCGAAGCACATTCTCGACCTGCGCCTGAACTAAGCCTCAGCCGCGGACGGCGTTTTCCAGGAAGGTCTCCAAAGACCGGATCGGAGCGTCGTCCCGGAAGGCCCGGTGCTTGTTCCGGGCCACCGCCCGCCGGATCGTCTCGCGCCAAACCGTGTCATGGCCGAGACGAACGGCGATGGCGATGTAATCTTCCAAATCCTTGGCGATCGTGTCCTCGCAGCCAATCTGGCGCAGGATCGCGGCCGTGTGCCGTCTGCGCATGAAGGGGCCGGGCCAGGAGACAATGGCGGGGTTCGCCGCCAGGCAATCCAGCGTGGACCGTCCGCCAGACCAGCCCGGCGTGTCCAGCAACACATCCGCCGCCGCCATCGCCGCCAGATACCGCTCCTGGGCCATGGCTGGCAGAAAGACGCAGTAACGATCCGCGTCCAGTCCGGATTCCGCGAAGGCGCGGGTCAGCCGTCCCCGGAACATGTGCGTGACCGTCTCGCTTTTCGCGAAGTCGATGAACACGAACCGGCAGGCGCCCGTTGCCTTGGCGATACGGGGATAGATCGCGTCGTGGTCCGGCGCGTATTTGTAAAGCGCCTGGCCCGACCAGAACACCGGCCCGTCTCGCGTCAGGTCCGGGCGGGACAGATCGGGGAGTGTTTCCGGTGAGTAATGCACGCCGAGACCCGGCAGGCGCGTCAGATGTTCCGTGTAATGGGCGGCACCGTCCGCCGGTTCCATCAGATCGGACGACAAGAAAAAGTCCATCGTCGGCAGGCCGCTGGTCACCGGGTGCCCCCAGGCGAGGCACTGCACCGGCGCCAGGCGGTGCGCGGCGAGACGTCCGGCCACCGGATCCATGCCGACTTCGGGATACAACAGCACATGCGGCGCGGTGCCGGCGATCGCGTCCACCCAGTCTTCCGGCGACGGCAGATGTTGAAAGAACCGGTCCGCCCGGTTGCGGGCCTGCGCGGTCGAGGCGTCGGAGACGCGGCCCGTGTGAAAGCCGGTCAGTTCGAACCGGTCCCGGTCGATCCGGCTCAACCACCCCTCCAGGAACAGGCGGAAAATCGTGTGATCGTGGAAGAAGCCGCTGACGATGCCGACGCGGATGCGTTCATGGGCGCGGGGCGGCGTGGCCAGGGGCACCGGGCGTTGTTTCGCCAGGCGGCAGGCGAGCCGGCCGTAAGCGGATTGCGCCGCGACATCGTTTTGGCCCTGATACGGCAGGAAAAACGGTTGCGATGTGCCGATCGCGCGGCCCAGCGAGCGCGCGATCGCCGGATCCTTGGCCGCCGCGTCCAGACGGTCCAGCGCCGCCAGATACCGCGCGCGCCGGGCCGTCACGTCCGCTTCGCTTTCGTAAAGGATCGGCAATTTCGCCATGCAGGCCGCCAGCCGCGCGGCGCCATGCGACGGATCGGCCGACAGCGCGGCCTCGTGGCAGGCGATCGCCGCGTCCGCCTTTCCCTCGCCCGCCAGCAGGCAGCCGAGATTGTGATGCGCGTCCGCGTGACCCGGATCGAGAGCGATCGCCCGCCGGTAACAGGCCTCCGCCTCCGCCGCGCGTCCTGTCTCCTGCGCGGGAATGCCCAGTTGCGACCAGGCGGTGGCGTCGTTCGGGGTCAGCCGCACGGCCTCGCGCAGACAGGCCTCCGCCTCGGCCCAGCGCGCGCGGGTCAGCAGGAAGCGGCCGATACTGGCGATGGCGGCGGCGAAATCGGCGCGTGTGGCGATGGCGCGGCGGAAGCAAAGCTCGGCTTCCTCGCTCTCTTCTGGCGCGTCCAGCGCGCAGGCCAAATTGTGCCAGATCTCCGCCGTTCCCGGCGACAGCACCGCGGCCTGGCGGTAAGCGGCCAGCCCCTCCTGGCGGCGGCCCAGCGACAGCAGGGTGGCGGCGAGGTTGTTGCGGATTTCGGCGGAGTCCGGGCGCAACGCCGCCGCGGCGCGATATTCGTCCGCCGCGTCCTCGTCCCGGCCCATCAGCCGCCAGACCATGGCGAGGCTGTTGCGATGCGGCGCGCGGCCCGGCGCCAATGCCATGGCACGCTGGATCATCGCCGCGCCCCCGGCGGGATCGCCCTCCTGCGCCACGATCAGACCCAATAAATGCAAGGCCTCCGCGTGCTCCGGATCCTCGGCCAACAGGCCGCGGTACAGCCCGCGCGCCGTCTCCGGCCGCCCCGCCTGGTGATGCGCGAGCGCGATATCGAACATCGAAGCGGCCCCTGGGCGCATGGATAACTCTCCGGCGGCGTGACGGGGGGTGTTGTGCACCCCAGGGGTTAAGAAAACGTGAAGAGCGATGCGCCACCGCGCGCTACCGTCCGCCCTCCTGTTCGGTCTATGCTCCAGGCATGCGCACGCTCGCCCTGGCATTTGCCGCTTTCGCCGCCGTTTCCGGGTTCGCTCAGGCCCAGACGCCGCAAAACCCCCTGACCTTCGTGCAGGCGGGACGCTGGGACGACGCCCGCGCGGCCGCGCGCCCGCTGGGGGCTTTGGCTGAAAAAGTCACGGTCTGGTACCGCCTGCTCGCCCCCAATGGCGCCGGCGCGGCGGAAATCGCGGCGTTTGTCCGGCAAAACCCGGACTGGCCGCTGCCAACGCTGATGGAGCGGCGGCGCCAGGAAGCCTTGGCGGCCGAACGCGACCTCGCCACCGTGGCGGCCTTGTGCGCGGAGAAGAAGCCGCTGCCGACCCCCGCGCGGGGACCGGCGCTGTTCCGCTGCGCCGAGGCTTTGTCCGCCGCCGGCCGGCCCGCCGACGCCGCCGCTTTGGCCCGCGAGGCCTGGGTTTTCGCGATCTCCGATCCCGGCACCGAAAGCGCGTTCCTGTCCCGTTTCCCCGGTGCCGCGACCGCGGCGGACCAATGGGCGCGGTTTCAGCGGCTCGCCTGGGACGACACAACGGCGGCACAGCGTCAGGCGGCGCGGCTCGATCCCGCGTCCGCGGCGAAGGCGGCGGGGCGGTTGCAACTGAAGGCGGGGAGCACGGGTTACACGCCATCGCCAACGGACGACCCGGGTGGCGTGCTCGATCTGGCGAAATTGCTGCGCCGTGCCAATCAGAACGCCGCCGCGGCCGCGGTGTGGCGTGCCTCCGGTGTCGCGGCGCAGAAGGCGGCGCCCGATCGTTTGGAGGCGTTCTGGTCGGAGCGGCAACAACTGGCCCGCGCGCTGATGAAGGAGGGCGATTACGCGAACGCCCAGGCGGTGGCGGCGGGACATGGGCAGACGGATCCGGCGAACGCGGCGGAGGCGGAGTTCCTCGCGGGGTTCCTGGCGCTGCGGAAACTGAACGATCCCGCTTTGGCGGCACGGCATTTTTCCTTGCTGGCGGCGGCGTCGCCGGCGGCGCTGACGCAATCGCGCGCGGCCTATTGGCTGGGCCGGGCGAAACTGGCGGGCGGCGGCGACGGGAAGGCCGATTTCGCCCGGGCGGCGGCTTTGCCGATGACGTTCTACGGGCAACTCGGCGCGCGCGCGGCGGGGATTCCGGACGCGACATTGATCCAGAATCTCCGGGTCGGGCCCGCGCCATCGCCGGGCCTGGCCGCGACCGCGGGCACCGCGGAACTGGCGGAGGCGGCGCGGCTTTTGCTGGCGTGGGGGGACGCGCGGCGGGCACGGCCGTTCCTGCTGCGGATGGACGAGGTCGCGCGCTCGCCCGGCGAACGCATCGCGGTGACGGATTACGCGGCGTCGATCGGGTTGCCGGATGTCGCGGTTCAGGTCGTGCGGCGTCTGGGGCGCGACGGGATCGTGCCGCCGATGCAGGGCTGGCCGATGCCGTTCGAACCTCCGGCGGTGGTCGAACCGGCGGTGTCGCTGGCGATCGCCCGGCAGGAGAGCAATTTCGACGTGGGTATCGTTAGCCCGGCGGGCGCGCGCGGGCTGATGCAACTGATGCCGGCGACGGCGCGCCAGGTCGCGCGACAATTGGGGGAACCGACCTCGGAGGCACTTCTGACGACCGATCCGAACCACAATATGCGCCTGGGGACCGCCTATCTGCGCGAGGTCTTGCAAAAGTTCGACAATTACGTGCCGCTCGCGGCCGCCGCCTATAACGCCGGTCCGCATCGGGTGACTCAGTGGCTGGCGGAGAACGGCGATCCCCGGGTGGGGGGGCGCGACATGATCGACTGGATCGAAACCATCCCGTTCAACGAAACGCGCAACTATGTGCAGCGGGTGCTGGAAAACGCGGTGGTGTATCAGGCGCGGCGGGCCGGGACGTTGCCGGCGGCGATCGCGCAATGGAGCCGATGATTCCGGCGGGCGCGGACTTATGACTCCGGCGAAATGGATCGCCAGTGGCGGCGGGACCGGGTTTTTTCCCGTGGCGCCGGGCACGGCGGGGTCGCTGGCCGCGCTGGCGATCGGCGTGGTGGCGCTGTGGGCCGATCCGCGGTTGCTGGTGTGGATGGCGATCGCGGCCACGCTGGCGGGCATTTGGGCGGTCCATGCCTTGGGCGAGCGTGGCGATCCCGGCTGGATCGTGATCGACGAGTTCGCGGGCCAGTGGGTGGCGATGATCGGGTTGCGGCATGTGTCGCTGTCAGGTGTCGTGGCGGCGTTCGTGTTGTTCCGGTTGTTCGACATTTGGAAGCCGGGCCCGGTCGGCTGGGTGGACCGGCGTCATGGGGCGGTCGCGACGATGGGCGACGATGTGGTGGCGGGGGCGATCGCGGCGGCGGTTCTTTTC
>CANJJS010000033.1 GCA_947474705.1 Acetobacteraceae bacterium | reverse complement strand
GAACGAGGTGCTGATCCCGGTGCAGTACCTGATCGACGGCACCGCCATCGTTCAGGTCCCCGTCCAGAACGTCACCTATTATCACGTCGAACTGGCAACCCACGATTTGTTGTTCGCCGCTGGCCTGTCCGCCGAATCCTATCTGGAAACCGGCGGCCGCGCGAAATTCGAAAACGCACGGGAGGCGGAGCGGGTGGTGCAACTGTTCGAAACGCGGCCACGCGACAACGCATCTGCCTGGGAGGCGCTGGGATGCGCCCCGCTGGTCGTACACGGTCCCGAACTGGAGGCGGCCCGGCGCTGGATCGCCGCGCAATGGGCGGCGCGCGGGACACCGGCGACGCAAGCCGCCTGAGCCGTACCCGCCTGGGCGGGTCCCGCCCAGGCGAAGCCCCGGGCCGGGTTGCCGATGTCGTTACGCCGCCTGCGCCATCGTCGAGGCCAGGCCCGCCACCGTTGTGCGGTGCATGTCCCGCGGTTCGGTCGCGTCGAAGGGCCGGGACCGGTGCATCGTCGCCTGATTGTCCCAGACCACCAGATCGAATTTTTTCCACTGGTGCGAATAGACGTATTTCCGCTGCGTCGCGTGCTCCACCAGGTCGCGCAGGAACGCGCGCGCCTCCGGAACCGGCCAGCCCAGAATGGCGCCCGCGTGGGAGGCCAGATACAGCGATTTACGGCCCGTGGAGGGGTGACGCCGCACCAGCCGTTGTTGCACCGGCGCGAAAATCTTGCGTTCCTCGTCGGTGAAGTCGCCGAACCCGATCTGCGCGCGGGAATATAACTGGCTGTGTTCGCAAATCAGGCCTTCGCATTCCGCCTTGGTTTCGTCGTCCAGCGAGTCATAGGCGGCGCGCATGTCCGCGAATTCCGTATTCCCGCCTTTCGACGGAATCACCCGCGCCGACAGCAGCGAATATTTCGCGGGCACGACCTTAAACGAACTGTCGGAGTGCCAAAGCCGCGTCCCCAGGCTGAACAGGCGGCGGCGGTTTTCGCGGGCGAGGACGTTGTTGTTGGCGTCGAGGTTCGAAATATCCGCGATATGCGCCCCCAGCCGTTGTTCCTTGCTGTCGCGAAGGTTGTTGGTGGCGAGTTCCAGTTCCCCGAAATTCCGCGAGAACGCCATTTGCTCCTCGTCGGTGAACGGCTGATCGTTGAAAACCATGACACCGTATTGGTCCATGCCTTTCTCGATTTCGGCCGCCTGTTCCCGCGTGAGCGGCTTCGTGATATCGATCCCGGAGGCGATACCCCCGAAGAACGGACGGGATACCGGATCGATCGGGCGAATGGACAATGTCATGGCAACCTCCCTGAAGGACAAACGCGGACGGCTTGGTTGGACGGGAGGGTGTGAAGACTGGGGGCGGCTGTCAACATGCCACGCGTCCTGGCGTTCGCGGCACCTGGCATTTCCGGAGGCGAATGAATTGGTCTCGAAACCATGACGCTGCCCTGGTCGGAAGACGTGGCGCGTACGGTCCGCGATGCGTACCTGGCGCGCGCGAACCTCATGGGCACTGAACCGGAACTTATCAGTTTCCGGCAAAACGCGATTTTTCGTATCCCCGGCCCCGATATTTCCGTGCGTGTTTACGGGCCTGGCGAGGACCGGACCCGCGCCGACCTGATGGTCCGCTGCGCCCGCTGGCTGGAACAGCAAGATTTTCCCGCCGTTCGTCTCGCACCGATCGAATCCCAGCAACCCTTCGACCTCCTGGGCCACCGTGTTTCGATCTGGAAGTGGATCGATCGTGTGCCCACCGGTCCCCGCGGGGCCTTCGCGCTGGGTCAACTCCTCCGCCGCTTCCACGGTCTGCCCGCGCCCGCCGGCCTGAATGTTCCGGAACTGGATCAAATCAGCCGGATCCGGGCGCGGGTGGCCCGTATCCGCGCCGCGGACCTGATCCCGAAGGCCGGTCAAACGCTGCTCGCGCACCTCGCCGATCGCGCGGCCGAGGCGGCCGATGCGTTGCGAAATTCCACGTTGGGCGGCGGTATTTTGCACGGCGACGCCATGCCCGGAAACGCGCTGCCAACCGCCGATGGCATGGTCATGATCGACCTCGACTCGGCGTGCTTCGGCCCACGCGAGTGGGACCTCGCGCCGATGTACGTGACCGCGAAACGTTTCGCGCGCGACGGCGAATCCCGGTGGCTGGAGTTCCTTTCCGGGTACGGGACGAATGAAACCGTCCTGTCCGCCGGGCTTCAGGCCGCCAGCCTGATCAAACAGGTCTCCATGACCATCTATCTGTGCCTCAGCGCCGGACAAACCCCAGAGATCGACGCCGAAATCGCCGCGCGGCTCCGCATGTGGGCGGACGGCGACGAAACCGGGCGTTGGACCACCGGCTTTTCGGCCGGCGGACGCTGACCGCACCGAAGCCCGGGCCTTCCGGCCCAGGGCTTCGCGCCGGCCGGATCAGAAGCTACGTGTGACGACGTTGGTTTTCTTCTTCACCGCGACGTTGGTGTAGAGGTTTTTCAACGTCAGGAGCCCATAAACCTCGTCGGTGCCCCAGTCCTCGTCCAGCAGGTTGGTGCCCAACGTGACATCGAACGTCGCGAGCTCCGACGCGGCCGGCGTCGCGTCCGGGAAGATCTTGCTGGCATAGCTGAAGATGAAATCGTCCGCGTTCAGCCAGTTGTTGATGCCGAGATCCTCGCCCCACAGAGCGCAGCTCAGGGAGAACTTGAGTCCGTCCTTGATTTGATTCATTTCGAAAGCGGTGAACAGGACCTTGCACGTGACAACGCAGCGCGAGGTCTTGGTCGTGGCATTGGACGAAATCGCCAGAGTGGCGGCCGTAATGGTTGCCATTTTCCTGTTTCCTTTTCAGACTTGTTGAGACATTTTGCCGCTCGGTCGCTGTTCCAAACCCGAGGTTTGAACTGAAAGCCGCGGTCGTTGCTTCCATGCGCAACAGATATGTCGGAAAACATGGACGAGTCAGTGATCTTAATCACGATTCTTAAAATATTGAAAATTCCTGGCGACAATCTCGATTTGGGTGATGCGCTGGGATTCACCGCTCCGGCGGAGATCGAAATGAATCGTGGCGCCAGACGCGAGCCCATTCGCCCCGGCGGGTTACGCATCGCGGTGGGCGTTTCGGTGGCGGGCAGCCCTTCCCGGAACCGAGACGGTTCGCGGCGCCGGCGGCCCATGCACGCGCGCCTTGCTCCCCCGCCCCCCTATGCTTTATGCCGCATCGCACCAAGCTACCGGAAACAGCCCCCGAGATGACCGAACGCCCCCTCGCTTTCCAGGACCTGATTCTGAAGCTGCACGACTTCTGGTCGCGCCAAGGCTGCGTCATTTTGCAGCCTTACGATGTGGAAATGGGCGCCGGCACCTTCCACCCCGCCACCACCCTCCGCGCCCTTGGCCCCAAACCTTGGGCTGCCGCCTATGTGCAGCCCTCGCGACGCCCGACCGACGGCCGCTATGGCGAGAACCCGAACCGGTTGCAGCACTATTATCAGTACCAGGTCATCATGAAACCGAGCCCGGCCGACGCGCAGGACCTGTTGCTCGCCAGCTATCGCGAGATCGGGCTCGACCCGCTGCGCCACGATTTCCGCTTCGTCGAGGACGATTGGGAATCGCCGACGCTCGGCGCCTGGGGTTTGGGCTGGGAAGTCTGGTGCGACGGCATGGAAGTGGGCCAGTTCACCTATTTTCAGCAGGTCGGCGGCATCCCGGTGACCTACCCCAGCTTCGAGATGACCTACGGCCTGGAACGCCTGACCATGTACGTCCAGGACAAGGAAAACGTTTACGACCTCGATTTCAACAACAGCGGCGTCAAATACGGCGACGTGTTCCTGCGCGCCGAACGCGAATACAGCGCGCACAATTTCGAGTTTTCCGATCCGGCGATGTTGTCCCGCCACTTCGCCGACGCCGAGACCGAATGCGCCTCGCTGCTGAAACACGGTCTGGCGCTGCCGGCCTACGACCAGTGCATCAAGGCCAGTCACCTGTTCAACCTGCTGGACGCCCGCGGCGTGATCAGCGTGACCGAACGCGCGAGCTTTATCGGCCGCGTCCGCACCCTGGCGAAGGCCTGTTGCGAGGCCTGGGTTGCCGGGGACAGCGCGTGATTTTCCTGTATGATCGGCCCGTGCCGCTCGCGCGAAAGGAGAGATCGCCATGGACGCCCGCCTGATCGTCGACAGCGACGACGCCTGCGACCTGGCGTCCCGGCTGGCCGCGCTGACCGGCGACAGCGTGACGGACGCGGTGATCAAGGCCTTGCGGGCGGAAGTCGAGCGGTGCGAGCGGGATCGCGACATCGTCGCCAAGGCCGAGCGGATGATGGCGATCGGGCGCGAGATCCGCGCGCGGATCAAGGAACCCGTCAGTTCCGATACGCGCGATTTTTACGACGAAGACGGTTTTCCGGTGTGATTATCGACGGATCGGCCCTGCTCGCCGTGGTGTTGGCGGAACCGGACGGGATGCGTTACGCGCTGGCGATCGCCGGGGCGGAACGGCCGCGCGTTCCGGCGCCGACGTGGTTCGAGGCGACGATGCGCGTGGACGGTATCGGCGATCCGGAAGTGTCCCGACGGTTTGGAGACCTGATCCGGACCAGCGGGATCGAAATCATCCCTTTCACGGCGGACCACGCCCAGGAAGCGCGGCGTGCCCGGCAACTGTATGGACGACCGAACCCGGCGCGGCTGAATTTCGGCGACTGCCTTGTTTACGGCGTCGCCCGCCACGAACGTGAACCGCTCCTGTTCAAAGGAGACGATTTCTCCAAAACCGACATCGAACCGGCGTTAAAGGACTGATCATGGCCGAGCTTTTCCTGGAACTGTTCAGCGAGGAAATTCCGGCCCGGATGCAGGCCCGCGCCGCCGCCGATCTCGCCCGCCTGATGACGGAGGCGCTGTCCGGCCTGTCCCCGGCCAACGTCCGGACCTGGTACGGCCCGCGCCGCATCGCCTTCGCGGCGGAGGTGGCGGCACAGGTGGCGGCGGTGAGTTCGTCGGAGCGGGGCCCGAGGATAAGCGCGCCGGAACAGGCGCTGATGGGGTTTCTCCGAAAACACAACGCGGCCAAGGACCAGGTCCGCCCGGAAGGCGATTACTGGGTCCTGGAGAAAAAGGCCGCCGCCGTCGCCGCGCCCGCGCTGGTCGCCGCCGCGGTGCCGGGCGTGCTCCGAAAAATGCCGTGGCCGAAGTCGATGCGCTGGGGGGGCACCAGCGGCTTCACCTGGGTGCGCCCGTTGCGCCGCATCGTCTGCCTGATTGATGGCGCCGTCGTGCCCTTCGACCTCCGCGACGGCGCGGACGACGGCCACGGGCTCGCATCCGGCGACCTGACCGAGGGCCACCGTTTCCACGCCCCCGGCGCCTTCGCCGTCTCGGGTGCCGCCGATTGGCTGAGCAAACTCCGGGATCGCCGCGTCCTGGCCGATGTCGCGGAACGCAAGGACGCCATCGCCAAGGGACTCGCCGCGATCGCCGCCGCGAAGGGCATCGCCATTGTCGAGGACGCCGGCCTGGTGGACGAGGTCGCGGGCCTCGTCGAATGGCCGGTGCCACTGGCCGGCCGTATCTCCGACGAGCACATGGACCTGCCGCCCGAGGTCATGCAGGTCTCCATGCGGGTCAACCAGCGGTATTTCGCGACACGCGCGCCGGACGGGAAAGCCGCGCCGTGGTTCGTCTTCGCCGCCAATGTGGAGGCTACCGACGGCGGCGCCGCGATCGTCGCGGGGAATGAACGCGTCCTCCGCGCCCGCTTCTCCGACGCCCGCCATTTCTGGGACCTCGACCGCAAGGCGCCGTTGGAGGGCCGCGTCCCCGCGCTGGAGCAGGTCACCTACCACGCCAAACTCGGCACCCAGGGCGCGCGGGTGATCCGCCTGCGCCGTCTCGCCGAGACGATCGCGCCGATGGTTGGCGCCGGTGCGGCGCTCGCGGACAGGGCGTCGGAACTGGCGAAGGCCGATCTCGTCACCGGCATGGTCGGCGAGTTTCCGGAACTTCAGGGCACCATGGGCCGCTACTACGCGCTCCACGATAACGAGGACGCCTACGTCGCCGACGCCATCCGCGACCATTACGCGCCCCGCGGTCCGGCCGATCCCGTGCCGGCGGCGCCGGTCTCGATTGCCGTGGCGCTGGCGGACAAGCTGGATCAACTCGCCTGTTTCTTCGCGATCGACGAGCGTCCCACCGGCGCGGGCGATCCTTACGCGCTGCGGCGGGCGGCTTTGGGTGTCATTCGCATTGTCAGGGAAAACGGCTTGCGGCTGAACCTGCTGCCGCTGCTGGACACCGCCGTCGCCGCGGCCCGTTCCGCCGCGGGTCAGACGGACAAACCGGCGACGCGGCCCATCCCGGGCACGGATCGCCACCTCGACATCCTGGCCTTCGACATTCTGGACTTCCTGGCGGAGCGTCTGCGCGTCCAGATGCGCGGGGAGGGTGCCCGTCACGACATCCTGACCGCCGTCTTCGCGGCGGGCGCCGACGACGACATCGTCCGCCTGCTGGCTCGCGCGGCTTCCGTCGCCAGCCTTTTGGGCCAGGACGACGGCGCCAATCTCCTCGCCGCCTACCGCCGTGCCGCCAACATTCTCCGGATCGAGGAACGCAAGGACGGGCCGCACACGGACGCGCCCGATCCCGCGCTGCTGGAAGAACCGGCGGAGAAGGCGCTGTTCGCCGCCCTCGATGCCAGCGCCGCGATTGAACGCCTGGTCGCGGCGGAAAACTACGCCGCCGCCATGGCGGAAATGGCCAAACTTCGCGCCCCCCTGGACATTTTCTTCGAAAAGACCACGGTGAACGCGGAATTGTCGAACATTCGCCGCAATCGTTTGCGGTTACTCAATCAGGTGCGGACCACGATGGACCGCGTCGCGGATTTTTCCCGGATCGAAGGGTAATGGAGCAACCATGACCAGGTGGGTTTACGGCTTCGGCGGCGGCGATAACGACGGCCGCGCCGATATGAAGAACCTGTTGGGCGGCAAGGGCGCCAACCTCGCGGAAATGGCCTCGATCGGCCTGCCCGTTCCGCCCGGCTTCACCATCACGACCGAGGTCTGCACGGCCTATTACGACAACAACGAAAAATATCCGGACGACCTCGCCGCGCAGGTGGAAGCGGGCCTCGCGAAGATCGAGGCCGCGGTCGGCCGGACATTCGGCGACGCCACGAACCCTTTACTGGTCTCCGTCCGCTCCGGCGCCCGCGTATCCATGCCCGGCATGATGGACACCGTGCTCAATCTCGGCCTGAACGATCTGACGGTGGAGGGGCTCGCCAAGGCGGCCAAGGACGACCGCTTCGCCTGGGATTCGTACCGGCGCTTCATTCAGATGTATGGGTCCGTCGTTCTCGACGTCGATCACCACCAGTTCGAGGAAATCATCGAATTCGCCAAGCTGGAAGCGGGGGTGACCGAGGACACCGGTCTGTCCGCCGCCGATTGGCGCCGGGTCGTGGCTGCTTATAAGGATCTGGTCGCCAAGGAAACCGGCAAGCCGTTTCCGTCCGATCCGAAAGAACAACTCTGGGGCGCGATCGGGGCCGTGTTCGGCTCCTGGATGAACCCCCGCGCCATCATCTACCGCCGCCTGCACGACATTCCGGCGGCCTGGGGCACGGCCGTCAACGTCCAGGCCATGGTTTTCGGCAACATGGGCGACGACTGCGCCACCGGCGTGTGTTTCACGCGAGATCCCTCCACCGGCGAAAACATGTTCTACGGCGAGTACCTCGTGAACGCGCAGGGCGAGGACGTGGTCGCGGGCATCCGCACCCCGCAACCGCTGTCCAACCAGGCCGCGCATCCCGGCGAGATTTCTCTCCAGACCGCCATGCCCGAGGCCTATGCCGAGCTGCTCGCCGTCCGCGAAAAGCTGGAAAAACACTATCTGGACATGCAGGACATTGAGTTCACCGTCCAGAGCCACAAGCTGTTCATGCTGCAAACGCGCAACGGCAAGCGCACCGCCGCCGCGTCTTTGCGCATGGCCGTCGAAATGGCCAACGAAGGCCTGATCGATCGCTCCGAGGCGGTGAAGCGCGTCAACCCGTCCTCTTTGGACCAGTTGTTGCACCCGATGCTCGACCCGAAGGCGCCTCGGAAAGCCCTCGCCAAGGGCCTGCCGGCCAGCCCCGGCGCCGCCTGCGGCATCGTCGTGTTCAACGCCGACGAGGCCGAAAGCCGCGCGTTGAAAGGCGAGGCTGTTATTCTGGTCCGTGTCGAAACCTCGCCCGAGGACATTCACGGCATGCACGCCGCTCGCGGCATCCTGACGACCCGTGGCGGCATGACCAGCCACGCGGCCGTCGTCGCCCGCGGCATGGGGCGGCCCTGCGTGGCGGGGTGCGGTGGGATTTCCGTCGATTATGGGGCGCAGACCCTGTCCAGTGCCGGCCAGACGGTCTGCGCCGGGGAAACGATCACGCTCGATGGCGCCACCGGCGAAGTTTTCATTGGGGCCGTGCCGATGATCGAGCCCGCCATGTCCGGCGATTTTGGGACGCTCATGTCATGGGCTGACACGTTCCGCCGCATGGGTGTTCGTGCGAATGCCGAAACGCCGCTGGACGCTGATACGGCTCGCAAATTCGGGGCCGAGGGCATTGGCCTCTGCCGCACCGAACACATGTTCTTCGACCCCGAGCGCATCGGCGCCGTCCGCCAGATGATCATGGCCAGCACCGAGACCGACCGGCGCGAGGCTCTGGCGCGCCTGCTCCCCTTCCAGCGCGAGGATTTTCGCAAGTTGTTCGTGATCATGGCTGGTCTGCCGGTGACGATCCGGCTGCTGGACCCGCCGCTGCACGAGTTTCTGCCACATTCCGAGAGCGAAATGGCGGAGGTGGCGCAGGCGTTGGGTGTCGATATGGAAACGATACGGCGGCGTGGAGCGGAGCTTGCCGAGGCCAACCCGATGTTGGGCCATCGCGGTTGCCGTTTGGGCGTGTCCTTCCCCGAAATTTACGAAATGCAGGCGCGCGCGATTTTCGAGGGCGCGTTGGCGGTGGCCAAGGAAACCGGCAACGCGCCGCATCCGGAAATCATGATCCCGCTGATCGCGACGAAGAAAGAGCTGGAGATCACGCGAGCCCAGGTGGAGGGGATCGCGAAGGCGGTGTTTTCGGAGACGGGTTCGTCGATTGAATACAGTGTGGGAACGATGATCGAGCTTCCTCGCGCGGCGATGCTGGCGGACCAAATCGCGGAAGTCGCGGATTTCTTCAGTTTCGGTACGAACGATCTGACCCAGACGGTGTTCGGTCTGTCGCGCGACGATGCCGGGAAGTTTTTGCCGCTTTACGTGGAACAGGGGATTTTGGCGAAGGACCCGTTCATTTCGATCGATGTCGAGGGTGTCGGCGAAATGGTCCGTATCGCCGCGGAAAAGGGCCGCGCCACCAAACGTGGTCTGAAACTCGGGATTTGCGGCGAACACGGCGGCGATCCCGCTTCGATCGCGTTTTGCGAGCAGGTTGGGCTGGATTACGTGTCGTGCTCCCCTTACCGGGTGCCGGTGGCGCGTCTGGCGGCGGCGCAGGCGGCTTTGGGGGCAGGCGGCGATCGGACGGCCTGAGGGTTCCTTAAGGGGGAGGGCGTCAGGCGCCAGGCGACCTCGAGGCACATGCCTGAAGGCCGGCGGGCGATGCCGGGAAGCCTTGGACCGGCCTCGTTTCCGGCTTCCGCGGTCCTGGCCTCGACGGGGACGATCGGTCTCCGAACAGACATGGCGCGGGAGCGGTATTGTTGCGCGGAAGTGGTGAAACCGATCCCTCGAGGGGTCAGGCCAAAGCGGCGGCCACCGCGTGGCGCAGGGCCGGAATCGCCGCCGCCTGAAACCAGGGATTTCGGCCCTCCCAGGCGTTGGTGCGCCAGGACGGGTGCGGCAGCGGGAAATATAAAGGAAGATATTTGGAAAAATCCCGGACCCGGTCCGTCATCGCGCCTTTGCCAAGGACATGGGCCAGAGAGTAGCTGCCGACCAGCAGCGTCAGGCGGATATCCGGCATCGCGGCGCGCATCCGCGCCTGCCACAGGGGTGCGCATTCCGGGCGCGGCGGCGCGTCGCCTCCTTTTGACAGGCGGCCCGGGTAGCAGAGGCCCATCGGCACGATCGCGATCCGGCTCTCGTCGTAAAACACTTCGGACGTCATCGTCAGCCAGGCGCGCAATCGTTCTCCCGAAGGATCGTTCCAGGGGATTCCGGTCGCATGCACCTTCGTTCCCGGTGCCTGGCCGATGATCAGCAGCCGCGCTGTCGCGGAGACGCGGAACACTGGACGAGGCCCCAGGGGCAGATGCGCCGAGCAGATCGCGCAGCCGCGCGCCTCCGCGGCGAGGGCGTCAATCGAGGATGCCACGGCGGCGTAGGTCGGCGATGACCCGATCGGCCAGGACCTCGGGCGAGGCGTCCAGTGTGGGCAGGCGAATTTCTGGGTTCAGCGGCGCCTCGTACGGCGCGGAGACACCGGTGAAATTCTGGATCTGGCCGGCGTAGGCTTTTTGATAGAGGCCCTTGGGGTCGCGGCGGGAGCATTCTTCCACCGGCGTATCGACAAAAATTTCCAGAAATTCGCCGTCCTCGACGCAATCGCGCGCCAGCATGCGTTCGTTTCGGTAAGGCGAAATGAACGATACAAGAACGATCAGGCCGGCTTCGACGAATAATTTCGCGACTTCCGCGATGCGGCGGATGTTTTCGACGCGGTCGGCTTCGGAAAAGCCCAGGTCCCGGTTCAGACCGTGACGGACATTGTCGCCGTCGAGGGTCATGGAATGGCGGCCAAGCGCGAGCAGTTGCTTTTCGACGAGATTGGCGATGGTGGATTTGCCCGCGCCGGACAGGCCGGTGAACCACAGAACGGCGGGCTTTTGATGTTTCAGCGCGGCGCGCGCGGCTTTGTCCACGTCGAGACGGTGCCATTGCACATTGGTCCGGCCCGAACGCACTTCCACGATCATGCCCGCGCCGACCGTGCCTTGGGTCAGACGATCGACCAGGATGAAGCCGCCGAGGTCCCGGCTGTCCGAATAAGGCTCGCAGGCCACCGGATGGGAAAGGGAAATCGCGACGCGGCCGATTTCGTTCAGCGCGAGTTCGCGGACACCGACCTCTTGCAATGTTTCGACATCCAGACGGTTGACGATATCCGTGACGGTGCCGACGACCGATTTGGTTCCGAGCATGAACTGGTAGGCGCGGCCACGGAACAGCGGTGTTTCGTCCATCCAGACGACCCACGCGTTGATTTGGTCCGCCTGCGCGGGCAGCGGGTCGGCCGCCAGTACGTCGCCGCGCGAAACATCGATTTCGCGATCCAGAACCAGCGTCACCGGGTGTCCGGCCTGAGCTTCGTTCAGGTCGCCGTCCATGGTTACGATTCGCGCGACTTTCGCCTCGGTCCGCGATACCGCGTTGGTCAGAACATCGCCGACCCGGATCGTTCCGGTGGCGACAGTGCCCGTGTAGCCGCGGAATGATTGATCGGGGCGATTGACATATTGCACCGGGAAACGGGCGGGCTGGAATTCGGCGCGCGATGGCGGCTCCGCCTTTTCCAGCACGGACAGCAATGTCTCGCCCGAGTACCAGGGCATCCGCGCACTGGATGTCGTGACATTGTCGCCGTCGCGGGCGCAGATCGGGATCGCGGTCACGGACAATTCGCCCAGACGGCCGCGCAACGCCTCGAACCCCGCCACGATTCCGTCGAAGACCGTCTGGTCGAACCCCACCAGGTCCATCTTGTTCACGGCCAGAACGAGAGACTTTATCCCGAGCAACGAGGCGATCGCCGCGTGCCGCCGCGTCTGATTTAGCAGCCCGTTGCGCGCGTCCACCAGCAAAATCGCCAGATCGGAATTCGACGCGCCGGTCGCCATGTTCCGCGTGTATTGCTGATGCCCAGGTGTATCGGCCAGGATGAAACGCCGCCGCGGTGTCTCGAAGAAACGGTAAGCGACGTCGATGGTGACGCCCTGTTCCCGCTCGGCCTCCAACCCATCCACCAGCAACGCGTAATCGATCGCCCCGCCGGTCGTGCCAAAGCGTTTCGAATCGCGCTCCAGCGCCAGCATTGTGTCGTCGGGGATCGAGCCGCATTCGAACAGAAGACGGCCGATCAGCGTCGATTTGCCGTCGTCGACACTGCCGCAGGTCAGCACGCGCAGAAGCGAGTCCGCCATCAGAAATACCCCTCGCGCTTCTTCCGCTCCATCGAGGCACCTTGTTCCTGGTCGATCAATCGTCCGGCGCGTTCGGATACCCGCGTGGTTTTCATTTCCTCGACAATCTCGTCGACATTCGCCGCGGCGGAGTCCACCGCCGCGGACAGCGGATAGCAGCCCAACGACCGGAACCGGACCAATCTTGTCACCGGTTCTTCACCGGGCTCAAATCGCATCCGCTCGTCGTCAACGACAATGATCTGACCGTCCCGGATCACGGTCGGACGCGGGGCCGCGAAATATAGCGGAACAACGTCGATCTCCTCCGCCTGAATGTAGGTCCAGACATCCAGCTCGGTCCAGTTCGACAATGGAAATACGCGAAGTGTCTCGCCGGGCGCCAGATTGCCATTGTACAAATGCCAGAGTTCCGGACGCTGCCGCTTCGGCTCCCACGTATGACCGGGGCCCCGCACTGAAAAAATCCGCTCCTTCGCCCGAGACCGCTCCTCGTCCCGCCGCGCGCCGCCAATGGCGAGATCGTATTTGCCTTCCGTCAACGCCTGCTTCAAGGCATCCGTCTTCATGATCTGGGTATATGCGCCGCCATGGTCGAATGGATTGATCCCCTTCGCCAATCCCTCGGGATTGGTGTGTACCCGTAAATCCAGCCCCAGACGCGCCACCGTCGCATCCCGGAACGCGATCATGTCCCGGAACTTCCACGTCGTGTCGATGTGCAAAAAGGGAAACGGTGGCCGCGCCGGAAAAAACGCCTTCCGCGCCAAATGCAACAAGGCGGAAGAATCCTTGCCAATCGAATACAACAACACGGGCCGAACCGCCTGTGCCGCCGCTTCCCGCAGAATATAAATCGCCTCCGCCTCCAACACCTCCAAATGCCGCGGTCTCATCGCACGCACCCTCCAGCTTCGAACGCAATTGGAAAAATACCCCCCGTTGATCGGCGGGTTTGAGGGGGTGGCGGCTCGGGGGTTGGGCCGGGGTGGTTGGGATGCCGGGGCTTTGCCCCGGACCCCACGAGGGCTCCGCCCTTTGAACCCGCCCCAATGGGCCTTTGGGGCTCGCCCTTGGAACCCCGGGGTGGTGGGGTGTTGAGGGAGGGCCATCTCGGAGGTTGAGACAGCCTCGCATGGCCCTCCCTCAATACCCCACCGAATCGATCGCGGTCCAGGGGACGTTCCCCTGGTGGGGTTCGAAGGGGCAAAGCCCCTCGCGGGCGTGGTCCGCTATTCGCGGCCCACGGGGGCAGAGCCCCAACGTTCCAACTGCTTCGGCCTCTCCCCCAAGCCAACATCTCCTCAGATCCGCCGGACAACGTAGGATTTTTCCAGGGCTTCGACGATCGAGGCGGCGTGTGTGGGGTCGCGGGCTTCGACCATGATTTCGAGTTCGGCGGCCTGGACGGAGGAGACGGCGTGGAGCCGTTGGTGGGAGACTTCGATGATGTTGCCGCCGCGTTCGCCGATTTTGCCGGCGATGTCGGCGAGGACGCCGGGCCGGTCGGGGATTTGCAGGTGCAGGCGCAGGAGGCGTCCGTCTCGGAGCAAGGTGCGGAGGAGGACGTCGGAGAGGATGCGGGCGTCGATATTGCCGCCGGTGATGGGAACACCGACTTTTTTGCCGCGGAAGCGTTCGGGGTAGGTCAGTAGCGCGGCGATGCCCGCGGCCCCCGCGCCTTCGGCGACGGTTTTGGCGCCTTCGACCAGGAGGCCGATGGCTTCTTCCACCGCGCGTTCGGGGACGACCAGGACCTCGGTCAGGCGCCGGCGAACGATTTCGAAGGGGACTTCGCCGATATCGCGGACGGCGATGCCCTCGGCGATGGTGGCGCCGCCGACGGAGACCGCGCGGCCCGCGAGGCGTTGCGCCATGGGAGCATAGGCTTCGACTTCGACTCCGTAGATGGCGATGCCGGGCTTGATGGCCATGGCCGCGATCAGGCATCCCGCCAGCAGTCCGCCGCCACCGACGGGGATGACCAGAGCGTCCAGAGCGGGGGCATCCTCCAGCATTTCCAGCGCGAGTGTGCCCTGGCCCGCGATCACGGCGGGATCGTCGTAGGGATGCACGAACACAAATTGGCGAATTTCGGCGAGATGGCGGGCATGTGTCGCGGCTTCCGCGAGGGTTTCGCCGTGCAGCACAACCTCGGCCCCCCAGGCGGAGGTGCGTGTCACCTTGGACGACGGTGTGAATTTCGGCATCACGATGGTCGCGGGCACACCCAGCAGTTTGGCGTGGCGGGCAACGGCCTGCGCGTGATTGCCCGCTGACATGGCGATGACACCGCGGGCGCGCTCATCCTCGGTCAGCAGCGCCAGCCGGTTGGCGGCGCCGCGTTCCTTGAAGGCGCCGGTGACCTGGAGGTTGTCCAGTTTCAGCACGGCCTCGGCGCCGGTGGCGGCGGAAATCGCGGCGCTGGCGACCGTGGGCGTGCGAATGACCTTACCGGACAGGCGCTTCGCCGCCGCCTCGACGTCGGCGAGCGTGATCATCGTCGCGTCCGATCAGCGATAGGTAATGCCGAGAATCTCATACGACCGGTCGCCACTGGGCGCCGGAACGGAAATCGTTTCGCCAACCTTCTTGCCAATCAGCGCCTTGGCCAGCGGCGAGGACAGCGACAGGCGGTGCACTTTGATGTCGGCCTCGTGCACGCCAACGATCTGATAGGTGACTTCTTTCTCGGTCTCCTCGTCCACCAGCCAGACATGGGCGCCGAACTTGACGTGGTCGCCGGTCAAGGTGGATGGGTCGATGACTTCGGCCGCCGAGACGATCTCTTCCAGTTCCTGAATACGGCCTTCGATGAAGGATTGGCGGTCGCGCGCGGCGTGATACTCGGCGTTCTCCGACAGGTCGCCATGTGCGCGCGCTTCGGCTATCGCGCGAATCACGGCGGGCCGTTCCTGCGACTTCAGGTTGCGAAGCTCGTCTTCCAGCCGTTGCAGGCCGGGGGCGGTCATCGGAAACTTCTGCACGTCGTGGTCCTTCAATACGCGCCGGCCAAGGCCGGACTGGTGTCATCCATTGCGTTGTACCGCGTCCGGCGCGAACCGGGCCGCGGGATCGAGTCTTCGTGGCTGTCCGTCCGCCAGACGGCATTGACGCGAAAAGAGGCGGGCGGGCGCCGTCTACAGACGATACACGTTAGAACGATCCGCGAAAGTAGGATTGCAGGGGCGCGACTTCAAGGGTTCCGGTCTTCAATGCCGCGATCGCGTGCACCGCCGCACGCGCGCCGGCGATGGTCGTGTAGTGCGGTACCTGGTGCGTCAGCGCGGAGCGCCGGATTTCGAAACTGTCCGCGACCGATTGCGGGGTGGAGGCGGTGTTGATCACCAGTTGAATTTCTCCGGAGCGGATCGCGTCCACGCAATGCGGCCGCCCCTCCAGGACCTTGTTGACCGTTTTCACCGGGAAACCGGCGTCGCGGATGCGCGCGGCGGTGCCTTTGGTGGCCAAAATGGAAAAACCCATTTCCGTCAAACGCCGCGCCAGCAACGGCAGACCTTTCTTATCGGCCTCTTTCACCGAGACGAAGACGCAGCCGCTTTCGGGCAGCACGACTCCGGCACCAAGCTGGGATTTGGCGAAGGCGCGCTCGAAGCTGGTGTCCAGGCCCATGACCTCGCCGGTGGATTTCATTTCCGGGCCGAGGATTGTGTCGACGTTCGGGAAACGGGCGAAGGGGAAGACGGCTTCCTTGACGGCGACATGGGGGGCGATGGACTCGTCGTCGAGCTTGAAGTCGGTGGCCAGTTTGGCGCCCGCCATCACCCGGGCGCCGATCTTGGCGACGGGCACGCCGGTGGCCTTGGCCACGAAGGGCACGGTGCGGGACGCGCGGGGGTTCACTTCCAGCACGTAAATCGTTCCGTCCTTGATCGCGTATTGCACGTTCATCAGGCCAACGACGCCAAGGGCTTTCGCCATGGCCTCGGTTTCGGCCTTGAGTTCCGTGATCATCGAAGGCGACAGCGAATAGGGCGGCAGCGAACACGCGGAGTCGCCGGAATGGATGCCCGCTTCCTCGATATGTTCCATGACGCCGGCGACATAGACGGTCTCCCCGTCGCAGATGCAGTCCACGTCCACTTCGATGGCGTCGTTCAGGTAGCGGTCGATCAGCACCGGGTTGTCGCCGGAGACTATGACGGCCTCCCGCATGTAACGATGCAGGCCCGTGCGGTCGTAAACGATTTCCATGGCGCGGCCGCCCAACACGTAGCTGGGACGGATGACGACGGGAAAGCCGATGCGGTCGGTGATGTCTTCGGCCTCTTTGGCGGAACGGGCGATGCCGTTTTCCGGCTGGAGCAAGCCAAGGCGTTGCAGCAGTTGCTGGAAGCGTTCCCGGTCCTCGGCCACGTCGATGGCGTCGGCGGAGGTGCCCAGGATGGGGATTCCGGCGGCGGTCAGCGCGAGAGACAGCTTCAGGGGTGTCTGGCCGCCATACTGCACGATGCAGCCGAGAACCTTGCCGTTCTGCTGCTCGCGGCGGACGAGGGCGATGACGTCCTCGGCGGTCAGCGGTTCGAAATACAGCCGGTCGGAGGTATCATAGTCGGTGGAAACGGTTTCCGGGTTGCAGTTGACCATGATCGTCTCGAACCCCGCGTCCTTCAACGCGTAGGCGGCGTGAACGCAGCAATAGTCGAATTCGATGCCCTGGCCGATCCGGTTCGGACCGCCGCCAAGGATGATGATTTTCTCGCGGTTGGTCGGGTCGGATTCGCAGGCGGGCGTGCCGTAGCCGCCCTCGTACGTGGAATACATATAAGGCGTGGCGGAAGAAAATTCCGCCGCGCAGGTGTCGATGCGTTTGTAGACGGGGGTGACGCCCAAAGCGAGGCGCGCGGTGGCGATGTCGGCTTCTTTCTTGCCGGTCAGCGCGGCCAGTTGCTTGTCGGAGAAACCGAGCGCTTTCAGGCGGCGGAAAGCGCCGGCCTCCTTCGGCAACCCGTTGGCGGCGACGGATTTTTCCGCGTCGATGATCCGCTCGAGTTCCCGCAGGAACCAGGGATCGAACTTGCAGCAATCGTGGATGTCCGCGATCGACAGGCCCGCGCGGATCGCCTGCGCCGCGATCAGCAGCCGATCAGGACGGGGTGTCGATAAAGCCGCCCGGAACGCATCGTGCCCCCCGTCGCCCGGCGCATCGACCGGATCCAGGCCCGCCAGGCCGGTTTCCATGCTCCGAAGTCCCTTTTGCAGGGCTTCGGCGAAGGAGCGGCCGATCGCCATCGCCTCGCCGACCGACTTCATCGAGGTGGTCAGCAGCGCCGGCGTGCCGGGGAATTTCTCGAAGGTGAAGCGCGGGATTTTGACGACAACGTAATCGATCGTCGGCTCGAAACTGGCGGGTGTGACCTTGGTGATGTCGTTGTCCAGCTCGTCCAGCGTGTAGCCGACGGCGAGTTTCGCGGCGATCTTGGCGATCGGGAAGCCGGTGGCCTTGGACGCCAGGGCGGAGGAGCGGGAGACCCGCGGGTTCATCTCGATGACGACCATGCGGCCGTCGGCTGGGTTGAGGCCGAACTGGACGTTTGATCCGCCGGTGTCCACGCCGATTTTTCGCAGGCAGGCGATCGAGGCGTCGCGCATGCGCTGGTATTCTTTGTCGGTCAGCGTCAGCGCGGGGGCGACGGTGACGGAATCGCCGGTGTGGATGCCCATCGGGTCCACGTTCTCGATGGAACACACGATGATGCAGTTGTCCGCCTTGTCGCGGACGACCTCCATCTCGAATTCTTTCCAGCCGACGATCGATTCCTCGATCAGCACTTCGGTGGTGGGGGAGGCCTCGAGGCCGCCCGCGACGATCTGTTCGAATTCCTGCTTGTTATAAGCGATGCCACCGCCGGTGCCGCCCAAGGTGAAGGAGGGGCGGATGACGGCGGGCAGGCCGGTGGTGGCGAGGGCGGCGCGGGCCTCGTCCAGCGTGTGGGCGATGACGGAGCGCGGCGACTCGATGCCGATTTCCGCCATCAGATCGCGGAATTTCAGCCGGTCCTCCGCGCGGTCGATGACGTCGGCCTTCGCGCCGATCAGTTCGACGCCATGCCGTTTTAACGCTCCGCTCGAATCGAGCTTCATCGCCGTGTTCAGCGCGGTCTGGCCCCCCATGGTCGGCAACAGCGCGTCCGGCTTTTCCTTGGCGATGATTTTTTCCACGATCTCCGGCGTGATCGGTTCCACGTACGTCGCGTCGGCGAGGCCCGGATCGGTCATGATCGTCGCGGGGTTCGAATTCACCAGGATCACCCGGTACCCCTCCGCCTTCAGCGCCTTGCACGCCTGGGCGCCGGAGTAATCGAACTCGCAAGCCTGACCGATGACGATCGGGCCGGCGCCGATGATCATGATGGATTTGATGTCGGTGCGTTTGGGCATGGGGCCTGCTTCGATGTTGGGCGGTGAAAACGGCTTGTCAGGCGATGGCGCGGGCTTCGGCGACGCCCTTGGGCGTCAGTTCCAGGTGCCAGTGGCACTGCAACGCGCCCTCTGGCAGGCGGATCGGGTCTCGGATCAGGCCGTCGCGGAGGCAGGCGGCGACGGCGTCGTGGAACGCGGATATCGAGAGCGGCTTGCGCGCCAAAGCCGCGACACGTTCGACCCCGGCTTCGGCGTTCGGCGCGCGAACGATGTGCCGGAAGGCGACGGTCAGCAGCAGGCGTTGGGCATCCACGTCACGCTCGCCGATCCATCATCTCCACGAAGCGATGGAACAGGTAATGACTATCGCTCGGGCCGGGACTGGCCTCCGGGTGATACTGCACGCTGAAGGCGTTCCGCTCCGGACAGGCCAGACCTTCGTTCGACCCGTCGAACAGAGAGACATGCGTCGGCGTGACAGAGGCGGGCAGCGTCGAAAGATCGACCGCGAACCCGTGGTTCTGGCTGGTGATCTCCACTTTTCCGGTCGTCAGATCTTTCACCGGCTGGTTGGCGCCGCGATGGCCGCGCTCCAGCTTGAAGGTCCGGCCGCCCAGAGCCAGCGCCAGCAACTGATGCCCCAGACAAATCCCGAACACCGGAATGCCCTTGGCCAGCACAGCCTGGATCGTCGCCACGGCATACTCGCCCGTCGCGGCTGGATCGCCCGGACCGTTCGACAAAAACACGCCATCCGGCTTGTGGCGGAAAATATCGTCCGGCGAGGCATTCGCCGGCACCACCGTCACCCGGCAGCCCGCCGCCGCGAGGCAACGCAGAATGTTCCACTTGGCGCCGAAATCCATGGCGACCACGTGCCGCTTCGGATCGGTCTGTTTTCCGAACCCGGTGGACCAGGCCCATGTGGTCTCATCCCAGGAATAGGATTGGGCGCAGGTGACCTCCTTCGCCAGGTCCATTCCCTCCAAACCTGGCCACGCCTCCGCCTGCGCCCGCGACACGGCGAGGTCGAACCGCCCATCGGCCGGATACACGATGACCCCCGTGGGCGGCCCGCCATCGCGGATACGCGCGGTCAAAGCCCGCGTATCGACACCGGAAATCCCGGCGATCCCCCGCGCCCGCAGCCAGGCGTCGAGGTGCTGGGTGGAGCGATAGTTCGACGGCTCGCCAACGTCCTGCTTGACCACGACACCCCGGGCGGCGATCGACGCGGCCTCGATGTCTTCCAGGTTCGTGCCGACATTGCCGATATGCGGAAACGTGAAGGTAATGATCTGCCCGGCGTAAGATGGGTCGGTAAGAGTTTCCTGATACCCGGTCATACCCGTGTTGAAGCAGATCTCGCCGACCGGCGGCGTGGCCCCGGTATGCGCCCCGAACCCGCGGCCCCAGAACACGGCGCCGTCCGCCAGCACCAGGGCGGCGGTCGCGCCAGGAGGAATGTCGCTGTTCGGCATGGGCGTGTCTCCCCGGAGTTCGTCCATGGTGAGGCCCGTCGCGGCGGCGACGGCGGCCCAATGGCGGGAGGGCACCGCCCCGGCCTGGCGCCATTTGCGCACGGCCTCGGTGGACACTCCGGTCAGGCGGGCGGCGGCTTCGGGGCCGCCGAGACGATCGACGATGGCTTCGATGGCGATGGACATGGGCACAAATTAGCGGAAATTATTTCCGGAAGCAAGCATTGGGGTGTCGGGCGGGAAATTTCGCCCGGCCTTGGATGGCCCGCGGTCCCGCCGGCGAAAGAAACACCGTCCCTGGCGCCGTCCGAACGGAGCACCCCGCAGGTACCACATGACAGGCGAAGCACGCGGATGGTAATCTGTCCGGTATGAAAGCCTTCCGGGACGCGCGCCGCGCGGTGCTTCTGACCATGTGTCTCCTGTCCGCCTGCGCGGCGGCCGATCCAACGCGCGGCGCGAAAGGGCCGCCACCCTCCAACAGCGCCGGAAACTTCCTCGCGGGCCGCTTTTCCCTGGCCCATGGCGACTTCGAACGCGCCGCCGACGAGCTGCTCGGTGCCTTGGAGGCCAATCCAAACGACCGCGAACTGCTGATCCAGACCTTCATCGCCTGCGTGAACGCGGGGCGGCCGGAGGCTGTTCAGCTCGCCCGCCGTCTGCCGGGCAATCAGGTGGCGCATTTGTTGCTCGCCAACGATGCCGCGAAATCCGGAGACTGGAAGGAAGCGATCCAACGCTTCCGGGCCGTTCCGGGCGATGGCGTCATGCAACTGCTGCAACCCGTTCTCGTCGCATGGGCCGCGCAAGGCATGGGCGACACCGATCAGGCGCTGGCGGCGCTGCGGCCGTCGCTCTCTAATCCGCGTTTCCGGTCCATCGTCGCCTTACATGCCGGTATGATCGCCGACCTGGCTGGCCGGTCCGTCGAAGCCGCCGAATTCTATCAGATCGCGGAACCGGAACTGGGCGCGCAGAGCCCGCGCAGCGCCCTGATTTTGGCCAGTTGGCACGCCCGCTCCGGCCGCACCGCCCTCGCGTCCCGGCTCCTGACCGACATGACCGCCGCCGTGCCAGAGGCCGCGATCGCCTTGCCCGGCCTGTTGCAGGCGGCATCGCGCCGGCCCGTGGCGCGCGCCCTGGAGGGCATGTCGGAAGCCTATGCCACCTTCGCCGCCGCGCTGCGCGGGCCGGAAACCGGCGAGCTTTCCTCCATCATGAGCCGTCTGGCCCTCGACACCCGCCCGGACTCCGCCACCGCGCGCCTGCTGGCGTCGGACGCGCAGAGCGCCGCGCGCCGTTACGAGGTCGCGCTGTCCTTGCTGGACGAAGCCGTCCGTTCCTCGGATCCCCTGGTGCCCTTGATCCGTCTGCGCCGCGCGGCGCTGCTGCACCAGTTGGGCCGTTCCGAGGAGGCGATTCGGGAGGTGGAGCGGGTCAGCCGCGATTATCCGGACAGCGCGATTCCGGACATTCAACTCGGCGATTACCTCCGCCTGAAACAGCGCCATGCCGAGGCCATCGCCGCCTATAACCGCGTTATCGCCCGGATCCGTCAAACGAAGCCGGACGACTGGGGCGTGTACTACAGCCGGGGCATCGCCTACGAACGCTCAGGTCAATGGAGCCGGGCGGAAGCCGATTTCAGTCGCGCGTTGGAACTCTCCCCCGACCAACCCTCCGTCCTCAACTATCTCGGCTACGCCTGGGCGGACATGGGTAGAAATCTGGACAAAGCCCAGGACATGATACAGAAGGCGGCGGCGCGGAGACCGAACGATGGGGCGATCGCGGATAGTCTGGGGTGGGTGGCCTATCGCCGCGGCAGATTGGCGGAAGCGGTGAAGCACATCGAGCGCGCGGTTGGGCTGGAACCGGAGGATCCGACGGTCACGGATCACCTTGGCGATGTGTACTGGGCCGTCGGCCGCCGGATCGAAGCCCATTATCAATGGCGCCGGGCGCTGACCCTGAAGCCAACCCCAGAGGATGCCGCGAAGATCCAGGCGAAGATTAAGTCCCATCCGTATGACGCGCTCGCCAGTGGGAAATAGACGAGTGGGAAATAGACGAGTGGGAAATAGTTTTGTGTCCGCCGGGTGCGTGGACGCCGGGAGATGACCCACGGTCAGGATCGTTCGGAGCCGGCGCCCGCCAAGGTCAATCTGTTTCTGCATGTGACCGGCAAGCGTGCCGACGGGTATCACCTCCTCGATAGCCTCGCCATTTTCGCCGGTCTCGCGGATGTGGTGGCGTACGCCCCCGCGGAAGGTCTTTCGCTTAACGTGGAGGGTCCTTTCGCCGATTCGTTGGCCGCGGAACCAGACAATCTCGTACTCCGCGCCGCGCGAGCACTTGCGGACTCCGCCGGGGTCCGGGCGGAGGCGCGCCTGACTTTGACCAAGCGAATCCCCGTGGCGTCTGGTATCGGCGGCGGCTCGGCGGATGCGGCCGCGGCGTTGCGGCTACTTTGCCGGGCCTGGCGTATCGCCCCTGACGCGGTGGAACTCGACCGAATCGCCGCGCGTCTGGGCGCCGATGTGCCGGTCTGCCTGCGCGATCGCCCCATGCGCATGGGTGGAATCGGCGAGCAACTGACGGCCGCGCCCGTTTTGCCGTCATGCGGTTTGCTCTTGGTCAATCCCGGAATTCCTCTGTCGACGGTGTCGGTGTTTCGCGCGCGGACCGGCGGTTTCACGCCCGACGCCGAATTGCCGAAGGAATGGATCGGCACGGAGGACATGGCGGCCGATGTCGCCCGTCTGACCAACGATCTGGAAAGCCCGGCGATTTCGCTGGTACCCGCGATCGGGGATGTCCTGGCCGCGATTTCCGGGACGCCCGGCTGTCTTTTGGCGCGCATGAGCGGCTCTGGCGCGACCTGCTTCGGTCTCTACGCGCGCGAAGCGGACGCGAAGGCCGCCGCGGACGCCCTCCGCCGCCGGGGATGGTGGCGGTGGAGCGGCGAATTGTTTTCTTGAGCGGTTTCGATCGTCTTCGCGCTTGCCGCGAAGACGATCCCGACCTATCACCCGCTGGTTCGCGCGCGATCCGCGATTGGGGCGTCGCCAAGCGGTAAGGCAACGGATTTTGATTCCGTCATACGGAGGTTCGAATCCTCCCGCCCCAGCCATATCGCCGCGTCAGGCCGCCTGGCTGTCCAGCAACGAGGCCACCCGCCGCAGCGCCAGTTGATATCCCAACGTCCCGCAGCCCGCGATCACCCCATCGGCGCGCAGAGAGACAAAGGAGCGGTGGCGAAATTCCTCCCGCTTATGAACGTTGGAAATATGAACCTCGATCACTGGCGCGTCGAAGGTGTTCAGCGCGTCGAGGATGGCGACCGATGTATGGGTAAACGCCGCCGGATTGATGACGAGGCCGCCCGCCGTGTCCCGTGCCTCGTGGATCCAGTCGATCAGTTCGTATTCCCGGTTCGACTGATGAAAGCGCAGGTCCAGTTTCAGCTCGGCCGCCAGAGCGCGGCAATCGCGTTCGACGTCGGCCAGGGTTTCATGGCCATAGATATGCGGCTGGCGCTTGCCAAGCAGGTTCAGGTTGGGACCATTGAGGACGTAGACGAGACGGCTCATGCGAGGTTCCTTTCGGTGCGAGCGGCTGTGTTTACCAGTCTCCGTCAGGCTCCAGAACCCGCATTCCGTCAGGCACGATTTTCCTCCCGCCGTATCGGTGGCATCATGCCACCAACACGACAGGAGGGAAGCCATGAGCGATCTGCCCAAACGCATCGAGATCCACGAGGAAGGCCCGCGCGAGGGGTTTCAAATCGAACCCGGCCCCATCGGCACCTACGACAAAATCCGCTTCTGCGAGGCCCTCGCGGACACCGGCCTGAAGGATGTCCAGTGCGTGTCGTTCGTCGATGCCCGCCGCGTGCCCGGCATGGCCGACGCCGTCGAAGTGGCCAACGGCATCCGCAAACGGCCGGATGTGCATTACACCGGAATCGCGCTGAACCTGCGCGGGTATCAGCGGGCCGTGGAAACGCCCCTGTATATCACGGGCGGCCTGCAAATGAGCACGTCGAACACCTTTTCCATCCACAACACCAACAAGGACAACGAGGAAACTCTGGCCGAACAGCGCCGCCAGCTCAATTTCTTCCGGGAATGCGACATTTCCGTTGAATCCGCGATCGTGATGACCGCCTTCGGCTGCAATTTCGAAGGCGCGATCGCGCCCGAAACGGTCCGCGACTGCGTGGGACGGTTGCTCGACCTGGCCGACGAGTATGGTATCCAACTCGACCGTGTTCGCCTCGCCGATACCGTGGGATGGGCGTCGCCTGCAGGTGTGCAGCGCGTGGTCGGTGCTGTCCGCGAAAAATGGCCGGACCTGAAATTGGCGCTGCACCTGCACGACACCCGCGGCACCGGCATCGCCAACGCCTTGATGGGCATGCAGATGGGCATCTCCAGCTTCGACAGTTCCTGCGCCGGACTGGGCGGTTGTCCCTTCGCGGGCCACAAGGGCGCGGCGGGCAATATCTGCACCGAGGACCTGGTGTTCATGGCGCACGAAATGGGGATCGAAACCGGCATCGACCTCGACGCGTTGATCGAATGTGCCCGCATGGCCGAAACGATCGTCGGACATCCGCTGCCCGGCAAGGTCATGCACGGCGGCAGCCTGTCGAAATTCCGCCAAAGGACGCACTGATGTCTGAGGTTCTGGTCGAAAAACGCGGCGCGGTGCAATGGATCACCATTAACCGCCCGGAACGGCGCAACGCGATGAACGACGCCGTCTGCCACGGCATCATGGACGGCATGCACGCCGCGACCGCCGATCCCGCCATCCGCGCCGTCGTCCTGACGGGCGCTGGAGATCGCGCGTTTTGCGCGGGAGCCGATCTGTCGGCGGGTTCCGGCTCGTTCAAATACGATTACTCCCAGGTCGGCGTGCCCTTCGTCAGCCTGATGAAGGTCGCGCGCAACCTCACCCTGCCGCTGATCGCCCGCGTCAACGGTCATGCCATGGCCGGCGGCATGGGCATGCTGGGTATGTGCGACATGGCCATCGCCGTGGATAACGCCCGTTTCGGCATGCCGGAAGTAAAGGTTGGTGTTTTCCCGATGCAGATCATGGCCGTTCTGCAATGCCTGATCCCACCGCGTAAACTTTACGAGATGGCGCTGACGGGGGAACCGGTCGATGCCGCGGAAGCGCTCGCTCTCGGCTTGTTGAATTACATTGTTCCGCCCGTGGAACTCGACGCCAAAGTCGATTGGCTGCTGAATCGGCTGCTCGACAAAAGCCCGACCTCCATCCGCCGCGGCAAATACGCGATGCGGCAAACGGAAGACATGAGTTTCGACAACGCCGCCGTCTTTATGGAAGCTCAGATTGGCACACTGGCCTTGACCGAGGATGCCGCCGAGGGCCGTCAGGCCTTTATCGAAAAGCGCCTGCCGAACTGGCCTGGGAGGTAGCCTGGTCGAAGCACCGGGGCGCTGCCCCAACGCTTCCACTGGCACACGCCCGGCCCTAATCTGCCAGGAACCAACCGGAGGAAACACTCATGGCCGCCGCCGAACCCATCACGGGCGCGGAGTTCTTCGCCCGCAGCCTCGCCGCCAACGGCACAACCCACGTCTTCTTCATCGACGCCGTTCTCCGGCGCACCCTGATCGAACTCGGCACCCTCGGCGTCGAGCGCGTGCTCGGTCACAGCGAAAAAGCCGTTGCCTACATGGCCGACGGCTACGCCCGCATCGCCGGCAAACCCGCCGTCTGCTTCGCGCAATCCGTGGGTGCCGCGAACCTCGCCTCCGGCCTCCAGGACGCCTACCTCGCCAATACACCGGTCATCGCCTTCACCGGCCGCAAACAGCCATTTATGCAGGATCGCAACGCCTACCAGGAGATTCCGCATCAGCCGATGTTCTCCTCGGTCACAAAATTTTCGGCTTTCGCCGAAAGCGCGGCGGATTTCCCGCGCATCATGCGCCAGGCCTGGCGAGTCTCCATGACCGGCGCGCCCGGACCCGCGCATATCGACATGAACGGCCTCCAGGCCGAGGTCATTGAATCCGGCATGGTCGCCGAAGCACCGGTTGCCGAGCCAGTCTTCCAGATGAAAATGCCACCGCATCGGCCCTGTCCGCCGGACGACGACATCGCCCGCGCCGCCGCCGCGCTGCGCGCAGCCAAGAAAGTCGCCATCGTCGCTGGCACCGGTGCCCTGCAATCCCAGGCCGGCAAAGAACTCCTCGCCCTCGCCGAGGCGCTGGGCGCGCCCATCGCCACCTCCCTTGGCGGCCGCGGCATCGTGCCGACCCGGCATCGTTTGTCGGTTGGTTGCGCCGGTAACTACGCCGCGCCACCCACCAACAAAATCGTCCACACGGCGGAACTGGTGCTGTTCGTTGGCTGCCACACCGGCGACCAGGTCACCCACACCTGGCGCATTCCGGCGATCGACACGCCCTGTGTGCAAATCGACATCGATCCGCGGGAACTCGGCCGTTCCTACCCCAACACGCTTGGCCTGATGGGCGACCCCAAAGTCACACTGGCGAAACTGGTGGAAGCCGTGGGCAAAGGCGCCCGCGACATGGCCTTCGGCGATTGGGCCGCCGGCGTCATGGCCGACTGGCGCCGGGAACGCGCGCCCTTCCTCGCCAACGGCTCCGTGCCGATCTGGCCGGATCGTATCTGCGAGGAAATTAACCGGACCCTGCCGCATGACGGGATTCTGGTCGCGGACACCGGATATTCCAGCATCTGGACGAGTACGCTCGCCGAAATGAATGGCGAGGGCCAGACCTATCTCCGCGCAGCCGGTTCCCTTGGCTGGTCCTTCCCCGCGGCCTTGGGCGCGAAATGCGCCGCGCCGAATCGAAAGGTCGTGTGCTGGACCGGCGACGGCGCGATCTATTACCATTTGACCGAACTCGAAACCGCGAAGCGCCGCGGCATCGCGATCACGCTGATCGTCAACAACAACTCCGGCTTCGGCCAGGGCTGGCCGAATATCCAGCGCCAGCAGGGCAACAAACCCGGCGACGTGCGGGAACTCGTGCGCTTCGGACCGACGAATTTCGCCGACGTCGCGAAAGTCTTCGGCCTTCGAGGTATCCGCGTCGAAGACCCATCGCAACTCGGGCCCGCATTGAAAGAGGCGATGGCGTCCGACGAAACCGTGATCGTCGATGTCGCCACCGACATCGATTGCCGCGCGCCGGAACCCTGGCTGCCGCCGGGCGCGTGACGACACCCAATCTCCGCACGCATAAGGAGTTCTCATGATAAGCTACGACCTGACCGGCAAAACCGCGCTGGTGACCGGCGGCGCCTCCGGCATCGGCTTCGCCACCGCGCGCATGCTGGCGAAATTCGGCGCCACCGTCGCCATCAACTTCCTGGAAGACGACCCAAGAGGCCCCGAAGCCGTCAACAAACTCATCGACGCCGGCGGCAAGGCCATCATGGCACCGGGCAGTGTGTCCGACGCCAACGGCGCCAGTGACATGGTGCTTAAAGCCGTCGCCGATCTCGGCCGCCTCGATTTGTTGGTGAACAACGCGGGCACGCCCGGAACGAGCCGAAAAATCAACCCGCCGGAACTGGACCTGATCACCGAGGAATTGTGGGACCTGTTGTTGCAGGTCAACCTCCTCGGCGTGTTTCGTTGCGCCAAGGCCGCCGCGCCCGCGTTGACCGAGGCGCACGGCGCCATCGTTAACACCGCTTCGATCGCCGGTTTGGGCCGCGCGGGCAGCAGCCTCGCCTACAGCGCCACGAAAGCCGGTGTCGTCAGCCTGACCCAGAACCTCGCTCGCGCGCTTGGCCCCAACGTGCGCGTCAACGCCATCGCGCCGGGCGCCGTCGATAGTTCTTGGATGGTGGAATGGACCAACCAGGAACGTCAGCAATCCATCGAACGCGCGCTGCTGAAACGCCGCTGCCAGCCCGAAGACCTGGCCGAAGTCATCCTTTTCCTCGGCTTCGGCGCCGCCATGGTGACGGGACAGACGATCACGGTCGATGGCGGTCTGACCCTCTGACCGGTGCGGTCTCCCCGGCGATGCCGCCGGGGAGACCGCACCGGTCACCGCGACATCGCGAAACCTTCGTAATCGTTCGCCGCGACCGCGTCGCATTTCCGCTTGTACCCCGCGAAACCCCCGACATACGGCATGAACACCCGCGGCTTGCCCGGAATGTTCGCGCCGACATACCAGGAATTCGCCAGCGGATAGAGCGTGCTGTCCGCGACCTCGTTCACATGCCGGACCCAATCGCGCTCGGCGTCCGCGCTTGGTTCGATCCGGCGCATGCCCCGCGCCTTCAACGCCGAGATACAATCGCCGATCCAGTCCATATGCTGCTCGATGGCGACAATCATCTGCGTCTTCACCGAGGGACTGCCGGGCCCGGTGATAATGAACATATTCGGAAAGCCCGCGACCATCAGCCCGAGATAAGTCGTCGGCCCGCCGTCCCATTTTTCCGCCAGAGCCGGTCCGTTGCCCACCCGGATGTCGATCTCTTTCAACGCGCCCGTCATCGCGTCGAACCCCGTCGCGAACACGATCGCGTCGAATTCGAACTCGGCCTCCGAGGTTCTGATGCCCGCCGCGGTGATTTCCTCGATTGGCGCGCTTCTCGCATCGACCAGCGTCACGTTGTCGCGGTTATAAGTCTCGTAATAATTCGTATCCAGGCAAAGCCGCTTCGTGCCGATCGGATGATCTTTGGGTGCCAGCAGTTCAGCCGCCCTCTGGTCGCGCACGATCGCGCGGATTTTGTTCCGGACAAACTCCGACGCGGTGTCGTTGGCGTCCTTGTTCAGCAGAAGATCGGTGTAGGAATACAGAAAACTGATGCTGCCGCCTTCGGCCCATTTCGACTCGTATTTCGCGTTGCGCTCTTCCTCGGACACCTCCAGCGCCGATTTCGTCGGCGGCGGGAAGCCCGCGATACCGAACGGCGTGTCGAAGGCGGCAAGACGTCGCTCCGAATATTCCGATTTGTGGCGCTGCTCTATCTCTGGGTCCATCGGCGCGTTGCGCGCGGGCAGGGAGAAATTCGCGGTGCGCTGGAACACGTGCAGATGTTTGGCCTGTTTCGCGATCAGCGGGATCGATTGCACGCCGGACGAACCAGTGCCGACGATGCCCACGCGCAGGCCGGAAAAATCGACACCCTCATGCGGCCAGAGGCCGGTGTGATACCACTTCCCCTTGAAATTCTCGATGCCCTTGAAATCCGGCACCCGCGGCGTGGACAAATTGCCCGTCGCCATGATGCAAAACGGCGCCCGCGCGACAACGCCAGTGTCGGTCCGCACGGTCCAAAGATTCGCGGCCTGGTCGAATTGCGCCGAGACAACGCGTGTGTTCAGGATCACGTCCCGGCGCAGATCGAACCGATCCGCGACATGTTCGATGTATCGGAGAATTTCCGGCTGGTTGCCGTAGCGTTCCGGCCAGTGCCATTCCTGTTGCAGATCGTCGTCGAAGGCATAGGAGTATTCCAGGCTCTCCACATCGCAGCGCGCGCCGGGATACCGGTTCCAGAACCAGGTGCCGCCGACGCCGGACCCCGCCTCGAACGCGCGCGCCGTCAGCCCGAGTTTTCGCAGCCGGTGCAGCGCGTAGAGGCCGCCCAATCCGCCGCCGACGACGATGGCGTCGAGAGTGAGCACGGAAGAGGCGCGTTCGAGGGCATCTGGCATGGCGTCGTGTCTTTCCTAAGTCGCGCCCCGAGTCCACCACGATTTGGCCCGTCCCGCAAACCCGCGCGGGCATGAAAAACCCCGCCATCCCCAAGGGAAATGGCGGGGCATTTCGAAAAAAAACGCCGATCAGACGGAGTAGTACATCTCGAACTCAACCGGGTGCGGCGTGTGTTCGAAGCGATACACTTCCGACCACTTCAGTTCGATATAGCTTTCGATCTGGTCCATGCTGAACACGTCGCCGGCCAGCAGGAACTCGTGGTCGGCCTGCAACGCGCCCAGAGCCTCGCGCAGGGAACCGCACACCGTCGGGATGCCTTTCAGCTCTTCCGGAGGCAGATCGTACAGATCCTTGTCCATCGGGTCGCCAGGGTGGATCTTGTTCTTGATCCCATCCAGGCCCGCCATGAGCATCGCGGAGAACGCGAGATACGGATTGGCGGTCGGATCCGGGAACCGCACCTCGACGCGCTTCGCCTTCGGGTTGGTCGCGTACGGGATACGGCAGGACGCCGAGCGGTTACGCGCCGAGTAAGCCAGCAACACCGGCGCCTCGAAACCCGGGATCAACCGCTTGTACGAATTGGTCGAGGGGTTGGTGAACGCGTTCAGCGCCTTGGCGTGCTTGATGATGCCGCCAATGTAATACAGGCAGGTTTCCGACAGATCGGCATACCCGTTCCCCGCGAACAATGGCTTGCCGTTCTTCCAGATGGACTGATGCACATGCATGCCCGAGCCATTGTCGCCATAGATCGGCTTCGGCATGAACGTGGCGGTCTTGCCATAGCTGTGGGCGACGTTGTGCACGCAGTATTTATAGATCTGCATGTGGTCGGCCTGCCGCGTCAGCGGCCCGAACTTGGTGCCGAGTTCGTGCTGGCTCTGCGCGACCTCGTGATGGTGCTTTTCGATCGCCAGGCCCATTTCGCCCATGACCGAGAGCATTTCCGCGCGCAGATCGCTGTCGGCGTCCACCGGGGGAACCGGGAAGTAGCCGCCCTTGACCGACGGACGGTGCCCCATGTTGCCTTCCGGATAGTCCTTCAGCGAAGACTGCGGGCCTTCCTGGCTGTCGAGCTGGTACGTGCCGTAGTTGCCGCCCGTGCCGAACTTGACGCTGTCGAAAATGAAGAACTCGGCTTCCGGGCCCATATAGACCGCGTCGCCGATGCCCGAGCTTTTCACATAGGCTTCGGCCTTCTTCGCCGTGCTACGCGGGTCGCGGCTATAGCCCTGACCGGTCGAGGGTTCGACGATGTCGCAGAAGATGATCATGCTCGGCTTGGCCGCGAAAGGGTCCATGACCGCGCTGTCGGGGTCCGGCATCAGGATCATGTCGGACTCGTTGATCGCCTTCCAGCCGGCGATCGAGGAACCGTCGAACATGATGCCGTCGCGGAACGCGTCTTCGTCCATGGTGGAGACGTGCTGCGCCGTGTGCTGCCACTTGCCGCGGGGATCGGTGAACCGCAGGTCCACGTATTCCACGGAGTTCTCTTTCATCATCTCCAGGACTTTGCTCACGCCCGAGCTTTCCGTTGGCTTTTTCACCATGACCCTGAATTCCCCGTCCTTAACGTTCCGACGGCCCGCGGCGGCGGCCGCGCGGCCTTGAAAGAGCCCGCACCATGCGGACCCCAATGGGCGGCCCCTCTACTCGTTTCCGCCGGGGGCCGAAAGCGGTTATGTCGTCGCGAAAGCCGCCTGTCTCAGACCGCCGCTTCGCCGCGTTCGCCGGTGCGGATGCGGATCACTTCCTCGACCGGCGAGATGAAGATCTTGCCGTCGCCGATCCGGCCCGTGCGTGCCGCCGCGATGATGGCTTCCACCGCGCGTTCCACGACGGAATCCTCGCAGATCACCTCGATTTTCACCTTCGGCAGGAAATCCACCACATATTCGGCGCCACGATACAGCTCGGTATGCCCTTTCTGGCGCCCGAAACCTTTCGCCTCCACCACGGTGATGCCCTGCAGGCCAACTTCGTGCAGCGCCTCCTTCACCTCGTCCAGCTTGAACGGCTTTATCACGGCCTCGATTTTCTTCATCGCATCGAACCCGGTGTCACCGGGTCTCCCCATAAAAACGCGGCCGCCCGGCCGGCCGAAGAAGCACGGCGGCACGAACAGCAAGCGAGGTTTGCACGGGCCGTGCCAGGTGGCAATGCGAAACCGCCGTGGCCGCCGTTTCGGCGGGATTCCCCCGGGTTTGCGCGGCCCATGCCCCGCGCGGGAGCAATTCCTCAAACCGCGATTGCCTCGGTTTTGTGCGCTGGTTGCTGGTTCCCTGGGCGATTGAGACACACCCCCACTGTCCGCCGAAGCGCCATCCTCTACCGCCGCCGCGCCATCTCCGCGACCCGCTCCGCGATCATGATCGTCGGAATGTTGGTGTTGGTCCGCGACACCTCCGGCATCGCAGAGGCATCCGCGACGAACAGATTCTCCGCCCCCACCACCCTGCCGGTGGGATCCAGCACCGTATTCGGGTCGGCGGGATCGCCCATCCGGCAGGTGCAGGAGGCATGCCACGCGGACTGAACATTGTCCTTCACGTATTGCTCCAGCAACGCGGGGTTCGCCAGCAACTCGGGGATCGGCGGCGAATCGCTGATGATCCTATCGAACATCAGCTTCCGCAACGCGGCCGAGGAATCCATCATCACCGCCGCGACATTCGTCAAAATCGCGTTTTTCAGGTTCTTCCGCCCGACATCGCGCACACGCTGCGAAAACTTCGACGCGAACAAATTGGACAGATACTGAGGCACCGGATCGCTGTGCAGAATCTTCGCCATCCGGCGGAACGCATCCGTCATCCGGTCCAGGTCGCGCTTGTCGCTCAACCAGTTGAAGTTCACATACGGCTCATCGTCCGGATCGGGCGAGTGCAACCGCACCTCGCCCGTCGAATAGGAACGCCCGATATAGGACGACAACGTCCCGATACGCGTGCCGACCGCGTGCCAGGCGGACCGGCAAACCGCCATCATCACCATATCGGCTGCCGGCACGTCCGGCAGACCCGACGACCAGCGCAAATAGGTATAATTCCGCCGCAACACCATTTTATGCCGCGACACCGGCGGCAAATAGCCGGAGATATGAATGGCCGGGTGATCCATCAGATTGCCACCCACGCCGGGCCGGTCCAGCGCGACCTCGATCCCCCGCTCGCGCAAATGCGCGCCCGGCCCAATGCCGGACAACATAAGAAGCCAAGGCGTATGCAACGCGCCAGAGCACACGACGACGTTACCCGCCGTCAACGTCTCGATCTGGCCGTTCCGCCGGACCTCCGCCCCCGTCGCGCGCCCCTTCGCGAACAAAATCCGCCGCGCCTGGGTTTCTCCCAAAATCCGCAAATTCGGCCGCGCCCGCGCCGCCGCGTCCAAATACCCCACCGCCGTCGATCGCCGCGCGTCGCCGTCGTTGGACAATGGCAACGGCGAATACCCCTCGCCAAACTCCCCGTTCATGTCCGGCCGCAACTGGTACCCGAGTTCGCCCCAGACCTTGGTGACCGACAAAGTAAAATCGTCCCATTGCTCCATGGGCATGCGCCGCACCGTGATCGGTCCCTGACCGCCGTGCAACTGATCGGTGTAATCCAGATCGGTCTCCAGCCGCCGGAAATACGGTAACACCGAATTCCAGTCCCAGCCCTTCGCGCCGATCGCGTTCCAGCGGTCGTAGTCCTCCGGCGCGCCGCGCAACGCGACCTGGCCGTTGACCGAGGAACCGCCGCCCAGCACACGGCCCTGTTCGTAATAAACCGGCGTCGCGTCCGCGTTGCGGCGGACCTTCAGGTTTTTCCAGAAATACCCGGGATTCATCAGCGCGCTGCCGGAATAGGTATCGCGGATGTCGTCCGGAACCTGGCCAGGCGCATGGGCCGTGCCGGCCTCGACCAAAATGACCTGATTTCCCGGGTCCTCGGACAAACGCGCCGCCATCACGCAGCCCGCCGATCCGCCGCCAATCACCAAATGCGTCGCGTGCATGTCAGACAGTCTCCCATTTCCGGCGCGGCTGTCCGAACCCCAGCCGCCGCGAAACGAACCATGCTGGACCGAGGCCCGGCCTCACAAGGCCAGCAAACGATCCGCCAGGTCCTTGTCGTCCCGCAACGCGCTCGACGGTCCCGTATACCGGACCTCGCCTTTCTCCAGCACATAGACCCGGTCGGCCAGCGCCAGGGAAAACGCCAGGCCCTGCTCCGCCAACAGAATGGTAAGACCGCCTTTTTTGAGATCCCCGATCTTTTCCAGCAGCATATCGACGACCAGAGGCGCCAGGCCCTCGGACGGTTCGTCGAGAAGCAAAAGATCCGGATTGGTCATCAGGGTGCGCGCGATGGTCAGCATTTGCTGCTCGCCACCGGATAGAAACCCGCCCATGCGGCTCTGGATCGCCGCCAGTTGCGGAAACAGATCGAACAACGCCTCGATGGTCCAGGGGCCGGGCCTGCGCGCGGCGCGGGCGGCGATATCGAGGTTTTCCCAGACCGACAATTCCGCGAAGACCCGCCGATCCTCCGGCACGAACCCGATCCCCGCGCGCGCGATCCGGTGCGGAGCCCAGCCGGTGATGTCCTCGCCCTTCCAGACGATCTTGCCTTGGCTGGGGACCGTGAGCCCCATGATCGAGCGCATCGTCGTCGATTTTCCAACGCCGTTGCGGCCCAGCAGGCAGACGCATTCGCCCTGATGGATGTCGGCGGTGATGCCGAACAACACCTTGGACAATCCGTACGCGGTATGGATCGCCTCAATTGACAGAAGTGCCGCCATCAGTGGTGCCCCAGATAGATGCGGCGCACCTCGGGGTCGGCGCGGACCTCGGCGGGCGTGCCTTCGGCGATTTTCCGGCCCTGGTGCAGAACCGCGATTTTTTGCGCGATGGAGAAGACGACTTCCATGTCGTGTTCGGTGAACAGCAACGTCAGTTCGCGCTCGCCGGCGATGCGTTCCAGCAACCGGATCGCCTCGTGCGTTTCGGTCGCGGACATGCCCGCGGTGGGCTCGTCCAGCAGCAGCAACGCCGGGTCGGATGCCAGCGCGAGGCCAAGTTCCAGTTGCTTCTGCGCGCCATAGGACATGACGCCGCCAATCGACTCCCGCTGCTCCCATAACCCGATGGAACGCAGCAACGCCTCCGTCTCGTCCCGGTAAAACCGTTCCGCCGGGCTCCAGAAATTCCCGCCCTTGCCGCGATGGGCCAGGTAGGCCGCCTGAACATTGTCGAACACGGTCAACTTCGGAAAGATATTGGTGCGCTGAAAGGACCGGCCCATGCCGGCGCCGCAGATTTTATGCGGGGCGATGCCGGTGATGTCCCGTCCGTTCAGCCTGATGGCGCCGGAGTCGGGCGTCAGATGCCCCGTGATCATGTTAAAAAACGTCGATTTCCCGGCGCCGTTCGGCCCGATCACCGCCGCGATCTGTTGTTTCTCGACGGTCAGGCTGACCCCGGAGACAGCGGTGAAGCCCGAGAATGTCTTGGTGACGTTGTCGATATCAAGCATCGCCACCTCCTGTTTTTTGTCCGCGCAGGCGTTTGGCCCCGGCGTCCAGCGCGCCCATCAGGCCGCCCGGAAAGGCGAACAGCAGCACCAGCAGGATCGTGCCCAGCACCAGCGGCCAATATTCGGTATAGGACGTGATTTGCTGGTTCAGCACCACCATCATGATCGTGCCGGCCACTGGCCCCCAGAAGTAGTTCATGCCGCCCAGAATGGTCATGATCAGCACCTCGGCGGATTTCGGCCAGAACATGAAATCGGCGAAGACGCCGCGATTGAAAATTCCGAACAGCGCGCCGGAGACCCCGGCGAACCCGCCCGCGATCGCGAAGGCCGCGAGTTCGTAGCGCCGGACATCGACACCGATGAAAGACGCCCGTTCGGGATTCTCGCGGATCGTGGTCAGCAGCCGTCCGAACGGCGAGTCGGTGATCCGGCCCAGTACCCAGATGCACAGAATGACCAGCACCACGCAGGCGAAGTAGAAATGGTCGCCGGTGCGAAACCCGCCCAGACCGGGGATCGCGCCGATCCAGCCGAGTTCCGGGTAGGGAATGGCGGAGATGCCCTGATCGCCGCCGGTGACCTCGTTCCATTGAAAGCAGATGGCCCAGACGATTTGCGCGAAGGCCAGTGTCAGCATGGAAAAGTAGATTTTCGTCAGCCGCACGCAGAAATACCCGAACACTCCGGCGAAGGCCGCGGGCAGCAACCCGCCCGCCAGCAACGCCAGCAGGAACGGAACATTCAGTTCTTTCATCAGCAGGCCGGTCGCGTAGGCGCCCAGACCGAAATAGGCGGCGTGTCCGAACGACACGAGCCCCGTCGTGCCCAGCAGCAGATTATAGCTGACGGCGAACAGCGACAGGATCGCGATCTGGGTCGCGAGGAACGTGTAATAGCGCGACCCGAACCAAGGGATGGTCAGGGCCAGCAGAAGGACGACGAGGGTCCAGGGAATACGGCGGCTCATTTCAACGGCCTCCCCAACAGACCCCAGGGCCGGACGATCAGAATGACGGCCATCAGCGCGAACACCGAAAAAATCGAGAAGCGGGGGAAGATCAAAATGCCGAAGGACAGCACCTGGCCGTAAATCAGCGCGCCCAGAAAAGTGCCCCAGAACGAACCCAGCCCGCCGATGACGACGACGATGAAGGCTTCGACGATGATTTCCACGTCCATGCCGGGGACGATCGCCTTGATCGGCGAGACCAGCGCGCCGGACAATCCCGCCAGGAACGAACTGACCACGAACACACCAGTATAGAGCACGCCGACATTGGCGCCGAGCGATCCCAGCATCTCGCGGTCCATCGCCGCGGCCCGAATCATCCGGCCCGCGCTGGTGCGTTGCAGAATGACCCAGAAGCCGATGGCGATCGCGAAGCCCAGAACCATCACGAACAGGTTATATCCGGGCAGCAACGCGCCGAAGACCGACAGGCTGCCTTCGACCGACGGCGGACGGGACACCGATAATTGTCCTGTGCCCCACAGGATTTTCGCCGCGTCGCCAAGAATCAGGACCAGCGCGTAGGTGAACAGAAGCTGATACAGCTCCTCTTTCCCGTATAAATGCCGGAACATCAGCCGTTCCACCACGAAACCGAGGATCGCGATCCCCGTGGCCGCGGCCAGCGCCGCCAGCCAGAAGCCTTCCTTCGTTGGCGCCAGCCAGGCCATGGTCTGCCACGCCAGGTAGGCCCCCAGCATGTAGAACGTGCCGTGCGCGAAGTTCAGCACCCGCAGGACGCCGAACACGAGCGACAGTCCGGAGGCGACCAGAAACAGGAAGATCGCGGTGGTCAGCCCGCTTAAAAACTGGCTGAACAAAAATTCGGCGGCCATGCGAGGGTCAACCTTTCCGGACCGGGCGGGCGCCTGGCGCCCCCCGGGTGGGGAGGGGGATCACGGTGCCTCTCAATCCATGAACGGCGTGGGATCGGTGTATTCGACTTTCTCGAACACCGGGAACGGATGCGCGGCGGTGCGCACCAGCTTGCCCCAGAACTGCCCGCGGTTGGCGGACTGGTCCTTGCCGCGGATGATCTGCGGTCCGATCGGGGTTTCGAAGGTCAGGCCGATCATCGCCTTCGACACTTTGTCCGCGTCGATCGTCGCCGCCTTTTTGATCCCGGCCGCGAGTGCCTGGACCCCGGCATATCCCATGATGGCCCAGGAGGAACCGTAGTCGTCCTTGAGGTGGGTTTTGATGGCGGCGGTGAATTTCTTGTGGACCTCCGGCGCGTCCGGCCAGATCACGGGGTCGTAGGTATTGGCCACGATGCCGACCGGATAATCGGTCCCGAGCGAGCGGGTCATTTCGATCGAACCGGTCTCGCCCGCGCCGATATACCGATTGCCGATCTTGTCGAAATATCCCAGCGGCTTGGCCTGCTTCACGAGGCTGGCGAAATCGCCCGCGAACACCGCGCCGAAGACAGCGTCGGGTTGCTTGCTCATTTGCGCCGTGATGAACGGCGCGAAGTCCGCCTGCCCGAGTTTCGGCCACTGCTGATCGACGATTTCCACGCCCGGCTTCAATTTCTTCAGCAGGACCGAAAAGGCTTCCATGATGTCGCGGCCATAGGCGTAATCGGGCGCGATGGTGGCGACGCGTTTGACATCCCATTTCGCCATCAGGGTCGCGGCGGTCCGGCCCTCGATATCCGTGGTCGAGGCGGTGCGGAAAATATACGGGTGCAAATTCGCCGGGCTGGTCAACTGAATGGTCTTCGCGGTGGGCGCGACCATCAGCACCTTGTTTTCCTTGGCGATGGTGGACACCGCCGGCGACTCGGCGGAAGTGAACGATCCCACGATGAAGTCGACATTGTCCTTCAAAATCAGTTCGCGGCTGACCCGCACCGATTCGTCCGCGTTCCCTTTGCTATCGCGCGGCAGCAGGATCAACTTGCGCCCCAGCAATCCGCCGGCCGCGTTGATCTCCGCGACGCACATCTCCGCGCCCTTCGTAATAGGCTGTCCGTACAGCGCCCCTGGGCCTGACAAGGCCATCGGCATGCCGATCTTGATCTCATTCGCCGCGCGCGCGCGGCCCGGTAAAATCGCGGCGGATGCGGCGGCGGACGCCAACAGAGTTCTACGGCGCATAAATGACCTCCCACGGGACCGTTCGATGCGGTCGCCTTGGTCCCGACCCTAAAGACGCCCATGCCGATACGCAACACGACGCCGAATGCGCCGGATTGCGCCCATCCGTCCCCGGCCGTTACATCGTCGCGCCAGACAATCCGCGTACCAGACCCTGGAGCGAGCCCGGAGCAGGGCCAAGAGGAGGAGTGAATCGAATGCGGGATTCCGAGCACGACACATCCCCGGCCCAGCCGGATTTCGCGGAGATTTACGCGGCCTTTTCGGCGCCGCTGACCGCCGCGGCGTTACCGGACACCGTTCGCCGCGCGGTCAAAGCGAATCTGCTCGACACACTGGCCTGCGCGGCCGCGGGCACGAACGCACCGGGAGTTCCCGGTGTTCGGTCGCTGGTGGAAAGCTGGGCGGGCGCGGAGCAGGCGCCGATCTGGTGCGGTGGCCCGCGGGTCCCGGCCCATCACGCCGCCTGGATCAACGGCATGATGGCGCACGCGCGCGACTACGACGACACCCACGACGCGGCCGTTCTGCACGCGGGCGTCTCCGTCGTGCCGGCGGCGCTGGCGGCGGCGGAACTCAATCCCTTGGCCACGGGCGAGGACCTGATCGCCGGCATCGCGTCGGGCCTCGAACTAATCTGCCGCCTGGGCGTCGCGACCACGATCGGGATCATCGAAAGCGGTTTTATCTACTCGTCGCTGTTCGGATATTTCGGCGCCACGGCCGCCGCGGCGCGCGTGCTGGGCTTCGACGCGGCGGAAACCGTCAATGCTCTGGGCATCGTCTACAGCCAGGCCGCCGGGACCCATCAGGTCACCCGGGACGGGGCGCTGACGAAACGGATGCAGCCGGGATTTGGCGCGAAGGCCGCTTTGGTCTCCGTCCAGCTCGCGCGCGCCGGGGTTCTGGGCGCGCGGAATACGTTCGAGGGCGTGGACGGATTGTTCCGGACCTACCTGCGAGGACGTTACAACCCCGAGGTGCTGCGCGCGGATCTTGGACGCCACTTCGAACTATTGGAACTGAGTTACAAGCCATACCCTTGCTGCCGTTTCAATCACACCGCGATCGACGCCGCCTTCGCCGCGCGGGCGCGGCCCGGGTTCGACCTTTCCCGCATCCGCCGCATCGCCGCGGGCGTGAACAACCAGGCGTTCGAGGCCGTTTGCACCCCGCCCGCCATGCGCCGCCATCCTAAAACCATCGTGCAGGCGCAGTTCAGCATTCCCTTTACCGTCGCCGCCGCTCTGATCGACGGACGCGTAACCCTGAACCACTTCACCGAGGAAGGGATACGCCGTCCCGACATTTTGGCGCTCGCGGAAAAAGTCGAGTGTTCCGTGGACGCGGACATCGAGCGCGATTGGTCCCGCGCCATCTCCCCCACGCGTCTGTCGGTGGAAGCCGGCAACACTGTCCTGGAAGAACGCGTGGACTACCCGCGCGGTCATCCGGCGTTTCCCATGACGTCCTCCGATTTCGAAACGAAATTGGAGGATTGCCTGGCCTTTGGCGGCCTGGATGCGCGCGCCGCGCGGCTGCGCACGGCGGTGGAAGAGGTCGAAAAATTGTCCTCTGCGCGTGCTCTCAACGCGTTGCTGGCGCGCTGAGAGCACGATGTCGAGGGTTATTCTTCCTTGTAACCGTATTCCGGAATCCCCTGTTCCGCGCCATAATATTTATACGGCAGGAATTTTCCGGTCATTTCGATTTTGACGCGATCCCCGCGCTCATGCGCCATGCGTTCGAATTTGAAGTCGAAATCGATCGCCGACATGATCCCGTCGCCGAACTCCTCCTCGATCAACGCCTTCCAGGCGGGGCCGTTGATCATCACCATCTCGTAAAACCGGTAAATCAGCGGGTCCGTCGGCGGCATTGGCGTCCCCGTTCCGCGCATCGGCACTTCGTTTAACATCGCTTCCTCGGCGGGCGAGAGGCCGAACAACGCGGCCGCTTTTTTCGCCTGCGGGCGGACCAGTTTCATCTGACCCAACAAGGCGCCGACGATCAATGTGTCTGACATGCCGCCGATTTCGTCGCAAATATGACGCCAGCTCCAGCCCTTTTCGCGTTTGATGTCGAGGATTCGTTCCGTGAGGCCAGCCCGGGTCATCGTTCGTGCTCCTGATGAAAAACATCCGGCGGAACGATGGCGGACGGGGTGCATCGAGCGCAATCCGAAAATCGGGGATCGACCGAGATTACGACCTGGCCGCCACGCGGGACGGCCGGATCAGGATTTCCGCCGGAATCCCCGGTTCGTCATGCGGCCGCCGGATCATATCGATCGACAAACCGCGCTTGCGGTTCAAGACCTCGGCCACGCGTGTTCTTGTACCGATCATGGGTTCCAGGTCTTTCCGGGTCAGGCCTTGTTGGTCCATTCGAAACCTGATGGCCTCGATCGGATCGTGCGGATCGATCGGGAAGTGTTCGGCCTCGTACACCTCGATCGACGTCGCGAGAATGTCCAGGCGATCTTCGTCGGATGTGCCGGACCTCGCACCCCAAAGACGCTCTACCTCGGCGAGCGCCCATTGGTGATCGGCCTCCGTGCGAATGGGTTTCAATTCAACGGTCATGCGCGATCTCCCTGACATCGATATACCCTGTGCGCCGATCCCATTGGAACATGCCGCCCTTGGCACCGCCTTCCCCAGTGCTACGCTTGCACTCCCAACCAAAACATCCAGGAGGCCCGCCCCATGAACGACGCAACCACACCCGTCCCGCAGGTGCGTTACGAAACTCCCGCGCCGCATGTCGCCCGCATCGTCATGGCAAGACCCGAGGCGCATAACGCTCAAGGCCTGACGATGACATATCAATTGAACGCGGCATTCGACCGTGCCGCGCACGACGACGACATCAAGGTCATTATCCTCGCCGCCGACGGCCGCAATTTTTCCGCCGGCCATGACCTCTCCGGCGACGGCGGTTCCACATGGCGCGATTTTTCGACCATCGGGACATGGGCCGGGTTCGACGCCAAGGGCGCCGAGGCGCGCTATGGCCGCGAAATGGAAATTTATTTGGAAATGTGCGAACGCTGGCGTGGATTGTCGAAACCGACGATCGCCCAGGTGCAGGGCAAGGTGATCGCGGGCGGGCTGATGCTGGCGTGGGTGTGCGATCTGATTATCGCCAGCGACGACGCGACGTTCAAGGACCCCGTCATAGATTTCGGCATTTGCGGCGTGGAATTCTTCAACCACCCCTGGGAACTCGGCATCCGCAAAGCCAAGGAATTCCTGTTCACGGCGGACGAGATCACCGCTCAGAACGCCGAAAAGCATGGCATGGTGAACCGAGTCGTGCCGCGGGCCGATCTGGAAGCCGCCACATTGGCGCTCGCAGAGAAAATCGCCGGAAAACCGTCTTTCGCGCTGAAAGCCACGAAACAGGCGCTGAACCACGTCCAGGACGTCCAGGGCCGCAAGAACGCCCAGATGCATGTGTTCAGCCTGCATCATCTGTTGCACGCACATAACGAGCTGATTTACGGCATGGCCATGGACCCGAACGGTCTGCCGCCCGCCGTCCGCGACAAGGTCCTGGCCCGCGTCGCCCGCGCCAAGGAAGCGGCGGCGAAAGCGGCCAAGGAATAACGGCGCGGTTCCATTCGTCCCCCCGAACCGGGTAGCATCCGCTCTCGGCGCCCGGTTCCGGGTTCCAGCCCATGGATGAAAGGACGAACGCGATGCCGGCAGGCACGGAAGGGGCGGCGCTCTCCCCCGAACGCGCGCTGGAGCGCCTGGATGCTCTGGGCGCCCGCATGGCGAAGGCGCGGGCGGCCATCGGCGCCGTGATTTTCGGCCAGGAACAGGTGGTCGAGCAAACCCTGATCGCCGTCCTCTCCGGCGGGCACGCGCTCCTCATCGGCGTCCCCGGACTGGGCAAGAGCCGCCTCGTGGAAACCATGGGCACCGTCCTCGGCCTCGACACGAAACGGGTGCAGTTCACGCCCGACCTGATGCCGGCCGATATCGTCGGCGGCGAGGTCCTGGACGAGATCGAGGGCCGCCGGAGCTTCCGCTTCGTCCCCGGCCCCGTCTTCTGCCAGTTGCTGATGGCCGACGAAATTAACCGTGCCAGCCCCCGCACCCAGTCCGCTCTGCTGCAATCCATGCAGGAACACCGCGTCGCCATCGCCGGCGTCGAACACGTGCTTCCCACGCCGTTCCACGTCCTCGCGACACAGAACCCCATCGAGCAGGAAGGCACCTACCCCCTGCCCGAAGCCCAGTTGGACCGGTTCCTGCTGGCCATCGACATCGGCTACCCCACGCTGGAAGCGGAGCGGGCGATGCTGCTCGCCACCACCGGCGCCGCGACCCAAATCGCCGAAGCCGTGCTCTCCGCCGCCGAACTGATCGAGGCGCAGGCGTTGATCCGCCAGATGCCGGTTGGTGAGAAAGTCGTTGACGCCATCCTGGCCATGGTGCGCGGCGGCCGCCCGGAAAGCACCGATATCGACGTTGTCTCGCACCACGTCGCCTGGGGGCCAGGCCCGCGCGCGGCACAGGCGTTGATGCTGGCCAGCCGCGCCCGCGCCATTTTGGACGGACGCCTGACCCCCAGCCTCGACGATGTCGCGGTGCTCGCGGGTCCGGTCCTCCGCCACCGCATGGCGCTGAATTTTTCCGCGCGCGCCGATGGTGTCGCGCTCGACGAGGTCATTGGCCGTTTGGTCGAACGTCTTGGCTGATCCTCCGCCCCTCCCGACATTGGACCCGGCCCGCGCGCGGCGGGCGGAGGCGTTGGGCGGCCGTCTTCCGCCTTTGCTGGTCGCCGCGCGGCGAGTCGCCGCGACCGTGGCGCAGGGCGTGCACGGCCGCAGGCGGGTAGGGCAGGGGGACAGTTTCTGGCAGTTCCGTCCCTACGCGGCGGGCGATCCCATCGGCCGCATCGACTGGCGCCAGTCCGCCCGCTCCGGCCGTGAGGCCCCCGAGGGCTGGCTGATTCGGCAAACCGAGTGGGACGCGGCCCAAACAATCTATCTGTGGCGAGATGGCTCCGCCTCGATGGCCTGGCATTCCCGCGCCGCCGCCGCCGACAAGCGCGACCGCGCCAGCCTGCTGCTGCTCGCGCTGGCCTCCCTGCTTCTGCGCGGCGGCGAGCGTGTCGCGGTCCTCCGCCCGCGCGGCCGCCCCGTCTCCGGCCGGTTCGGCCTGGACCGGGTGCTGGAGGAACTGGATCAGGCCCGCGACGATGACGACCTGCCTCCCAGGTTTCCGCTGCCTCGATATGCTCAGGTGGTGCTGATCGGGGATTTTCTGGCGCCGCTGGAACGAATTCAGGAAACGATCGCGCGCATGGCGGCGGTGCCGGTGTCGGGCTACCTGCTCCAGGTCCTCGACCCGGCCGAGACCACGCTACCCTACGACGGCCGCATCCGGTTTCAGGGCCTGGAAGGCGAGCGGGACGCGCTGATCCCCCGGGTGGATTCGGTGCGAGAGGCCTACCGCGACCGGTTGAAACGCCAGCAGGACGGCCTCGCCGCGATCTGCGCCGCCGCCGGGTTCGGGTTCGGCATCCACCGCACCGATCGCCCGCCGGAGACCGCGTTGCTTTCTCTCTACATGGCGTTGAGCGCGCGATGACGACGCGAACCGCCTGGTCCGCGATGGACGGTTCCGGGCACACGGCGCCATGACCTTCGCCGCGCCACTCGCTTTAATCGCGCTCGCCGCCCTGCCGCTGCTGTGGTGGCTGTTGCGAGTGACCCCACCCGCCCCCCGCACCGAGTCCTTTCCCGCCATCCGCCTTCTTCTGGGCCTTAACCCCACGGAGGAAACCCCGGCTCGTACGCCCTTGTGGCTGTTGCTGTTGCGCCTCGCCGCGGCAGGCCTGGCCATCGTTGCGCTGGCCCGGCCGGTGCTGGACAGCACCGGGTCCTTGGAAGGTGGCGGGCCCGTGCTCCTGGCGATCGATAACGGCTGGGCCACCGCCGCCGACTGGCCGAGGCGCGTGCAAATGGCCAATACCGTCCTGGATCGCGCCGCGCGGGCCGGGCGTCAGGCCGCGTTACTGACCACCGCGCCCGGCGAAACCGGCGCGGTCCCCCGCGCCTCCGCCCCCATGCCGGTCGCGGACGTCCGAGCCCTTCTGGGCGCGGCACGCCCTTGGCCATGGCCGTCCAGCCGCGCCAGCGCCGTCCCGCGGGAATGGCCCTACGCGGGCACCAGTGTCGTCTACATCGCCGACGGTCTCGCCGACCGGTCGGAGTTTTCGACGTTTGAAAAATCTCTTTCCGCGCTCGGAAAAGTCACCGAAATCTGCTGCGGACCCGCGCCCCGGCTGCTCCGCCCGCCCGAAGCCGGCGCCAGCGGCATGACCATCCACGTCGCCCGCGCCCCCGGCGGGCTGGCCGAGTCCGTCGCGGTTCTCGCCCGCACCGGCGACGGCCGGACCCTGGCCCGCGCCGACATCGCCCTCGCCATGGGCCAAACCGCCGCCTCGGCGCCACTGCCCTTGCCGCTGGAGGTCCGCAACCGCATCGCCCAACTCGTGCTGGACGGGCCGCCATCGGCGGGCGGCATCGTGCTGCTGGACGAACGCTGGCGCCGCCGGCCCGTGGGGCTGCTGGCCACCGACCCCGCCGCCGACGCGCCCCTGACCGGCGCCCTGTTTTACCCGCGGCGCGCTCTGGCGCCCTTCGCCGAGCTGCGCGACGGCGACCCCACGACCCTGCCGCCCGGCGAGGTCTCGGTCCTGATCCTGCCCGATCACGCGCTCGCGCCCGGCGCCGGCCAGGAAACCCTCACCGCCTGGGTTGAAAAAGGCGGCCTTCTCATCCGCTTCGCCGGACCCCGCCTCGCCGAGGCCGCTACCCCCAATCCCCTGCTGCCGGTGCCGCTGCTGACCGGCGATCGCCAACTCGGCGGCGCGATGTCCTGGGGCGAACCCGCCGGCCTCGCGCCGTTCCCCGCGGCCTCGCCCTTCGCCGGGCTGGCCGTGCCACCGGAAGTCCGGGTCAACCGCCAGGTTCTCGCCGAGCCCGGCATCGATCTCGCCGCCCACACCTGGGCTTCCCTCGCCGACGGCACGCCACTGGTCACCTGGCGCGCGCTGGGCGCCGGACGCGTGGTGCTGTTCCACGTCACCTCGAACGCGGACTGGTCGAACCTGCCTTTGTCGGGATTGTTCGTGGATATGCTGAACCGCCTCGTCGCCCTGTCCGCCGGAGTCGCCAGCGCCGCCGACTCGACCGTCCTCGCCTCCGCCGAGTCGCTCGACGGTTTCGGCCGTCTGGGCCGCCCACCCGAAGCCGCCACCGGCCTGGAAGCCGGCGCGATCGCCACCACACCCGCCTCCCCACGGCACCCGCCCGGCCTCTACGGCCCCGAAAACAGCCGCCGAGTCCTGAACCTTGGGGCCGCCAACCTGGAACTGGCGACCGTGCCAAGGATCGATGGCGCGACCGTGGAGCCATTAACGGACACACCGCGCGAACGCGAATTCGGACCGCCACTCCTGGCCATGGCCACCCTCCTCCTCCTCCTCGACATGGTCCTGGCCCTGGGCTTGCGTGGTCTGCTGCGGCGAAGCATCGCGGCGGGGATCGCGCTGCTGCTGGCGATCCCAACGGCCCATGCCGCCGATCCCATCGCCAATCCCGCTGGTACCCCAGCGTTGACCACGCGCCTCGGTCACATCGTCTCCGGCGACCCAAGGGTGGACGCGCTGGCCGCGGCGGGACTCGTGGGATTGTCGGAATACGTGAACCGGCGGACCTCGGCGGCCCTGGGGAAGCCCGACGCCGTGGAACCCGGCCAGACCGACCTCAGCGTCTATCCACTACTGTACTGGCCCATCGTCGCCGACGCGCCGGAACCGGCGAAACCGGCCGCCGTGGCACTGAACGCCTATATGGCGCATGGCGGAATCATCCTGATCGACACGCGTGAATCCGGCTCCGGCGCCGGCTTCGCGCCCGGCACCGACGTGGCGCTGAAACGGGTCGCCAAAGGCCTGACCATTCCCCCTTTGGCGCCATTGTCCGCCGAGCACGTGTTGTCCCGCTCCTTCTATCTGCTGAACGACTTCCCGGGCCGCTTCACCGGGGACGCGGTCTGGGCGCAGCGCGACCAGGATCGCGCCAATGACAGCGTTTCCCCCGTCAT
>CANJJS010000032.1 GCA_947474705.1 Acetobacteraceae bacterium | reverse complement strand
TTGCAGGCACAGCCCATCCGCGCGTCGAGCTACGCGGACTCGGTGCTTGACGCCACCGATTTCGTGCCGGGCATGGATGGCATGACGGCGGAAGACTGGATGGATTACCACGAGACCATCGTGGTCCCGAACGAGGACAAGGACCGTCCCTTTGGCGCCTACGCGAAGCAGGCGCGCCGCCGCCGCAAATCCGCCGGTGGCTGTCCGATGCACGCGGGTTGATCGCCGGACGTTTCCACCGCGGCATTGCTAACTACCTGGGCGTTTCGAATTGGACGTTCCCGTCGGGACCCGCGATCGGAGCCGGTCCGTCGGGTCCGGCTGAGGCGGGGCTTTCGCCGCCGGACCCGCCGGACTGACTTGACGGGCGTGGGTTGTTATAAGGGTTGCTCAACCCAGGCCCCCCGCGGAGTCCCATGTCCGATCCCGCTTATCTCGATCCCCGTGCCGGCAAAACTTATGCGCTGGACTCGCCCCGGTGGTGTGGCGACGGCCAGGCGCCTTTATTCCTGACGCCTTTACCGGGCCTGACCCGGGACCGGATCGATGTTGCGACCCGGAGCCTCTGGCGATACCGGGCGGCGTTTCCTTTCGCGATCGACGATCCCATCACGTTGGGCGAGGGCATGACCCCGCTCGTCCCCCGCGACCTGCATGGTGCCCGGCCGCTGCTGAAATGCGACTGGATGAACCCCACGGGAAGTTTCAAGGACCGCGGCGCCAGCGTGATGCTGTCGCTGCTGCGGGCGCAGGGTATTTCCCATGTGCTGGAGGACAGTTCCGGCAATGGCGGCGCGGCGGTCGCGGGGTATGCCGCCGCGGGCGGCATGCGGGCGACGATCATGACCCCGGCGTCCACCAGCGCGGCCAAGACGGTGCAGATGCGAGCATATGGGGCGGAGATTCGGTTGATTCCGGGGTCGCGTCAGGACACGGCCGACGCGGCGGAGGCGGAGGCCGCGAATATTTTCTACGCCAGCCACAACTGGCACCCGTTTTTTCTGCAGGGAACCAAGACCCTCGCCTATGAAATCTGGGAGGATCTGGGGTTTCGCGTGCCTGACAATATCGTGACGCCCTGCGGCGCGGGGTCGAATGTTCTTGGCTGCGCTCTGGGTTTTTCGGAGTTGCTGCGCGCCGGGGAAATCGATCGCCTGCCGCGGATTTTCGCGGTGCAGCCGGCGCATTGCGGTCCGATCGCGGCGGCATTCCAGGCGAGGTCGCTGACGGCGGTGCCCTGCCCGGTCGAACCCACGCTCGCCGAGGGCACGGCGATCGCCCAGCCCATCCGCCTCCCCGAAGTTGTTCAGGCCTTGCGCGACAGCCGGGGCGGGGCTGTACTGGTGTCCGAGGCGGACATCGAATCCGGTCTTTTCGATCTCGCGCGGCTTGGGATTTATGTCGAGCCGACCTCGGCGCAGGTGGCGGCGGCGTTTGGGACATTGTTGGGGAATGGGACGATCGGAAAAGGGGACACCACGGTGCTGGTCATGACGGGGAGCGGCCTGAAAGCGACGGGCAAGATCGCCGAGCGGATGGGCATTCAGGCATGACCGGACCTCGCATCGCCCTTCTGGGGTTTTCCATCGAGTGCAATCGGTTCGCGCCGGTCGCGAATGAGACGGATTTCCGTGCGCGCACGCTTCTGGGCGGGGAGGCGATGTTGGCGAATGCCCGCTCCGCCGCGCCGATGATGTTGGGCGAGATGCCGGGTTTCGTGGCGGATATGGATGCCGCGGGGGCGTGGGAGCCGGTGCCGGGGTTGCTGGCGATGGCGGAACCGAACGGGCCGGTGTCTCAGGAATTCTTCGACCGGATGATGGCGCAGTGGGAGGCCGATCTGCGCGGTGCCGGCGCGTTGGATGGGGTTTACTGCGTGCTGCATGGCGCGGGTTTGACGACGAACGACCACGATCCAGAGGGCACGTTGCTGGCGCTGGTCCGGCGGATCGTGGGTTCCGATGTGCCGGTGGCCGCGAGCTACGATCTGCACGCCAATGTCTCGCCCGCCAATGTCGATCTGGTGAACGCGTATATCGGGTATCGCACCAACCCGCATCTGGACATGCGGGAGCGGGGGGCGGAGGCGGCGCAGGTGCTGCGGCGGCTGATCGCGGGGACGAAGACATTTCTGGCGCGGATCCGGTTGCCGATCGTGCCGCCGACGGTGACTCAGTTGACGGGTCAGGACGCGCATGCGCGCCCGTATGGGGAACTGATCGATCTGGGACAGCGGCGGATGCGGGAGGCGCCGTACGACGGGCGGGTCCTGAACGTCTCGGTCATGGGCGGTTTCGCGTATGGCGACACGCCGTTCAACGGTCTGACGGTCGTGGTGACGGCGACGGACCAGGCGGCGGCGGACGCTCTGGCCGCGGAAATCGCCGAGGCCGGGTGGGCGCGGCGCGGCCGGTTCAAACCGGACCTGACCAGTCTGGACGACGCGACCGCGAAGGCCAAATCCACCGAGGACCTAACTCGCCATGCCCTGGTTTTCGCCGATGTCGCGGACAATCCCGGTGGCGGCGGGCGCGGCAACACGATGTGGATTCTGAAAAGCTTCCTCGACGCGGGGGTGAAGGACGGTCTTGCCGGGGTGATCCACGATCCCGCTTTGGCGGCCGAGGCGCATGCGCGCGGGATGGGCGCGACGTTTGCCGCCGCGTTCAATCGGGAGGGGGGGGACGAATTCAGTTTGCCGTTCACCGTGGAGGCGACGGTCGCCGGGTTGCGCGATTCGCCGGTGCGGGGGCGGCGGGGGATTTACGCGAACAACACGCTCGACCTTGGGCTGTGCGCCGCGTTGAAGATCGGCGGTTTGACCGTGGTGGTCATCGCCAATCGGGTGCAATGCGCCGATCCCGTGTTTTTCGAGATGTTCGGCCTGGATATCGCCGCCGCGCGGGTGGTTGTCGTCAAATCCCGTGGCCATTTCCGCGGCGGGTTCGACGAGTTCTTCCGTCACGAGGATGTGGTGGAGGTGGACGCGCCCGGCCTGACCAGCCCGGTGCTGTCGCGTTTCGCCTGGCGCCACATGCCGCGTCCGGTCATTCCCATTGACGACACCGCGACTTTTTCGATCGAAAGCCCAGGAGCATGAGACTCGTTGATTTGCCGACACCGTGTTTGGTGCTGGACCGCCAGAAGCTGCAGGGCAACATCCGCGGGATGGCCGGCATTTTGGCGCGCCATGGGGTGCCGCTGCGCCCGCATATGAAAACCGCGAAGTCGATCGACGTCGCGCGGCTGGTGCTGGAGGGGCAGCCGGGCGGTATCACGGTCTCCACCTTGGCCGAGGCGGAATATTTCGCCAGTCACGGCATCAAGGACATTCTTTACGCGGTGGGCGTGACGCCGGGGAAGCTGGATCAGGTCGCGCGGCTGAACGAGAGCGGCGCGGATGTGACGGTCATCACCGACGACCCTCTCGCGGCCGACGCGATCGCCGCGCATCCCGCCGAGATCAAGGCGCTGATCGAGGTCGATTGCGGCGAGCAGCGCGGCGGGGTGCTGGTCGCCGAGGATCTGATTTCCGAACTCGCGGAACGGCTGGGATCGCGGTTGGTGGGCGTGATGACTCACGCCGGGCATTCCTATCAGGGGCGCAGCGTCGCCGAGATCGCGCAGATCGCGGAGTTGGAGCGGAGCCACGCGGTGTACGCGGCGCAGCGGTTGCGGGCGGAGGGGCATAAGATCGCGATCGTCTCGGCGGGCAGTTCGCCGACCGGGCGGCATGCGGAGACGATGACGGGCCTGACCGAGTTTCGGGCGGGCGTTTATATGCTGGGCGATCTGTTCCAGGCGGAAATCGAAACCCATGGGCGCGACACGATCGCGCTGACGGTGCTGACCAGCGTGATCGGGCGGCCCGGCGGGCGGGTGCTGATCGATGCCGGCGCGCTGGCCTTGTCGAAGGATCGCAGCACCGAGGCGGCGCCGACCGATTACGGCTTCGGGCTGGTCCGCGACATCCAGGGCGAGCCCGCGCTGGGCCAGGCGATCGTGCGCAAAGCCTACCAGGAGCATGGCGTCGTCGAGCTCGACCCGGAGTTTCCGATGGAATTGCCGGTGGGCACGAAACTGCGTGTTTTGCCCAATCACGCCTGTCTGACCGCGGCGGCGCACGACCGGTATTATGTCGTGGACGGCACCGACGAGGTCGTCGCGGTGTGGCCAAGGATGAATGGCTGGTGAGGGGTTCTTGCCGAAGCGCCTGGCGCGACGCATGTAAGGGGCCGAATGGAATGGATCTCTGGAGAATGACATGCGCATCGCGATGACACGGCTCCTGGCCATTGGATTCGCTGTTCCCCTCGGGTTGGCGGTGTTGGGAGCCGCGCCGGGTTTCGCGCAAACCACCGGACCGGGCGGGACGGGGATGGCGCGCGGTCTGGGGCGTGGTGGCGCGCCGGATAAAACCGTGGCGCCGCCGCCGGTGTTGCCTGGCACCAAAGCGCCTGGCGAGGTCGCGCCGGCCACCGCGCCGGTGGCGACTCTGACGCCGACGGAAGCGTTGTTCGATGCCGTGAACCGTGGCGATATCGGCGTCGCGCGCGACGCGGTCAATCGTGGCGCGCGGATCGATACCGTGAACGAGTTGGGGCTGACGGCCCTGGATCTGTCGATCGATCTCGGACGCAACGATATCGCGTTCTTCTTGCTGTCGATGCGGCCGGAAGATCCGGCGATGCGGCGGGACGCCGACCGGCGCGATCTTCCCGCGTCCATGGTCCCTCAGGCCACCGAGGCACCGCGCCGCGCGGTGGCCGTGCCGCCGGTCCGGCGGGCCGCGGCGGACGAGCCCGCGACGGCGGTTCCCCGCTATGTCTCGGGTTATGCCGGGGCGCCGATCCCGTCGGCGGGTTTTCTCGGTTTCGGCGGGCGCTGAGGCGCAGGGGGCGGCCGGAAGGGACGCGCGCGGCGCGCCCCATTGGTCCGTCAGGTTCAGTCGGTGAGTTCGCGCGACGGGTTGGCTTCGCCGCAGACGTAACAACAGGTCCGGCACCGCTGCGCGTTCGCGCGGCCAACGCCCCAATATTTCGACGAATTGCCGCCGGTTGGCCAGGCGCCGTAGCAGATGGTCTCGCCGCGACGGCAGGACAGGGTAAAGGCGTGGGGGCGCGAGTCCGCGAGAACATAGACCTCGCCATTGCCTGGCCAGACGCGGTTGGCATCCTGCGAATAAAACGCGAGGCTGACCTTGTAGTCGTAGGTGCTGCGCATGGTCCAGGTCATGTCGGCGGCGGCGGCCGGACGGGCCGTTAGCACGGTCAGAATGCCCATGACGGCGACAGCCAGCGTCCAGATACGTTTACGCATCGATCGTGCGCTCCCCTTTATGGCCGGGATCGGAATGAGTCCGGCGATCCGCGCATTTATCCAGCGGAGGCCGCCGCTGTAAAGGCGGAGATCCCAGCGGAAAAAAGAACCGGTTTCGGAATGAACCGCCCGCCGGGCCGCGGAAACGGGGCGAGAGACTTTACGCTGGCGCGGATGTGGGCGTAGGCTCCCACCCAACAAAAGAGGAGTACGTCATGCCGCTCGATCTCGCGACGCTTCGCAACGACAAAGCGTTCGACGCCCTGACCTCGGCCATTCTGGACCGCGATCAACCGCGCACCGCCGATCTGTTTCACAAGATGGTGACCGCCGAGGGCAGGCCGGTCAACGAAGCCGTGAGCGTCGTCGCCGCGGCCGAGGCGCCGTTCATCCAGGTGCCCAACCACATCAATTTCAAGGATGGCCAGATCATCCTGGTCAACAACGACCACACGATTTTGGGTCTGCGCACCTCGGCGGACCTCGCGCCCTATCTGGCGGACGAATACAAGCTGCTGCCGATGTTGCAGAGCGTTTATTATATTCCCGCCGGTCTCGACATCTGGAACCAGCTTCTGGGCCGCTATCCCGGCCGTTACGCCACGATGAAGGGCATGAACGTGCCGCCGCCGGATTACGGCCCCGTGGTGTGGAACCGCGACGTCGCGCCGATCCGCGAAGGCGGCACGCCGGAGGAACGGTTGCAGGCGCATCTGCTCGCGACGATGGGCGCCGAGGTCGATCGCTCCTATGGCCTGTTCCTCGATCTCGCCGCGGATGAAACCACCCGGCCCATGCTCCGCGATCAGCTCATGTTCCTGGGGTTGATCGACGTGCAGGAGACGATCGGCGGACGCAAGGCACGTAACACCGGACACAAAGCCCTTCGCGCCCGCGCGATCGTGGACCTCGCCGATTACGTCGGCTGGGAACGGGCGCAGGGCGTGTTCTACATGGGCGTCCCGGATATGGCGGTCGGGCCCGTGTACTACTCGATGTACGACTATATCTGCGTGATGATGACCAACGCTTTCCCCGACGTTGGCAAGAGCCTGCCGCAAACCAACAAGGGCACGCTGACGCCGCGCCAGGTCGAAGCCTTCGTCGAGATGCTGATGACGGCGGACCAGGAGGCGGTGTTCGGTCAGGTCACGGAACATCTGAAAAACGGCGTCTCGCTCCGCTCTCTCGGAGACGCGATCCAGATCGGTGCCGCCGAGCTGATCCTGCGCAACACTGTTCCGCGGTCCTTCACCGACGGGCAGCATCCTTTCGATTACTGTAACACTGGTAACTATTGGATGCGGACCACCCAAAGCCCCTACGCGGCGCGGGTGATCTACCTGATGGCCAACTTCGTCAGCGATTCCGCGCGGACGAACAAATGGACCCATTCGGTGATGGAGAGCGAACTCGCCAGCCAAAACCTCGCCAATCGCGATCCGGCCTCGCTGCTGGTGGAACTGGACGAGGCGATTTTGGCCTTCGATATCGCGCGCTCCACCGCGGTCGCGCACGCCTATCTGGCGTCGGGCGCGGACCGGCGCGCCTACATGGCGACGGTCGCGCTGACGGCGTGTAAGTTCCAGGACGATCCGCACAACCAGAAAATCACGCATTCCGCGTTCCAGGAGTATGAGCACAACTCCACGCACATGAAGGATCGGCTGTTGATCGCGGCGGTGCGGCAACTCGCGGGCTGGCCGAAAATGCCGGGCGAGCGGGATTGCTTCGCGCGCTTCATGAAGGACTGGAAACAGCGCTGATCCCGCCGGCGGCAATGGGATGCGAGCGGCCGCTGGAGACAGCGGCCGTTTGTTTTTGGCGGTGGGGCGCGGTTACAGCCGGGATGTGTCGATCGCGGTTCCGTCCGCGCCGTGTTTCAGTCGCGTCAGCAACGTGGGCACACCGTCCACGACGGTGAAAAGGTTTCGGGTTTCCGGGCTCGCGAAGCCTTGTTCGATCGCGCCATCGACCGTCGCCACGAAGGGGCGGGCGGAGCCCGCGACGTCGCAGACATAGATGGGTTTGTCGTGCAGGCGCAGTTGCCGCCAACTGACGATCTCGAACAATTCGTCCAGGGTGCCGATCCCGCCGGGCAGGGCGGCGAAGGCGTCGGCTTCCTCGGCCATGCGGCGTTTGCGGTCGTGCATGCTTCCGGTGATTTCGATTTCGGTCAGGCGGGGATGCGCGACTTCCCATTTCATCAGGAAGTCGGGGATGACGCCCAGCACGCGGCCGCCGGCATCGAGAACGGCGTCGGCCAGGAGGCCCATCATGCCGTTTTTGCCGCCTCCGTACACAAGGCGGATCCCCTCCTGGGCGAGACCCGTCCCCAATTGTCGCGCGGCGGCGGCGAAGGCGGGGTTGAACCCGGCGCGGGAGCCGCAGAACACGGCGATGGAATAAATGTCCGGCATGATCGTCTTCCTTACGGTGGCGTCCGCTTCGCGAGGAGCGGTGGCGCCAGGGGTGGCCGGGCGTTCGATCCGGCTGTACGTTAAACGGCGGCACCGTCATTGGGCCGGGGTGTAACAGAGTTCAAGGGAAGGTTTTCAGGATGACAGGGAAATTCGCTTTGGCGGCGGCGGTGGTTCTGGGTATGGCTCCTGGGATGATTGGCGGGGCTCAGGCCCAGGCGGTCGATCCGATTCAGACCCGGCAGGTCGGGCTGAGCTTGTTGGCGGGAACGTTCAGCGGTGTGCGTGCCGTTGTGGCGGCGAATGGCGATGTGAAGACGCTGGAAAACGCCGGAAAGGCGATTCAGCGTTTTGGCGTGCTGATGCCGTCGCTGTTCCCGGCGGGCAGCGACAAGGGCACGACGAAGGCTCTTCCGGCGATTTGGTCGGACGCGGCTGGGTTTAAGAAGGCGTCGATGGCGCTCGCGGCTGGTGGCGAGGCGTTGGCCGTCGCGGCGAAGGCCGGCGATGCGGCCGCTGTTGGCGTGGCGGTCAAGGCGATCGGCGACGCCTGTGGCGCGTGCCACAAAGATTTCCGCGCGAAGTAATTTCCGCGGGTCTAACGGGGATGGCCGGGCGGTTGCCCGGCCATTTCGCGTTTTCGGGGTGGTTCAGTAGGCCCACCAGCCGAACAGGAAGACGATAACGCCCGATACGGCGAAGATCGCCAGGCCGAACACCGGATGCATCATCGCGGGGGCACGGATATTGCCCGGCAGGCGCTTCTTGCCGGTGATCATCGGCGTGACCAAATTGTGTCCTTTCAGCACGCGGTAGGCGATAATCGCCAGGATATGCAGCGCCACGGCGATCTGGATCGCCGTGAAGTTCAGATAATGGATATGCGTCAGCCAGTCGCTGCGTTCTTTCCCGACGCGGAGCGCCAGCGGGCCTTCCGTCATCGCGTCGTCGTTGGCGCAGAGTCCGGTGGCGATCTGAAGTGCCAGGATGGCCAGCAGTCCCAGTACCATCCAGCCGCCGGCGGCGTTATGGCCGACTTCGGTGTCGGGTTCTCTTCGGGTCATGTGCAGCAAATGCTGGATCGCGGCGATCGGGCTTTTCAGGAAAAACGCGAAGCGGGAGGTATCGCTGCCGACCAGGCCCCAGATGACGCGGAAGATCACGAGCGTCATCACGCCGAAGCCGCAGGCGACGTGGACTTTCATGTAGTTGAATTCGGCGCTGGCCCAGGAGGTGAGGACGAGAAGAACGAGGGCCCAGTGAAAGAGGCGTGTGGGAAGGTCCCAGATTCGCATTGGTAGAAACAATTGCCGCATGGCTCCGCCTCATTCATCGCGTTTTTCGGGTTGCGTCCCTTGTTGGGGCGTTGGGACTTCAGATACACGGGCGCCCGGGAAATTTCCACGCCCGGGTGGCGCGTGCTTCGCGTGGGGACGCGGGTGTGGCAGGCTGGGGTTAACGTAAACACGCAAGGGAGCGAACCATGCCTCGCATGACCGGTGGGGAAGCCATCGTCGATGGGCTTATCCGTCACGGAATCGATACTATTTTCGGATTGCCGGGGGTGCAGACCTACGGTTTGTTCGACGCTTTGGCGCGGAATTCCAATCGCATCCGGTTGATCAACGCCCGGCACGAGCAGACGACGGCTTATATGGCGCTCGGCTATGCCTGCGCGACCGGGCGGGCGTCCGCTTACTCCGTGGTGCCGGGCCCGGGGGTGATGAACACGGCGGCGGCGCTGGTGACGGCATGGGGCGTGAACGCGCCGGTGCTGTGTGTCACGGGTCAGGTGCCGGGCAACATGATCGGGCGGCAGCGCGGGCAGTTGCACGAAATGAAAGACCAACTGGCGACGATGAAGACGCTGGTGAAGCATGCCGATCGGATCGAGCATCCGACGGAAGCGCCGATGAAGGTCGCGCGGGCGTTTCAGGAGATGATGTCGGGCCGCCGCGGACCGGCCTCGATTGAAATGCCGTGGGAGCAGTTCGCCAGCGCGAGCGAGGTAACTCCGGTGGACCCGCTGCCGTTGCTTCCCAATCCGGTGCCGGACCCGGACCGGATCGCGGCGCTGGCGAAGCTGGTGGATGGGGCGAAGGCGCCGATGATCTGGATCGGCGGCGGGGCGCTGCACGCGGGCGCGGAGATTTTGGCGCTGGCGGAAAAGATTGGGGCGCCGGTGGTGTCGTTCCGTGCGGGCAAGGGCGTGGTCGATGACCGGCATCGGCTCGGGCTGACGGTGCCGGCGGCGTTGAAGCTGTGGCCGACGACGGATCTTCTGATTGGGATTGGGACGCGGCTGGATGTGCCGGCGGGACGGTGGGGTGGGATGCCCGCCGGAACGAAACTGGGGCGGATCGATATCGACGCGTCCGAAATGCATCGGTTGCGGGCGGATGTGCCGATTGTCGCGGATTCGGCGGACGGGGCGCGTGCTTTGGCCGCCGCGGTGGCGCCGAAATCCGACCCGGCGCGGGCCGCGGCGATTGCTCAGGCGAAGGCGGATGCGTTGAAGGGTCTGGAGACCGTGCAGCCGCAAATGTCGTTCCTGAATGTCATCCGCGAGGTCATGCCGGAGAATGGTATTCTTTGCGACGAGATGACTCAGGTTGGGTATGTGTCGTGGTTCGGGTTTCCGTTCCATGAGCCTCGGACGCTGATCACGTCTGGATTTTCCGGGACCTTGGGGGCAGGCTTTCCAACGGCGCTGGGCGTGAAAGTGGGGATGCCGGACCGGCCCGTGGTGGCGGTGACCGGCGATGGCGGGTTCCTGTTTGGCGGGTCCGATCTGGCGACGGCGGTTCGTTACGGGATCAATCTCGTGACGATCGTCTTTAACAATGGCGCTTACGGCAACGTGCTGCGCGACCAACGTCGGTTGTTCGAGGGGCGCGAGTCGGGATCGGAACTCAGCAATCCGGATTTCCAGACATACGCGAAGGCGTTTGGCGTGCGGTCGTGGCGGGTCGAGGACGCGGATGGGCTGCGTGGCGCGTTGACCGAGGCGCTGGCGGAGAACGCGCCGACGTTGATCGAGGTGATCACCGATATCTCCAAGGAGTCTTCGCCCTGGGAGCTGATTTTCCCGGGCCGTGGCTGAGGGCTGCCACCGGGCGCGGCGGGGTGCCGCGCCCGGCGGTCCGGTCAGGCTGAACCATGACGCGCGATACGGACAGGCGCGCGGGAGTCTACTGAATGAAACTCTACCTTTTTCCTAAGGCCGATGGCATCGACACGCTGGAAGCGCGGGAGGCCGAAAAGCCCGTGCCCGGACGTGGCCAGATTCTGGTGCGGATGTGCGCGGCGTCGCTGAATTACCGGGATCAAAATGTCGCGGCGGGACGTGCGGCGCGCGGATCTCTGCCGGAAAATCTCATTCCGCTGTCGGATGGCGCGGGCGAGGTGGAGGCGATCGGTCCAGACGTCACCCGCGTCAAACCGGGCGACCGGGTCGCGGGTCTGTTCATGCAGTCCTGGCTGGGCGGGGATATGGAACCGTATCACGTCGAGTCCTCGCGTGGCGGGGCGATTGACGGGGTTCTGGCGGAATATGTGATTTTCGAGCAGGACGGCGTTGTCCAAATCCCCGCGCATTTGTCGTTCGAGGAAGCATCGACGCTGCCCTGCGCCGGGGTGACGGCATGGAACGCGTTGTACGCGGGCCGGCCGCTGCGGGTGGGCGAAACGGTGCTGGTGCTTGGGACGGGCGGTGTGTCGATCTTCGCGTTGCAATTCGCCAAGGCGGCTGGGGCGCGGGTCATCGCGACGTCCTCGTCCGATGAAAAGATGGAGAAGGCGCGGGCGCTAGGGGCGGACGACACGGTCAACTACAAGCGGCACCCGGAATGGCACGAGCGGGTGTTGGAACTCACCGGCGGGCGCGGAGTGGATCATGTGGTGGAAGTCGGCGGCGCGGGGACTTTGGGCCGGTCGGTCGAGGCGGCGCGGATCGGGGGCCAGGTGCATTTGATCGGCGTGCTGACCGGGGGCGAGATCAATCCGACGCCGATCTTGCGGCGGAACACGATTCTGCGGGGGATATACGTGGGCTCGCGGCAGATGTTCGACGCGATGAACGCCGCGATTTCGTCGCACCGGTTGCGGCCGGCGATCGATCGGGTGTTTCCGTTCGATGAGGCGCGGGAAGCGTATCGTTACATGAAGAGCCAGCAGCATGTCGGAAAGGTGGTCATTCGGATCGGATGAGGCGGGCGCCTTCGATCGACGCGGGACGCGGTCAGGCGTCTCGCGCGGCGATCAGGGCTTCGATCGGTTGAACAGGACCGCGCCGGAAGATCGCGCCGCGTCCTCCGTGCACATCGCGCCGGTTTTGCCTCGAAGCCGGGGGCAGACGTCCATCAGGCGTTCCAGGGAGATGTTTTCCTGAACGCGGACGTGATGCACACACACCGCCCCATTGGGGCGCCATCCCGCCTCGAATGCCTGGTTGGGGCTGTTTTCGGGAGTCTGAATGCGGCGGTCGTCGTAGAGATCGATTGACATACCGTTGCGTGTCGTGCCCTCGCCGGCGCCGCAGTAATCGGCGCGGACCATGCGGGTGCAGGCCTGATACATATCGCGTTCGGCGGGTTCCCATGGGCGATATCCAAAACGGATACATTTCGCGCGGGCGCCGGCGGTGCAGATCAGTTCGAATGTTTCTGGCGCGGTCTGTTCCACCGACCCATCGGCACGCAATGCCGTCGCGCTCGGAAACGCCTGGGCGCGGCCATCCGGGCCGGGTTCGCACAGGTTCTGGGTGGTGCCATCGGGCTGCTCGACCATCAGCGTGTGCAGCCAGACGTCGCCGGTCTTGGCGGTGGGATCGCGCTCGACCTTCGCGATCAGGATTTTCCGCGGACCGCTTTCGGTGGCGACGATCAGTTTGGCGCCGGTCAGATCGGGCGAGCGGTGGACGGTGCCGTTGGACATGGTCAGGCGGAACTGGGTGCCCTCGGCGGCGATGGAGACCAGAGACGGTGCGTCCGCGGCCAAGGAGGGCACGGCCAGGAGGGCGCCGAGCGATAGGGCAAGGCGATGCCAGAACCTCGAAAGGCGGCGGCGCCGGAAAGTGGACCTGGACGTCATGGAGCGTTGTTCCCGCCGGACAAGAGCCGGTTCCAGTCCCTCTTCCGGGCTGGCACTGGCTTCTGTCCCTTGGGGGCTGGGATCAGCGGATCTGAGCCGGGAGTTCGACGCCGGCAATCTGGTTCGATTGTACGGCGCTGGCCCCGATGCCGCTCGTGGAGCGGGTGTTCTGGGTAAGCGCGTTACTGGAGAGCGCGTTCTGGGTAAGCGCGGCTCGCGCGGTGGACGGGCCGGCCAGCATCGCCATGGCCGCAAGGACAAAAGCCGCTATTTTTCCATGCATATTCTGTTCCTTTTCGCGCGTGAGGATCGGTTACGTTCAAGCATCTTATTACGGCTCGTCCGTTTTGACCAGAGGTGGCGGCCGGAATATTCCGGCCGCGGTTCGGCTCAGGCCACGCCACCGATGGGCGGGCCGTCCATTCCGCCCTCGATCAGGGCTTCGGCGATGTGGCGGGCATCGACGCGCAGGCCCTCGCGACGGAGGCGTCCGGCGATGTTCAGCAGGCAGCCCAGGTCGCCGGCCAGTACTGTTTCCGCGTGGGTCGCGGCGATGTCGCGGGTTTTGTCGGTGACCATGCGGCCGGAGATTTCGGGGTATTTGACGCAGAACGTGCCGCCGAAGCCGCAGCATATCTCCGGTTCCGCCATTTCCACGACGTTCGCGCCCACCGCCGCCAGCAAGGCGCGAGGCTGTGCTTTCACGCCCAGTTCGCGGAGCCCGGAGCAAGAATCGTGGTACGTGACGCTGCCGGTCCGGCCCGCCCCTTTGGTCGGCACGAAGCCAAGCACGTCGACCAGGAAGCCGGTCAGTTCGTAGGTCCGTTCCGCCATCCGGTCGGCGCGGACGCGCAGTTGCGGGTCGTCGTCGAACAGATGCGGGACGTGGGATTTCAGCATCCCGGCGCAGGACCCGGAGGGGGCCACGACGTAATCGTAGCCGCCGAATGCGTCCAGCAGACCAATGGCCAGGTCGCGCGCGGTGGCGCGGTCGCCGGAATTATAGGCGGGCTGACCGCAACAGGTCTGGGCCCGCGGCACCTCGACCTGGCAGCCCGCCTGCTCAAGCAGTTGGATGGCGGCGAAGCCGACGGAGGGGCGGTAGAGATCGACGAGGCAGGTGACGAACAGGCCGACCCGGATTTTCGGTTGCGACATCTCAGGCACTGCGCGCCGCCACGAGGTGCCAGGCCGGATCGGGCCGCGCGAGGTCGCGCTCGAACGTCCAGATATCGTTGATTTCGGTGACCGCGTCGGTGCCGGACAGCACCTGCCCGTTCGCGGCATGGGTCATGTTCACCTGATCGGAGACGATACGCACGACGATGGAGGCGCCGGTGCCGGTCAGATGAGCGTCCTCAATGGACATCGCGTGAATGGAGCGGATGTCGGTGACCTGTGTCAGGACCTCTTTTTCCCGTTCGGCGATGGCCGCTTCGAAGGCGCCGCGGATTTCGTCGCCCAGCAACGGGCGCAGCGTGGCGCGGTCGCCGGCGGCGAAGGCGCCGACAATCATCGCGAAGGCCTGCTCGGCGCCTTGCAGGAAGGTGTTGGGGTCGAAAGTCCGGTCGACGCTGTTCATGCGCGCCAGAGTCTGGCCCAGCGGGGTGGCGGGATCGGGAAGGGCGCGTTGCACGGGCGGCGGTGGCGCGGGTGCCTGGGCGGTGTCGCGCGGTTGTTCCACCCGCGCTGTAGGCTGCGCGGGCCGTTCGTATCCCGTCCGCCGTCCAAGGATGCTCTTCAGCCGCAAGACCAGGAAGGCCGCGATCATGCCGAACAATATCAGGTCTATTGGAAATCCGCCGCTCGCGCCCATGCTCTTTCTCCCGCGGGACTACAAATAGGCGCGACCGGGTCCGGACACAAATGAAACCGCCGACAGGGGGCGGTGCCAGGAGCCGGCGCCGGACTGGCCGATGGCGGCGGGACCGGGTAAACACGGTGCCCATGATCCTTCTCCGCCATGGCCAGAGCGAGTTCAATCTTCGCAAGTCCGCAACCCACGTCGATCCGGGAATCGAGGACGCGCGGTTGACGGAATACGGGCATCATCAGGCGGAACAGGCCGCGCACCGGCTCGCGGGCGAGCGTATCGGGCGAATCGTCGCCTCGCCCTACACGCGCGCGCTGCAGACGGCCGAACCGATCGCCCGTCGCCTGGGCTTGAAGGTCGAGATTCAGGCGGTGGTGCGGGAACGGTTTGGGTTGGCCTGCGACATCGGGACGCCGCGGGCAACGCTGGCGGCGGCGTGGCCGGATCACGATTTCTCGGAGATCGAGGATATTTGGTGGCCTTCGGTTTACGAACCGCCGGGGGATGTCGCGGCGCGCGCGCGGGCGTTCCGGGCGGCGATGGCGGGGACGCCGGATTGGGCGGAGACCCTGGTGATCAGCCATTGGGGCTTTATCCTGTGCATGACGGGACAGAGCGTCGCCAACGGTGAAATCATCCGCTGCGACCCCACCGGCCCGATGCCGGAACAGACAATCTGGCGCGGGTGAGGCGCCACGCGCGCTGTTCATTGGTTTCGCGATGGCGCGGATGCCTCCGCCGTGCTACCCGGCGGCACCGCAGGGCGCCTGAGGCGCCGGAACGAACGGAGAAGATCAATGTCAGAGACCACCCCGTCCCCTCAGCCGGACGCCCCCGCGCAGCCGCCGCTGGTGGTCAACATCCAGTATGTGAAGGACCTGTCGTTCGAGGTTCCGGGCGCGCCCACAATCTACACCACGCTGCGCGCCCAGCCGCAGGTGGCGATCAATCTGGATGTTCAGGCCCGGCGCGTGACGGAAGGCGGCAATGCGTACGAGGTCACGCTGATGATCCGCGCGGAAGCGACCGATCCCGCCGCGCCCCCGGCCACGAATGGCCAGACGCCCGCGCCGGTCGTGTTCATCGCCGAGCTGACCTATGCCGGTGTGTTTACCTTGACGGGTCTGCCGGACAACGCGATCGAGCCAGTGCTGCTGGTCGAATGCCCCCGGATCCTGTTCCCCTTCGCGCGCAATATTCTCGCCGATGTCACGCGCGACGGCGGTTTCCCGCCGGTGTTGTTGCAGCCGATCGATTTCGTCCAGTTGTGGCAGAGCCGCCGGGCGGCGGGCGCGCAACCGGCGGCCTGATGGGCCAAGACACCGTCTGCGCCGGGCTTGGCCGGCGGCGGCGGTGAAGTGCCCGGTTCGGCGAGGAGCGGCGGACGCGATCGATGTCGCCGTGACGGATCGGGTCGATTTCCAGCATTTGGAAGCGGTGTGGCGCGAACTGGAAACGCGGGCCAACCCGTCGTTCTTCCAAAGCTGGACCTGGATGGGGTGCCTCGCGACGGAACGGTTTCCCAATCCGGTCCTGGTGGAAGCGCGCCAGGGCGGTCGCGTGGTGGCTTTGGCGTTGTTCAACCGCCGGGGCCGGACGCTTTATCTCGGCGCATCGGGAATTCCGGCGCTGGATTGCATTTATGTGGAATTCAACGGCGTGCTCGCCGAAGCCGGGCGGGAGGCGGCGTTGAGCCGCGCCTGCCTGCGCGCGGCGCGGGGGGGCGGGGTATTCGGCCGGCGTTTGGTGTTGGACGGTGTCGACGACATCGCGCGCGCGGCGGCGGAGGAACCGGGCCAGGCCTGCGCCGTCCGCTCGCAGGCGTCGCCTTTTGTGTGTATTTCGGGGCAGGAGCGGGACTTTCTCGCCCGCCGCGGCGCGAACACGCGGTATCAGATCCGGCGGTCGGACCGGTATTACGCGGGGGATGGGGCGATCGTGTTGACGCGCGCCGAGACACTGCCACAGGCGCTGGAGCAGCTTGACCGGCTGGCGGTGCCGCATCAGGCGTCGTGGTCGGCGCGCGGACGGCAGGGCGCGTTCGACCAGCCCTTCTTCCGGCGCTTTCACCGGGCGTTGCTGGAATCCGCCATACCGCGCGGCGAGGCCGATTTATGGTGCGCTTCGGCGGGCGGGCGGCCGATCGGATATCTTTATAATTTCCGCTATCGCGGCAGGGTGCTGGCCTATCAAAGCGGGTTCGAATACGGCGACGCCGGTCCGCATGGAAAACCGGGTCTGACCTGTCATCATCGGGCGATTGTCGAGGCCGCCGAGACCGGCATGAACAGGTACGATTTTCTCGCGGGCGATGGGCGGTACAAGGTCAACCTCGCCGACGAGGCGGAAACGCTGCACTGGATCGAGGTCGATTCGCGTTACGCGCCGCGGCCAGTCGCGCGCTGGCTGCGCGACCGGGTGCGGCGGTGGGTCGAGGCGCGCGGCCTTACGGGCCGTTCGGGGATCGGGTAGAAGCTTCGCCGCCGCGCTTTTGGACGCATTTGGCATAAGGAATACATGAGATGACGACGACTCCATCGGGCCTTCAGATCGAAGACACCGTCGCCGGCACCGGGGCTTCCCCCACCACGGGGCAGGTCTGTGTCATGCACTACACGGGCTGGTTGTACGAAGGCGGCGAGAAAGGGAGCAAATTCGACAGTTCCGTGGATCGCGGCCAGCCTTTCGAGTTCTCCATTGGCGTGGGCCAGGTCATTGGCGGCTGGGACGAGGGCGTCGCGACGATGCTGGTCGGCGGCAAGCGCACGCTGATCATTCCGCCCGAACTGGGTTATGGCGCCCGCGGCGCCGGCGGTGTCATTCCGCCGAACGCGACGTTGCTGTTCGAGGTCGAGTTGCTCGGTATTCGCGACTGATCTCGCGCCCAGGGTCATTTATCCAACCCGCCGCGGTCCGGATTGCCCGGATCGCGGCATGGCGGGAGCGTTTCCATGAAAATCGCCGGCCGCGCGCATTGTTTTGGCGACGACATCAACACCGATTACATCATCGCGTCGAAATACAAGACCGCCGCGCTGGACCCCGCGGAGTTGACCCGGCATTTGATGGAGGACATCGATCCCGGTTTCGCGCAACGGATACGCCCCGGCGATATTCTGGTCGCGGGGCGGAATTTTGGCTGCGGTTCGTCCCGGGAAGGCGCGCCTGTCGTCATCAAGGCCGCCGGCATTGGCGCCATTGTCGCCAAATCCTTCGCGCGGATTTTCTTCCGTAACGCGATCAATATCGGTTTGCCGGTGTTCGTTTGCGACACATCGGCGATCGAGACGGGCCACGACCTGCGACTCGACCTTGAGGCGGGGGTTGGCCACGATCTGACCACTGGCGCGACGATAACGGCCGCGCCGCTGCCGCGCGCGATGATCGCCGTGGTGCGCGATGGCGGTCTCGCCGCGCATATCCGCAAGCACGGCACGTTTCAGGTCGCCTGATACCCGGCGGATACGAAAACGCCCGGATCGGGGGATCCGGGCGTTTCCAGGCTTCGGCCAATTGGGGGCGAGGTGGGGAGGGACACCCTTCCCCGGCGGCCGAGATCGAGGCTTAAGCGGCGGCTTTGCCGAAGCCTTCGACGGCGACCGTGACGCGCGCGGCGATCGGCGCGATGGCCTCTTCCGTCAGCTTAATGGAGGCGTCGGTCAGCTTGTTCGACTCGGCCATCGCCTTTTCCAGCGAGGTCTTGGCGTAGGCGCTCTGCAATTCGATCACTTCCTTCATCGACTTCACGGTGCTGAGCGCCTTGAAGGTGGACACGGACTCGTCGAACGACGCTTTGGCCGTGGAGGCGAACTGCTTCGTCAGTTCCTGCATGCCCGTGCTCCAGATCTGGCCGGATTTCACGAACGCTTCGAGATTGGCCTGGCCGAAAGCGACGAAGTCTTCAGGGGATTTCATCATGGTCGCGATTCCTTTGAGAAGTGGCGTGGTGGGTGCGGTGTCGATCGTGGTGGGAGGCTCGGCGATTTCGGGCGCGGAGGCCTCGATCGCCGGGACGATGTCTTCGATTGTCTCAACGTCCGGTTCCTGAACCGGTGGTTCCGCCGTGGCCGGCACGGCGAACTGGCTCGCCTCGATCTCCGGGACGATGCTTTCGGTCGTCTCAACGTCCGGTTTCTGAACCGGTGGTTCGGCCGCGATTGCCGTGACGGGCTGGCGCGCTTCGATCGCCGGGGCTGTCGCCGCGGTGGCCGCGAAACGGGAACCTCCTCTTGGCTTGTGGCTCATCCTGGTTTCTCCTGCGTGCCGTCGGCCGCCTCGCGGCGGAGTATCTTGTTTCGGCAGGCTGTGTTGCGCTGCACAAAATGGGATATAAGGGGATGGCCTGGCGGGTTCAAGCAAGAAATGCTGCAACGCACAAAAAATTTCGAGGGCCGTTTCCGGCATCCGTCCGGGCTTCCGAACAGCGGCCTGTAACCTCTTCAGTTTGATGAATTTTCGACTGGACGCGCGGCGTTTTCGCGGGTTTAATGTCGGCACTCCGACGCGACGATGGACAAACCATGATGCGAAGCCAGGGATCAGGGATGGAACGGCGACGGAAACCCGGTCTTTCGGCACTTGCCCGAAGCCTTGTGTGCGTTCTGGCCGCGGTGGTCGCGATTTTGTTCGCGGGTCAGGCCCAGGCGCAGGTGGGATCGGCGAGGTACAGCGCGATCGTGATGGATGCGCGGACCGGACAGGTTGTCATGGGCGTGAACCCGGACGAATTGCGGTTCCCGGCCAGCCTCACCAAGATGATGACCTTATATATGACGTTCGAGGCGCTGCGCGACCGCCGCATTCAGCTCAATCAATACGTACCCGTATCGGCCTGGGCTGCCGCGCAGGCGCCTTCCAAGCTCGGGCTGCAACCCGGCGAGGCGTTCACTGTCGAGCAGGCGATTCTTGGCTTGGTCACCAAATCGGCCAATGACGCCGCCGCCGCGCTGGGCGAGCTTCTGGGCGGCACCGAAGACCGCTTCGCGCAGATGATGACGCTGCGCGCGCGGGCCCTGGGGATGAGCCGGTCGAATTTCCGGAATGCGTCCGGCCTGCCCGATTCGAATCAGTGGTCCACGGCGAGGGATATGGCGACGCTTGGGCGCCGTTTGGTGGTGGATTTCCCGACTCTCTATGGATATTTCGGCGTTTCGGGGTTCGTTTGGCGCAACCGTGTCATCCCGAACCATGACACCTTGCTGCGGACCTATCCCGGCGCGGATGGCATGAAGACCGGGTATACCAATCACGCCGGCCATAACCTGGTCAGCTCCGCGGTGCGCGGCAACGTCCGGTTGATCGGCGTGGTGCTCGGCGCCGGATCGAACGCGGAGCGGGATCAGCATATGACGGCGTTGCTCGACGATGGGTTCGGGCGGGTCGATCCGGGGCCCGCGCGGTACGGCAATCCGCTGATGGCGCTGGCGAACGCGGCGAGTACGTTCTCCTTCCGGTCGCAGCAGGTCGCCCAACCCGCGGTGGCGGGGCGGTCGGTGCTGGCGCCGGTTCGCGCGGCGGCGCGCGACAAGGTGGTGCAGATCGGCGGCTTTGTCGCGGAACGCACGGCCTGGGATGTGGCGCAGGAAGCGGCACGCATCGCACCGGGTGGGCAGCCCCGCGTCCAACCGGTGGTGTCCGGGCGTCGCGCGACCTATCACGCTCAGATCATGGCGGTCAGCGATTCAGAGGCGCGCGCGGTCTGCGCGGGCCTGTCGCGCCGAGGGGCCGCCTGCCAGGTTTTCGGAATGTCCGGGCGGTAGCGGCCGCGCCGGTCACGCGATCGTCGCGTTGAACCGGCCGCCGTCCACCTGCATGTTGTGGCCGACGATAAACCCCGACTGCGCCGCGCACAAAAACGCGCAGGCATCGCCGAATTCCTTCGGATCGCCATAACGGCCCGCCGGCACCGCGCTTGTGGCTTCGGCCAACGCGTCCTCGATGGAGATATTCGCCTGCCGCGCCCGATGCGCCGCGCCTTCCATCGACCGGTCGGTCAGGATCGAGCCCGGCAACAGGCTGTTGATCGTCACATTATGCCGCGCGACCTGCCGGGCGAGTCCCGCGACGAAGCCCGTCAATCCCGTCCGCGCCCCATTGCTGAGCCCCAGATTTGGGATGGGCGCCTTCACGCCGGCGGAGGTGATGTTGACGATGCGGCCGAACTTCCGCTCGCACATCCCATCGACAACCGCTTTGATCAGGAAAATCGGCGCCAGCATGTTCTGGTCGATCGCCTTGATCCAGGCGTCCCGGTCCCATTCCCGGAAATCGCCATGCGGCGGGCCGCCGGCGTTGTTGACCAGAATGTCGGGCGCCGGACAGGCGGCGAGCGTGGCGGCGCGGCCTTCCTCGGTGGAAATGTCCCCGGCGACGGCGATCACCTTGACGCCGGTGGCGCGGCGGATTTCCTCCGCGGTTTCCTCCAGCACGGTGGCGGTGCGGGCGGTGACGACGAGATCGACGCCTTCCTTCGCCAGTCCCATCGCGCAGGCTTTGCCCAACCCGCGGCTGGCGGCGCAGACGATCGCCTTGCGGCCTCGCAGTCCCAGATCCATCGTTTGTCCTCCCTCGCGATTGGTCCGTGCGGCGAAGATAGCGCCAATCGCGCGCCACCGGAAATGGCCCGCTTGACGGGACCGCCACAGCGGCGAGACTGGCGCGGACCCATAACAAGAGGGACGTGCAATGACGGACGTGACAATTCTCGCCACCGGGCTGGGATTCCCGGAAGGACCGGTGGTCTGCGCCGACGGTTCGGTGGTGCTGACGGAAATTCGCAACAACCAGTGCTCGCGCGTGACGCCGGACGGCAAGGTCACGGTGTTTTCCAAATGCGGTGGTGGACCGAACGGTCTCGCGATCGGGCCGGACGGGGCGTTCTACCTCTGCAACAACGGTGGTAGCCGTTACGTGGAAGGTCACTCGATGGGCATGGGGCCGCACCCGGATTACAAGTTTGGATCGGTGCAACGGCTCGACCCGAAGACCGGCGAGGCGACGCTGCTTTATAAGGAAGTGAACGGCCACGTGCTGTCCGCGCCGAACGATCTGGTGTTCGACACCTCCGGCGGGTTTTACTTCACCGATCTGGGCAAGCGTTACGCGCGCCATCGCGACCACGGCGGGCTGTATTACGCGCTGCCGGATGGCTCCAGCGTGAAGGAAATCGCCTTCCCGATCCTCAGCCCGAACGGCTGCGGCCTGTCGCCGGACGGCAAGACCATCTACGTCGCGGACACCGAAGGCGCGCGCCTCTGGGCGTTCGACATCGAGGCGCCGGGCGTGCTGAAAGCCCCGAAACCCTTCGCGGCGCACAGCGGCCGGGTGATCGCGGGTCTGGGCAGCAACGCGCGCTTCGACAGCCTGGCGGTGATGGCGAGCGGCAATATCTGCGTGGCGACGCTGTCCACCGGCTACATCACCGAGATCTCGCCGGCCGGCGACATCGTCCGCGCGGTGAAGATGCCCGACACCTATCCGACCAATATCTGCTTCGGCGGACCGGACATGCGGACGGCGTATATCACGCTGTCCGACACCGGCCGCCTCGGCGTGATGCAGTGGCCGGAACCGGGCCTGAAGCTGAACTACAACTGATCGGCCGGATGGCGAGGGTGACGTGCCCTCGCCATCCCCCTACAATGGCTTATAGCCGTACGACTTGACATAAGGCGCGCCACCGAACCACTCCCGCATTTCCTGCTCGACGCGCGCGGCGAAGGAGGGTTGCACGGACGCCAGCCGGTAGGCGAACAACGTCAGCGCGGCATCGATCCAGTCTTTGGCATTCCCGGAGAAGAGTTTCGTCAGGTTGGCGAAGAGGTCCTTTTTGCTCAGGAGGCCGTCGCCGCGGTAAGCGAACCAGTCCACCAGCGTGTAGGAACCCTGGAAACCTTGCAAGATGGACACGTTCTGATCGTCGACCGGGAAGATGCAGAAGTGATGATCGTTCGCGATGCCGACATACAGGACGATCTGCCGGCGCAGCAGAAACTCCATCTCCTCGAGCATCGCCTCAACGCTCATTGGCATCGAATAAGGCCTCTGAAAGCAGGCGAACAGGCCCGATGGCTGCACAGTGACCGTCGTGCGGCCCATGGTAAGCGGTGCCTGGCTGATCGTATCCAGGATCACCTGGGCCGTCGCGGCGCAGGACTGCACGCTGGTTTTTTTGTCGAATTGCGTGATGGCGACAGTCAGCTTGCCAAGTTCCCCTAACGCCTCGCGGATTTTCGCGACGGCGAGAGCCCCGGCTGTGGCGGCTCCGCTGGACGATGCGGACATGATCGAATCTCCCGGATTGGCCGGCAAGCGAAAATCGCCCGCCACGGCACCCGCCAAAATCTCGACCGATGAACTGGCGGATGTCAATGGCACAAAACCGGGGGGACAAAACCGGGATATATGCCGGACGGTGTCGCGCTACGGTGGTCATACATCCGCGGAATGAAAATCCGCCGTCTGGCACGCCCTCTCCTCGTCATGGCCCGACTTGTTCGGGCCACCGGGAGTGCCAGAAAGGCGGGATTGTGCCGCTCCCGGTCCCCCGGTCGAGTCGGGGGATGACGAGGAGATATTGTGCCTGACTTCGAGTTTTCATTCCGTGGATGTACGGCCACCATAGCGGTGTCGCACCGGGGATCGACGCGCGCGAACGCCCTCGCCCGACCGGGATCGGGAGAGGGCAAGGACGGCAAAGGGAGAACCGGCGGCGCGGGGCCGCCGGGAACCGCTTATTCCGCGGCGGGGGCTTCGGCGGCCGGCGCGGCGGCGTCCGGACGATCCAGCACGCGCGCCTTCTCGGCGATGCGCGCCGACTTGCCGCGGCGTCCACGCAGATAATACAGCTTGGCGCGGCGGACATCGCCGCGGCGAACCACCACGATCTCGGCGATCGTCGGCGAATACAGCGGGAACACGCGCTCCACACCCTCGCCATAGCTGATCTTGCGAACCGTGAAGTTGCTGTTCAAACCCTTGTTCGAACGCGCGATGCACACGCCCTCGAACGCCTGGGTGCGGGAGCGGTCGCCTTCCACCACCTTCACCGCCACGCGGACGGTGTCGCCCGGCGCGAACTCCGGCACCGCGCGGGCGGCGGAGAGGCTGGCCATCTGATCGGCCTCGTACTGCTGAATGATGTTCATGGCGGTTGTCCTTTCAACATGCGGGCGCGAGACGCGCCGAAAGATGCGCGGCCCACAGATCGGGCCGGCGTTGTTGGGTGATTCGTTCCGATTCCGCGCGGCGCCAGGCGGCGACCGCACCGTGATGGCCCGAGAGCAAAACGTCCGGCACACGCCGGCCCATCCACTCAGCGGGACGCGTGTAGTGCGGGTATTCCAGGAGACCGTGGACGAAACTCTCCTCGGTCGCGCTGTCCGCCGCGCCCATGACGCCCGGCAGCAACCGCGCGATCGCGTCCAGCAGCAGCAACGCCGCCGGCTCGCCACCGGAGAGCACGAAGTCGCCCGCGCTGACCTCTTCCATGTCCCGTTGCTCGATGACCCGCTGGTCGATCCCTTCGTACCGCCCGCACACCAGAATGGCGCCGTCGCCACTGGACAAACGCACCGCGTCCGCCTGAGTGAAACGCCGCCCGCGTGGGGTGAGGCACAGGATCGGCCGCCCATCCGCGACCGAGGCCACGGCCGCGTCCATGACGTCGGGACGCAGAACCATGCCCGCGCCGCCGCCGAAGGGCGTGTCGTCCACGGAACGATGCCGGTCCGTGGCGAAGTCGCGGATTTGCACCGCGTCCAGCGACCAGATGCCATTTTCCAGCGCTCGTCCGGCCAGGGAATGGCCGAGAGAGCCGGGAAACATCTCTGGAAACAAGGTCAGGACAGAAGCGCGCCAGGTCATGCCACCACCTCCACGCCGCCATCGACGGGCGTGTGCCCCTCATCATGGCCCGGCGCGACCGGTCCATCGGACGCGGCATCTTCCTGGTCCGCGGCTTCCCCCGCCACCACGATCTCATCGGGTTGCGCGATGGTCACGCGTCCCGTGGCGATCGAAACCTCCGGCACACAGGCCAAAGTAAACGGCAGCAGAAGCGACGCGGCGTTGTCCTGGGCGATTTCCAGGCTGGCACCGGCGCCATAGTCGTGCACGGCCGAAACCGTCCCAACCATCGCGCCGCTCCCATCGACCGCCGTCAGTCCAACCAGATCGGCGAGGTAGAACTCGTCCGCCTCCGGTTCCGGCAGTTTGCCGCGTTCGATGAACAACCGCGTGTTGGTCAGCCGTTCCGCCTGGCTTCGATCCGAGATTTTCACCGGCTGCCCGCTGGAAATGTCGAAAACCTCGGCGACGCCTTCGCTCTTCCAGCGCAGCGTGAAGCGCCGCCCGTCCGAGGTGGACAAGGGTCCATACTCGGTCAAGGCGGCGGGATCGGCGGTGTGACTGGTCACACGCACGCGTCCGCGCACGCCATGCGCGCGTCCCACCACGCCCAACAGGATGAGCTTTTCCGTCACGTTATTCCGCGGCGGCCGCGGCGTCGGCGGCGGCCTTCAGACGCTCCTGCGCCTTCTTCTTCGGCGCGGACTGGATCGGCTGCTCTTTCCACACGGGCATCGGCGCGAGGCCGGCATGGCCCAGAAATCTGGCGACGCGTTCGGTGGCCAGCGCGCCATTCTTCAGCCAATGCGCGATCCGCTCCGGCTGCAAACGAATGCGATCCGCGTGCTCCTGCGGCAGCATCGGGTTGTAGGACCCCAGCTTCTCGATGAAACGGCCATCGCGCGGGCTGCGGCTGTCGGCCACGACGATGTGGTAGTAGGGACGCTTCTTGGCGCCCGCGCGGGCGAGGCGGATCTTGAGACCCATGTGCGGCTTTCTCCTGTGAAACTCAGAATGGTCGGCGTTGTTGTCCCATGCCTTTCGGCATCAGAGCGGAAAGACCGTTCCGCATGAGGCCCTTCTGGCCCATCTTGCTCATGCGCTTCATGACGGTCGTCATATCGTCGAACTGCTTCAGCAGCTTGTTCACGTCCTGCACCGTGGTGCCGGAACCGGCGGCGATGCGCTTCTTCCGGCTGGCCTTGATCAGGTCGGGCAGGCGGCGTTCCTTCATCGTCATCGACGAAATGATCGCCGCCTGACGCTTCAGGATTTTCTTGTCGATATCGGCGTTCTCAAGCTGCTGCTTGATTTTTCCAACGCCCGGCAGCATCCCGAGGATGCCCGACAGGCTGCCCATTTTCTCGATCTGGCGGAGCTGCGAGGCGAAATCCTCCAGATCGAACTTCCCGCGCATCATCTTCGCGGCGAGTTTTTCGGCTTCCGCGTGGTCGATCGTTTCGGAGGCTTTTTCGACCAGGCCGACGATGTCGCCCATGCCGAGAATGCGGCCGGCGACGCGTTCCGGGTGGAAATCCTCCAGCGCGTCCTGTTTTTCGCCGACGCCGATCAGTTTGATCGGGGCGCCCGTCACGAAGCGCATCGACAGCGCCGCGCCGCCGCGGGCATCGCCGTCCATGCGGGTCATGACGATGCCGGTGACGGTAATGGCGTCGTGGAAGGCTTTCGCCGTGGTCACCGCGTCCTGGCCGGTCATGGCATCGACCACCAGCAGCGTCTCCGCCGGGTTGGTCGCGGCGCGGATGTCCTTGACCTCCTGCATCAAGGCTTCGTCGATCGCCAGGCGGCCGGCGGTGTCGAGCAGGACGATGTCGTAGCCTTCGCGCCGGCCGGTATCCATCGCGCGGTTGGCGATCTGCACGGGGGTCTGGCCGGGAATAATGGGCAGGCTTGGCACGCCCGCCTGTTCCGCGAGTTGCCGGAGCTGCTCCTGCGCGGCGGGTCTTTGCGTATCCAGACTCGCCAGCAGGATTTTCTTTTTCAGCCGCGTTTTGAAGCGCAGCGCGAGTTTGCCCGCGGTGGTGGTTTTTCCGGAGCCTTGCAGGCCGACCAGCAGGATCGGCACGGGCGCGGCGGCGTTCAGGTTGATCGGGACGGCGCCCTCGCCACCCAGGGACTCGATCATCACGTCGTTGACGATCTTGACGACCTGCTGACCCGGGGAAACCGACCGCAACACTTCCGCGCCCAGCGCGCGGTCGCGGACCTTATTGATAAAATCCCGGACCACGGGCAGCGCGACGTCGGCGTCCAGCAGCGCGAGGCGGACCTCGCGCATCGCTTCCGCGACGTCCATTTCGTTCAGCGTGCCCCGGCTCCGCAGGCGGTCGAATACGCCGGAGAGTTTGTCGGACAGTGCTTCGAACACGGGAAAACCCCTTTACGCGTGGTCCAAAACGAAAGCGCGCCGCTGCGCGAACCTTCGCGGAGCGGCGTAGCCCCCGCGTTGGGCGGGGACCGGGAGACATGTCTTGCCCGGATACGGGGGCTTATGGCGGGTCGGCGGGGGGCGAGTCAATGCCGGTTGCCGGGCTGCCTTCCGGGCCATCGCGCGGGTGGCGGCGCCCTTTTGGCCGTCAGGGCGGGGCGTCCCATTCGACTCTGTCGGGTGGCAGCCAAACCTCCACGGTGGTTCCGGTGCCTTTCAGGCTGCGGATGTTCAGGCGGCCCCCGTGCAGTTCGGCCATTTGCCGCGCCAGCGGCAGGCCCAGACCGGTGCCATCGTATGATCGCGCCAGCGTGTTTTCGACCTGCCCGAACGGTTCCAGGGCGATTGCGGTTTCCGTCTCGGTCATCCCGATCCCGGTATCCGCGACCAGAACGGTGAGGGCGCCGTCCGGGCCGCGGCGCGCCGAGACCGTCACCGAGCCGCCAGGCGGGGTGAACTTTACCGCGTTGGACAGCAAATTGATGAAAATTTGCCGCAGTTTGGTCGTGTCGCCGCGGATCGTGGGCAGTTTCGACCGTGGCAAGGCATCGACCGACACCCCGGCTTCGGCCGCCTGTTCTCTGATCGTGGTCGCGCTGTCCTGCAGGACTTCGCTCAACCGCACCATGTGCGCGGCGAGGCTGGTCGATCCCGCCTCGACTTTCGACAGGTGCAGGATCGAGTTGATGAGTTCCAGCAAATGCCGGCCCGATTTGATGATGTCGTTGGCGTAACCGCCGATCAGGCCGGCATCCGGCAGTGGGGCGACGTGGTGCGCGATCAGTTCGGAAAATCCGATCACCGCGTGCAAGGGGGTGCGGAGTTCGTGGCTCATTTGCGCCAGGAATTGCGATTTCGCGATATTGGCCGATTCGGCGCGCGTGCTGCTGTGCTGCAGTTCGCGATTGACGGCGGCGAGTTTCGCCTGTTCCGCCACCAGCGCGGCGCGGGCGGCGACCAGGGCGGCGTGTTCGCGCGCGAGTTCCTCTTCCCGCTGACCGCGGCGGCGAATCTCGCGGACCAGTAGCAGGTTCAGCCCGCCCAGAAGCAGGCTGGCGGCGATGCCGATGCCTATGGCAAGGACCAGATAGGTTCGCGCGTCCGAGGTTTCGTCGTCCAAACTCAGCCCGGCGGCGACGACCAGGGGATATCCCGGCAGGCGGCGGAGCGAGTAGATGCGCGCGACCCCGTCCACCATGCCGGAACTGAACACGCCGTTCGAGGCGTCGGGGTCCAGGGTGAGGGGCCAGCGTCCGCCAATCACCGCGGGGGTGCCGTCCGGGGTGACGCCGAAGCGCGCGCGGAGTTTGCCGTCGAGACCGACCAGGGCGATCAGGCTGCGCGGTCCGATATCGACGGAACGGTGCAATTGGGTCAGGTCGTCGGGTGCCAGGCCGAACACCAAAACACCCAGAAATTTTCCGTTATCGTCGTTAACCCGTTTCGTGACCTGCAGCATCATGCGTTTGGACACGCGGCCGAGCAGAGGAACGCCCACATAGAGTCCGGTTTCCGGGTTCGTGATGTGGATCGAAAAATGCTCCCGATCGCTCAGATCGACGTTGCGTTCGTCGGTTTCGATGGTGGTGGACACGAGTTTCCCGTCGGGTCCGATCAGGGACACGAACATGGTCGGGCGTGCCAGGGCCGGCAGTTCGCGCGCCCATCGATCCAGGCGGAAGCCGGACGGATCGGCGCGGATTTCGCGCGCGGTGAGGTCCATCGCCGCGCCGATTGTCGCCAGTGTGTGGTCGACTTCCTGGCAAAACGCCGCGCTCATGTTGCTCGCGGCGGATGTGGCGCGGCCCAGAGCGGCTTCGCGCACGGAGTGGGCGGACGTGAAAATCGCCAGCCACAGGCAGAACATCAGGCCGAGCGAACCGAAACTGACCCATCGCGCCACGGCCGCGGCGTTCCGGCGCGCGGCGGCGAGATCCCATGGTGCGGTCGGTGTCTCCGGCGATTGGTTCTCGGATGTCATGGCTCAGCGTGGCTTCGGTGCCACGTTGTGTCGCATGACGCGGCGGGCCGGTAAACACCGCGGCCGGCCAAGGGCGGGAGGCCAGGGAGCGGCGATGGGAGTGGCCGATCAGGCCGAGGGCGCGTCGGATCGCAGGAAGGGCCGGACTTCGTTCAGGAATGTGTCGAGTTGGTCGTGATGGACCCAGTGTCCGGCGTCCGCGACCGGCAAAGCGCGCGCGTTCTGGAAGTGATCGATCCGTCCGTCGGCGGAGGGGGGTTTGGCCCAGGAGTCGAGGCCGTGAACGAGGAGGGTGGGGCAGGCGATGCGGGACCAGAGACGAGCGATGGCCTCGCGGGTCATGTCGTAGGCGGGCCAGAGCCGGACATACTGGTCGAATTTCCAGCTATAGGTCCCGTCCTCGTTCTGGTTGATCCCGTGTTCGGTCAGATGGCGGGTCTGTTCAGGCGTGAGATGGGCGTTGGCTTCGCGCATACGGGCGTGCGCGTCTTCCAGGGTTTTGTAGCGGAGCGGAGTGCGGGCGGCGTAGGCGCGCTGTTCCTCGATCCAGGACCGCATGCGTTCGTGGATCGGTTTGCGGTCGGCTTCGACGTGGGAGCGGGGGCCGGGGCCCAGGCCCTCGATGGCGACGAGGTGGGAGACGTTTTCCGGGAAAATGCCGGAGTAACGCAGCGAGATATTGCCTCCCAGCGAATGTCCGATGATTCGCAGCGGCGCCAAATGCCGCTGATCGATCAACTGCGCGAGGTCGTAGATGTAGTTCGCCATTGTGTAATGGCCGGAATCCGACCATTGCGAGTCGCCATGCCCGCGCAGATCGGGTGCGATGACGTGATACTCGTCCGCCAGCGCCCGCGCGACCCAGTCCCAGTTGCGGCAATGGTCGCGCCCGCCGTGGACCAGCAGCAACGGCGGCGCGTCCGGGTTCCCCCAATCCACGTAATGCAGGCGCAGGCGTTGCGAGAAGAACACCCGCGAGGCTGGTCCGTTCATGAAGTCTTCCCGTGTCAGATCGGCGGATGCTTCTTATACCAGCCGGCCGCTCTCTCATACGCCGCGGCGACCCGCAGCACCGTGGCGTCGTCGAAATACCGGCCGACGAACTGCACGGAGACCGGCAGACCGTTGCCAGACAGGCCGGACATCATCGCCAGCGCCGGATGGCCCGTGACGTTGAAGGGCGCGCGGGCCTGGCGCGGGTAGGTGCGGGCGGTCTCGGCGGCGTCCTCGATCTCGCTGGCCGGGTCCATGGAACTGGCGCACATCAGCACGTCGTAATCGCGCAGCTTGTCGTTGACGGCGGCGATCAACTCGGCGCGGCGGCGTTGGGCACCGACATAGTCGCCCGCGGTCATGAAGGCACCGGGCAGCAACCGGCGACGGGCGAGCGCACCGTAATCCTGGGGGCGGCTCCGCAGCCAAGGGGCGTGGATCGACCAGGCTTCCGAGCACAGGATCACGCGGTTGATCCCCGCGAATTCCGACAGGCTCGGCAGTTTAACCGCGTCCACCTGGGCGCCTTCCACCTGGAGCACGCGCTCGACGTCCTCCAGCGCCGCGGTGACGTCGGGATGGGCCGGCATGTCCGTTTCATGGAAATGGCGGATGAAGCCGATCCGCAGGCCGCGCACCCCACGGTCGAGCGTGGCGCCGAAGCCTCGGACCTGGGTTGCCGCGCTGCCGGGGTCGAGCGGGTCGTGACCGGCCAAGGCCTCCAGCAACAACGCGTTGTCGGCGACGGTGCGGGTCATCGGTCCCACGTGGTCGAGCGTGAAGGCCAGCGGGAAGACGCCCCGGCGGCTGACCAGCCCGTAGGTCGGCTTCAGCCCGACGATGCCGCACACGCTGGCGGGATTGCGCACGGACCCGCCGGTGTCGGTGCCCAGAGCCAAGGGGAACATGCCGGAGGCGACGCCCGCGCCAGAGCCGGAGGACGAACCGCCGGGATGGTGCCTCGGGTTCCAGGGATTGCGCGCGGGGGGAAAGGGCAGGTCGAAGCTGGGCCCGCCGATGGCGAACTCGTGCGTGCTGAGCTTGCCCATGACGATCGCGCCCGCCTTGCGAAGCTGGCTGACGCAGACGGCGTCCTGTTTGGCGATGTTATCGACGAGGATTTTCGAATGGCCCGTGGTGGGCAGGCCGGCGACGTCGATGATGTCCTTGATCCCGACGGGTACGCCGTGCAGCGGCCCCCTCGACCGGCCCTGGCTGAGTTCGGCCTCCGCCGTTTTCGCGGCCTCCATCGCGGCGTCGGCGTCGAGGCGGATGAAGGCGTTGAGTTTGGGCTGGAGATCGCCGATGCGGGCGAGCAGGGCCTTGGTCAGCTCCGTCGGCGACAAGGTGCGCGCGGCGTAGGCCTTCGAAATTTCGGCGGCGGACAGCCAGTGAAGATCGGTCACAGCGCGTTCTCCCCCTTCATCGGCGGCCAGGGCTCGGCGGCGGGATCGGTGGGGTAGGTCACGGCGCCCGCGTGGCCCAGGGCCTGGGTTGCCGCGGCTTCGATGTCTTCGGGGAAATCGGCGAGGGCTTTGTCCAGGCCGGCGGCTTTGGCGAGGGCGGCGATGGTGGGGTCCATGGCGGGTCTCGTGTCTGGTTGTGCGGGTGCGAAGGTGGCAGGGAATTGGGGGGAGGGGAAGGGTGTTGTCTGGGCCTGCGGCGATTCAGTCTTCGTCAATGTTCTGTCGTTATCCGGTTTGGCGCCGGCATCGTCGCCGGTTCCGGATCGGAGACATCGATGTCCTTCCACAACACGATGGCCGCTTTTTTCATTTGGCGCGTCCGCCGTCGCGCGCCCAGGGCGTTATAGCTCATGCCCATCGCTTATCATCCCAAACCAGGAACGATCGTCGTTTGCGATTTCCAGAACGGCTTCGTGCCGCCGGAAATGGTCAAACGCCGGCCCGCCATCGTCGTCAGCCCCCAGATCGCGGCGCGGAAGGGCCTTTGCACGATTGTGCCGCTCAGCACCGGCGTTCCCCATGTTCCGATGCCCTGGCACGTGGAGTTGCGGGACCTGAGACTGCCACGCCCCTGGGATGAAGGACCGAACTGGGTCAAAGCCGATATGATCTACGCGGTTTCCTTCGCGCGGCTGGATCTGATACGTATGGGACGCGACCCCAAGGGTAAGCGAACCTACTTCACGACGCCGCTTCCACGCGTGGATATGCAGGCCATCCGCAAGGCGATTCTCAGTTCCCTTGGCATCGCCACATTGACAAAACCCCTCCAGTAACCTACCTTAATCGTCGTCAGCCGCTCTCCTCCCAAAGGATCGGCATTCAAGACCCCGAAAGGGGCGGCCGCGCGCCGGGTGACATCAAGCCCTCGCGCGGCGTCAGCTTCCAACCCCCGCCCCTCCAGGTGGGGGTTTTTGATTCAGGCCTCCGCGGACCCAACACTCACGGCGTCATCGTTCCTGGCGTCGGCGCCGCTGGATCGATGTGAGCCACGCCGGACGGTTCGTTTTGCCCGCCCCGCGCCTTCGCCGAGGCGTGGAACGCCCCGGCCTACCCGGCGCGACTCACATACCCATACCGCAAATTGCTCCGTCCAGCCCCGGACCGTTCGTAATCCCCTTTCATCGCCGCGAAACGATCCTGGGCCGCGAGCCCCGCATGCTTCTCCAGCCCATATAACCGAGCCGAATTGCCGCTGAAAATCGCGGTTTTGACCGGCCCATTGGCCGCACCCAAAGGCTTGAACCCATGCTTTCGTTGCATATCCTCCGGAATTTCCAAACGCCGCAGCCCCTCGATCTGCCATTGCGGCGCGCCGGTCCAGACCGCGTCCGTGCCCCACAGGATGCGGCTCGGACCAAGCCCCTTCACCAAAATCCCCATCAGCGCGGCCGCCAGCCGGGGCTCAGCCACGCTTGTCCACGCGAACAACTGCCCGAGATCGCCGTAGACATTCTCGACACCGAATTTCTCTGGAATTTCGGCGAGGTCGGACACCCACGAACTCCGCCCGGTCGTGTCGAATTCTTTCATCCCATCGGCCGGATTGCCGCCAACCCATCGATACGCGGAGTGGTAGATCAGGAAATTCAATTGCGGCCAGTCTTTCGCGGCCCGCCCGATATCGTTGACATCGGCGTAGGGGCGTAACCGCGGGAACCGCTCCGCCACCGCCGGCGCGAAGAGGCCCTTGTGAATGCAAATGTTACGAATACCGGCCTTCGCGGCTTTTTCGTAAAAGGGATACATCAGCTTCGCGTCGTCCGCGTGCCACGGATGGGCGGCGAGTTCCTTGTGCGTATTGTCGCCGACCGTATAACCTTTCCAGGACTCCGGTTTGAACCGCTCGATGGCTTCGTCCACGCGGTCCAGCCATCCCGGTTGTCCCGGCGTGATCGTGAAATGCGCCATCATGCGGCGCGACCCCGCCTCCCGGTTCACCATGTCACGGGTCTTGAACACCTGTTCCTGCGGAATGAACCAGTCGCCCGGCACATCGGACGGCGAGTTCGACAGCAGCGCGATTTTCGTGTCGCTGTCCATGTAAATCTCTTTGACGTAATTCCCGTATTTCAGGTCGTCGAGAGTCTGTTCTTTCGCGGCGAGGGCCTTGTTCCAGCCAAATTTGCCAACCGCCTCCCGGCCCCGGATGAAACCCGTCAGATTTGTATCGTCGCGCAGAAAATGCGTGTGTCCGTCGATCACGAACTGGCCGGACAGCGCATCCGCCCTCGCCTGCGCCAGTTCGGGCGTCGCTGCTTCGGCTTCCGACACATCGAAGATGGGGCCGAACACCTGATTGATCGCGACGAACGACGCCGCCATGCCCGCCGCCGTCTGGAAGAACCGCCGCCGCGACTGTCCCTGCCGCCGCGCGAGCCGGTCGCTCAGTTCCGTCAACCGCGCCTCGACTTCCCGTTGGCGCGGGCTTTGCGGCACCGGAGGAAATTCGTCGCTCGATACGATCTGCGTGGGAACAGGGGAGGGGAAAGACGACGTTTCCGCCGGTGCGAGGCCGCCGATCATGTCATCGGTCAGGAACTTCATGGCGCATGCCTCTCATGGGTGGCCGGGTTCTTGGACGGTCGTTCGCGGCGACGCTAATGCGCCCGTCCGGTGCGGCGCAAGAGACGGCGGCTTGGTCGGCGCGGGGCTTTCGCTTATCCTCATCCCCAGAAACAACTTCGAGGGAAACGCCATGACTCCGCCCGATCGCTTGCGTGCTTTGCTGGCCGAACCAGGTTTTGTCACCATGCCGGCGGTATGGGACGGGCTGACCGCCAAACTCGCCGCGGCCGCGGGGTTTCGCACGGCGTTCCTGTCCGGCTCCTGTGTCGCCGCCAGCCGTCTTGGCGGACCCGATCTCGACCTTTTGTCGTTTGGCGAGATGTTCGATTCGTTCAACATGGTCCGTGGCGCGGCGCCGGACACGCTGGTGCTCGCGGATGGCGATCATGGCTATGGTAACGCGATGAACGTGCAACGGACCGTCCGGGCGTATGGCCGCGCGGGGGCCGCCGCCATTCTGATCGAGGACAAGATCACCCCTCGGGCGCTGACCGCCGCCGGTAAGCCGTGCCTGCCGCGCGACGAGGCGCGCATGAAGATCCGGGCCGCCGTCGAGGCCGCGAAAGATTCCGGCATTCTGATTCTGGCGCGCACCGATTGCCGCCCGACGCAGGGCATCGACGAGGCGGTCGCGCGGATCGAGATGTATGTGGAGGAAGGCGCGGATATTCTGTTCCTCGATTCACCGGCCGATGACGCCGAAATTGGGCGCGCCGTGGCCGCCGCCGCGGGGCGTCCGTCCTTCGCCGTGCTGTCGCCCGGCGCTCCGCGCGCCACGCCGTCGCGTTCTCAGGCCGAGGCGTTGGGCTTTAAGATCGGGACCTATCCGACAGGGATGTTGTCGCCGTCGGCGGCCGGGATCAAAGCCGGTATCGCCGCGCTGGTCGCGGGCGAGGCGGAATCCGCCAGCGCCCTGCCGCCCGCCGAACTGCGGACGATGTTGGGCTATCCCGACTACGACACGCAGGGAAAGCGTTTCATGGTCTGAGGGGCGTCAGCCCAGGAAAGACGACCGGCTTTGGCCGGTCGTCTCGTTATTGAACCGATGGCAAAAGGAATTCGCGCCATGGAAGATGTGCTGCTGACGGAGACACGGGGGGCGGTGCGCCTTCTGACGTTGAATCGCCCGTCCAAACTCAACGCGTTGAACGCGGACCTCGTGCATGCGCTGACCGATGCGTTGCATGCCGCGCAGGCGGACGATGGTGTGACGGTCGTGGTTTTGGCGGGAGCCGGGCGGGCGTTTTGCGCCGGCGCGGATACCTCGGTGCCACGGCCTTTGACGGTCGAGACAAGGCCGCAATTGATCGCCCATGGCGAGAAGAATATCGCGCTGACGAAACTTCTGGGCCGGATCGATAAACCGATCATCGCGGCCGTGCACGGCTACGCGCTTGGCGCGGGGTGCGGCCTCGCGTTCGGGAGCGATCTCACCGTCGCGGCGGAAAGCACGCGTTTCGGTTATCCCGAGTTGAAAGCTGGGCTGACCGCGACGACGGTGACGGCACAGGCGGTGCATTTGATGGGCAGGAAGGTCGCGTTCGAGTTGTTGACGTTGTGCGATAACATGATGCCGCAACGGGCGTACGAACTTGGCCTGGTCAATCGCGTGGTTCCGGACGATCGCCTGATGGACGAAGCCATGGCGATGGCGGAGAAGCTTTCGGGCTGGAACAAGGAATTCCTTTGGCAGACCAAGCGGACGTTCCAGCGTTCGACCGCGTTGAACATGGAGCAGGCGCTGGAGCTCGCGCGCGATGTCTCGATCATGATGGGTCGCATCCCGAAATAGACCGGTACGGATTCATAACATCATGTCGTTTGAGATGACGCCCGCGTTGCGGCGGCAGGGGTTGGTGATCGTCGCCACCCTGTCGGCGGCATATGTCGCGAGCCATTTTTTCCGGGCGTCCAACGTCACCATTGGCCTCGACCTGATGCGCGATCTCGCCATCGGGCCCGAGGCCCTTGGCGCGTTGACCGGCGCGTTTTTTCTTGGCTTTTCGGCGATGCAGATCCCCTGCGGTTTCTTCTTCGACCGTTATGGGCCGCGGCTGACCGTGTTCGGCATGCTTGTTCTGGCGGTGGCGGGCGGGACAATTTTCACGCTCGCGCCTGGGCTGCCGTATCTCTGGGCTGGGCGCATGCTGATGGGCGCGGGCTTCGGGGTGATGCTGATCGGCAGCATGGTGGTGATCTCCCGCTGGTTCCCGCCCGATCGCTTTTCCACCATGTCCGGCTGGGTCCTTTCCATCGGCCTCATCGGCAACCTCCTCGCCACCACCCCTCTGGCCTGGGCCGCCGAGGCCGCGGGGTGGCGCGTCGTTTTCGGCGGCGTCGTGGCCTTCACCGCCGTCGCGGCGGTCGCGGTGCTGGCGATCGTCCGCGATGCGCCGCCCGGCCATCCTTTCCTGGCGCGCCGCACGGAGACGTTGGGCGAGATGGGGCGCGGCTTCATGGAGGTTTTGCGCAATCCGAAACTTCCCTTCATCCTGGCGCTGAATTTCACGAATTACGCGTGCACCTTCACGGTGCAGGGACTTTGGGGCGGACCGTTCCTGCGCGAGGTTCACGGCCTCACGAAAATCCAGTCGGGCAATGTGCTGATGGGGGCGGTGGTGGCCTACCAAATCGGCATGCTGGTGTTTAGCCCGCTGGACCGGGTGCTGGATACACGGAAGTGGATCGCGTTCACCGGCACGCTGACGGTCGCCGGGATCATGGGGCTGCTGGCCGTGCTCGACCATCCGCCGGCGTGGGTGCCGGTGGTGGCGCTGGTCGCGATGGGGTTTGTCAGTTCGTCCAGCACCATGATCATGGCGCATGGCCGCGCGCTGCTGCCGGATCGTCTGATCGGACGCGGCATGGCCACGATCAATGCCAGCGTGATGCTCGGGGTCGCTTGCATGCAATCTCTGTCCGGGGTCATTCTGGGCTGGTTCGAACCTTTGGCGGACGGCGCCAGATCGGAAATTTCTTACCGCGTGCTTTTCGGCGTTTTGTGCGCGGTGCTGCTGACGGCTTTGGCGGTTTATGGCCGTTCCACGGATGTCCGTCCAAGCGACGAGCTCCGCGCGCGGGCGGGCTGAATGGCCTTGCCCGGATTGTTTCGACGAAAGCCAAGGACCTTGCGATGCGTGCGATTGAAATTTTGAGCCTCGCGCGGTTGTCGGCCGCGGATCGCGCGAAAATCGAAGCCGTCAGTCCGGATGTCCATCTGGTGGACGCCGGGGGGTGGTTCGACGGAGAGTTACGGGAGACGTGGCCGGCCTTCACCTCGGCCAGGTATTTGGCGCCCGGCTCCATGGGGCAGGGGACTCGCGAGGAACGGGACCGTCTGCTGGCCGCCGCCGAAATCGTTTTGGGCGGCTGGCCCTATCCAAAAGATCTGCGGGCGCGCGCGCCGAACCTGAAATGGTTCCATCAACGCCCGGCGGGCGCGAGCAATTTGTTGGGCGGCGATCTCTGGGGCAGCGATACGATCGTCACGACCTCTCGCGGGGCAGGCAATGTTTTGGCGATCGCGGAATACGCGGTGACCGGGATCATGCATGCCGCCAAGAGCTTCCATCGGATTCCGATCGAACGGAGCGATGCCGCGTTCGACGCCCGCGCGTACCGGCCGTGGCTGCTGGCGGGGAAGTCGGTTCTGGTTGTCGGCGCCGGCGGTATTGGGCTGGAGGTTGGGCGTCTCTGCGCCGCCCTTGGCATGCGCGTGACCGGCACGCGCAGCCGGGCTCGGCCGGAGGAGCCGCTGCCCATGGGCTTCGTGGAAATGGGCGGGGCGGACGACCTCGACCGGTTGCTGCCGGAGGCCGATATCGTCGCGATTTGCTGCCAGTGGACTCCGGAAACGACCCATCTTTTCAACGCGAAACGTTTCGCGGCGATGAAGCCGGGCGGGATTCTCGTCAATGTCGCCCGTGGGGAGATCGTGGACGAGGAAGCCTTGGCCGACGCGTTGGAACAGAACCGCTTCCGTGGCGTTATCATGGACGTTTACGACGGGGAGTTCGAGCGTCCGCCGGTGGACCGGCTGTGGGCCGATCCCCGGGTTTGCATCACGCCGCATATCTCGGGCGCGAGCGATCGCGATTTGCACGGCGCGATCGAGGTGTTTCGCGATAATCTTTCAGCTTACATCGAGGGCAGGCCGTTGCGGAACATGATCGACTGGACGCGTGGGTATTGAGGCCGCGATTTACCGGGTTACTGAAAAAACACCGGGCGATGCGGTGGTATCAACCGTCCAAAACCTTGACTCGCCCAGGGGCTGGGAAACGGTCGCGAGCCAGTTCAATAGGGTCGTAGCGGGATTCTGGGTCCAGGAAGCCGGAGCGGATCGTTCGCGCGTCAAAATCGCCCTGGCATCGGCTGGCGAGGGTCAAGCGCGGATTTTTCACGAGCTGGGGTATAACCAACGTCGAAATCACTCACGGGACCTCCGGGATGAAATTCTTTTACGGCTGGGCGATCGTCGCGACCGGCGCCCTGGTGGGCTGCGTTGGGATGGGCATGCTGATGTCCTTCGGCGTTTTCCTGCTGCCCATCGCCGAGTCACAGGGCTGGTCTCGGGCGAGCGTCGCCTCGGGCTCGACGGTCGCGTTCCTGGCCATGGGCGTGGCGGCCTTGCCGTGGGGCGCGCTGTACGACCGTCATGGCGCCCGGGTCGTCGTCATGTCCGGCGGAGCGATCCAGGGGCTCGGTCTGATGGCGGCCAGCCAGACCGAGAGCCTGTTCGGTTTCCTCGCCACCTACGGTCTGAGCGTCGGTGCCGGTGTCGGCGCGTTCTATGTGCCGCTGACCGCCGCCGCCGCCAGTTGGTTCACGCGCAATCGCAGCCTCGCCGTGTCGCTCGTGTCCGCCGGCCTCGCTTTGGGCACGGCCACGATGGCACCGCTGGCCCGCTGGCTCATGGCCGGGCATGACTGGCGTTATGCCATGTTCGGTCTGGGCGTCATTTCCTGCGCCGTGATCGTGCCGGCCTCGTTGTTGCTGCGGCCCGCCCCGCCGGCCGAGCCCGTATCCCCCGCCGCCGAGTCCGCCATGGGCCGGGCCGACCCCGGGATGACCGCCGCTCAGGCGCTGCGGACCCCGGTGTTCTGGAGCCTGTCGCTGGCGAATTTCGCCTGCTGTGCCGCGCATTCCGGCCCGATCTTCCATATGGTCTCCTATGCGGCGGACTGCGGTATCGCGCCGTTGACCGCCGCGACCGTGCTCGGCGCCGCCGGGTTGGCGGCGTTGTCCGGGCGGATCGTCTGCGGCCTGCTGGCCGACCGCATGGGGGCGAAGCGCACGTTGGTTGGATGCCTGTTCCTGCAGGCTTTCGCGATCGGCCTGTATCTGACCGCCCGCGATCTCGACTCGCTGTACGCGGTGTCGATGCTGTTCGGTTTCTCCTATGGCGGCGCGATGCCGCTCTACGCGATCCTGGTGCGGGAGTATTTCCCGGCCCGGATCATGGGCCGCGTGTTCGGTGTCGTGGCCATGATTTCCACGTTTGGCATGGCGCTTGGCCCGCCGGTGGGCGGGTGGCTGTTCGACCATTTCGGCGGTTACGGCTGGTTGTATGTCGCGTCGGCGTCGATCGGCCTGGCGGGGGCTTTGATCGGACTGACGGTGCGTCCGCCGTCGCGCCGCGCGGAGGCGCTGGCGGTGGCGTGACGGTCTCCGTCTTCCCGATGCGGGACGGCCCGTGCCAGGCTGCTGTTGGATGCGACCGCGGCCCAGGGTGCCTGCCAGCCGAGTACAGGCATTGGAGGAAGCGGATGGCCCATGAATGCCTTGTCCACGATGCGCGCGAAGGCGTGGCGTGGATCGCGAGCGATTGTTCGGCGGCGTGTACGCCCTGGACCAGGGGGCCGCGTAGGAACGCCGCGCTATCGTCAACCGGCGCGGCGGCAACCCCGGTGTTCGCGCGGCGGTCCTGACGGGCGTCGCCTATCCGGGTTTTCCGCGGCGGCGCCTCGTTGGGTCATGGTTTGACGCAGCCAGAGTCCTCCAGCGGTTGGCTGGATTATTCTCCGATCGCGGCGCCGGCGGGCCGGCGGGAGTCGATCGCACCGTAAAACATGCCTGGACGCATCGATCCGCCCGATACGGAATCAGTCCCGGACGACGCGGCACGCGCGCCCGTGGGCTTTTCCGGTCCCACCGCGATCAGGGCGATCGCGCCCCAGTTGGATTGCTCGGTCACCGCGTGGCCCATCGCCGTCAGGACGCTTTTGGTGTCGGGCGACAACGCGTGCCGTTCGGCGAAAATCGTGTCCGGGAGCCATTGATGATGGATCCGCGGCGCGTCCGCCGCCTCCTGCGCCGCCATGCCATGGTCGATCGTGTTCACGATCGCCTGCGCGACGATGGTGATGATCCGCCCGCCGCCCGGCGATCCCAGCACCAACGACACCCGCCCGTCCCGCAGGACGATCGTCGGACTCATGGAGGACAAGGGCCGCTTTCCCGGCGCGATCTTGTTCAGTTCCCCCTGCACCAGCCCGGAGAAATTGGCGGCGCCGGTCTTGATCGTGAAGTCGTCCATTTCGTTGTTCAACAGAAAGCCGGTGCCCGCCGCCATCACCCCCGCTCCGTACCCGCCATTGATTGTATAGGTCGTGGCGACCGCGTTCCCCTCGCGGTCGATGGTGGAGTAATGCGTTGTCTCCGGGCGTTCGTGCGGCGGGTTTCCCGCGACGGTCTGGACCGAGGGCGTGGCGCGGTCGCCGATCTGGGCGCGAATGCGTTCGATGCGATCCCGCGACAACAGCGCCTCCACCGGGATGCGCGCGAACGCCGGATCGCCGAGAAAATTGTTGCGGTCGACGAAGGCATGCCGCATCGCCTCCGTCAGCACATGGATTTCGCGGGCGCCGTGAAATCCGAAGCCATGGAGGTCGTAGCCCTCCACCACGCCAAGGATCTGACACAAGGCGGTGCCGCCCGACGACGGGGGCGGCGCCGACATCACCGTGTAGCCCCGATACGAGCAGCGCAGGGGTTCCGACACCGTGACGGCGTAACCGGCGAAATCCGCTTCGGTCAGGACGCCGCCGCTGTCCCGGGCGACCGCCGCCGCGACGGGTCCGCGATAAAACGCGTCGGGTCCGGATCGCGCGATCGCCGACAAGGTCTCGGCCAGATCGGGCTGGCGCAACTGGTCGCCGGGCTCGAACGTCGTGCCATCGGGCCGCAGGAACACGCGGGAGGCGACGGGATCGCGGCGGATCGCCCCGGCGAAGCGCGCCATGATGTCGGTGTCGCCGCGTGTCAGGACAAAGCCCTCGCGCGCCAGCCGGATCGCCGGCGCCATGACTTGTTCGCGCGGCAGGCGGCCGAACCGGGTCAGGGCGGTATCCAGGCCCAGCACGGTGCCCGGCACGCCCACGGCGCGCCAGCCGCGCAGGCTGGCGCCGGGGACGACGTTGCCATCCGGGCCGAGATACATATCCGGGCGGGCGGACGCGGGCGCGGTCTCCCGGAAATCGACGAACACGTTCCGTCCGTCCGCCAGATGCGCGACCATGAAGCCGCCGCCGCCGATATTGCCGCAACAGGGGTTCGTCACGGCCTCGGCATAGCCCACCGCCACGGCGGCATCGATCGCGTTGCCGCCATTTCGCAAAATCTCGGCCCCGGCCTCCGCCGCGAGGCGCTGCGCCGACACCACCATGAACCGGCCGGACTCGACCGCCACGGGCGACGCGGCACGGGCGCCGGTTCCGGCGCACAAAGCGAGCGCCACGGCGGCGGCCAGCGCCAGAACGCGATCGAGCATGGGACGATTCTCCACAACACCGGCTTCCAAAAGACGGGCCAGCAAACCACGCGCGGTCCGCGCCGCAAAGTTCGCCCGCCGATTTCCGCGCGTTCCGCTTGCCTGGCGGGCCTCCGGCCGGTAAGCGTTCTCCTTTCTCTCGCAGGAGTACGGAACATGGCCTACAGGGTCGCGGTCGTCGGCGCTACCGGAGCGGTCGGACGCGAAATGCTTAAAACCCTGGTGGAGCGGAACTTCCCCGTGTCGGAAGTGGCCGCCCTCGCGTCTGGCCGTTCGGCCGGCACGGAGGTCTCATACGGCGATAAACGGGTGCTGAAAGTTCAGAACCTGGAGACATTCGATTTCACGGGCTGGGATATCGGCCTGTTCAGTCCGGGCGCGTCGGTGTCGGCGATCCACGCGCCGCGCGCGGCGGCGCAGGGCTGCATCGTGATCGACAACACCAGCCAGTTCCGTATGGACCCCGACATTCCGCTGGTGGTGCCGGAGGTCAATCCGCACCATCTGCGCCAGTTCGCGAAGCGCGGGATCGTGGCCAATCCGAATTGCTCGACCATCCAGATGGTCGTCGCCCTGAAGCCGCTGCACGACGCGTTCGGCATTAAGCGCGTGGTGGTCTCGACCTATCAGTCGACCTCGGGCGCGGGGAAGGAAGGCATGGACGAGCTGTTCAACCACACGAAATCGTCTTTCGTGCACGAACAGAGCCCGCCGCAGCAGTTCACCAAGGAAATCGCCTTCAACTGCATCCCGCACATCGACAAATTCATGGACGACGGGTCCACCAAGGAAGAGTGGAAGATGGTCGTCGAGACCAAGAAAATCCTCGACCCCGCCATCGCCGTGCATGCCACTTGCGTGCGTGTCCCCGTCTTCATCGGTCACGGCGAAGCGGTGAATGTCGAGTTCGCCAATCCCGTGACGGCCGGCGAAGCCCGCGCCGCCCTGCGCGACGCGCCGGGGATCGAGGTGGTCGATGTCCGCGAGGACGGTGGGTACATCACCCAACTGGAATGCCAGGGCGAGGACGCGGTCTATGTCAGCCGCATCCGCAAGGACCCGACCGTGCAGCACGGTCTGTCGTTCTGGTGCGTATCGGACAATTTGCGAAAAGGCGCCGCGCTGAATGCGGTTCAGATCGCGGAAACCATGATCGCCATGGGCATGCTGGCGAAACAGGCCGCCTGAGCCGGTGATTCGGCGGCGGTGGAGGGACCCGGGGCGCTGCCCCGGACCCCGCGAGGGCTTTGCCCCTTCGAACCCCACCAGGGCGGGGGCCCTGGACCTATTTAATTGTGGGAGACGAAGAAGGGGGCCATGCGAGGCGGTTCAACCGCCACGGTAGGCCCCCTTCTTCGTCTCCCCCAACGAGACGGCATCCAAGGCCCTGCCTTGGCGGGGGTTGAGGGGGCAGCGCCCCCCACGGGGTCTGGGGCGGAGCCCCAGGTCTGTCCGCCTCCGCCGAACCACTGGTGACAGCGAACGCCGCGGTGTGCGACGCTGTGGCATGTTCTGTTTTGGCGAGCGTGTGTTGACGCGGCGGGCTCCGCCACGATCCCTTGTTCCGGGGTTCGTGGCGGGGTTTTCGCGTGTTGTGGTTCGCCGGTTGGACCATCGGAAGGGAACTCGCCATGACCGCCACCCAAGTCGCGCCTGAGCGCCAGGCTTTTTACGACCGCATTGGGCCGGAGAGCCTCGCGCCGCTGTGGGAACGGTTGCACGCGCTTGTGACCCGCGAACCGTCGTCGTCCGCGCTGCCGTATCACTGGAATTACGACGACGTGGTGCGCCCGTTCATGATGGAATCAGGTGGTCTGATCACGGCGAAGGAAGCGGAGCGGCGGGTCCTGATCCTGGAAAACCCGGGCCTGAAAGACCAGTCGCGGATCACCAACTCTCTGTTCGCCGGCCTGCAAATGATCCTGCCCGGCGAGGTGGCGCCCGCCCATCGCCATACCCCGTCCGCCTTGCGTTTCATCGTCGAGGGCCACGGCGCCTATACGGCCGTGGAGGGTGAGCGCGCGATCATGGAGCCCGGCGACTTCGTCATCACGCCGCCCTGGACCTGGCACGATCACGGCAATGAAACGGACCGGGCGATGGTCTGGCTCGACGGGCTCGACGTGCCCATGATCAAGATGCTGGACGCGAGCTTCGCCGAGCCCTCGAACGACGACAGCCAGTCTATTTCCCGGCCCGTGGGCGACAGCCAGGCGCGTTTTGGCGCCAATATGGTGCCGGTGGACTGGAAGCCCGTGACGAAATCCTCGCCGGTGTTCAGTTATCCCTATGCCCGCTCGCGGGAGGCGCTGACGACGATGGCCCGCAATGGCGCGCCCGATCCCTGCCACGGGCATAAGCTGCGCTACATCAATCCCGCGACGGGCGGGTCGCCGATGCCGACGATCGGGGCGTTCATGGCGTTGCTGCCATCGGGGTTCGAGACCGCGCCCTACCGCTCCACGGATGGGACCATATATTCCGTCGTCGAAGGCACCGGGGAAACGATCGTGGGCGATCGGGTCTTCCGGTGGAAGCCGCGGGATATTTTCGTCGTGCCGTCCTGGCACACGCACCGGCATCGGGCGGGATCGGACGCGGTGCTGTTCAGCTTCTCCGACCGTCCCGTGCAGGACATGCTGGGTCTGTGGCGCGAGGAACGCGGCCATGCGTGATGTCCTGATCGCCGGCGCGGGGCTTGGCGGTCTGACCGCGGCCCTCGCGTTGATTCAACGCGGTCACAAGGTACGCGTTTTCGAACAGGCCTCCGAGCTTCGGGAGGTGGGCGCGGGTGTCCAGATTGGCTCGAATGGATCGCGGCTGCTGATCGCTCTGGGCCTTAAGGAGGCGATGGAGCGGGTCGTCTGCGTGCCCGCCGGCCGCGAATTCCGGCTCTGGAGCACGGGCCAGCGCTGGCGTGCCTTCGATTTGGGCGAGTCCGCCGTGCAGCGTTTCGGCGCGCCTTACTGGATGGTCCATCGCGGCGATTTCCACGCCGTGCTGCTCGATGCCGTCCGCCGGGCCGATCCGGCGGCGATCCGAACCGGCAACGCCTGTGTCGGATTCGAACAGGATGGCCGCCAGGCGACGGTCCGGCTGGAAAACGGCGAGACCGCGTCGGGCGACGTCCTGATCGGGGCCGACGGCGTGCATTCCAAGATCCGCCAGCAAATGTTTGGCGATGGCAAGGCCGAGTTCACGGGCATCATGGCCTGGCGTGGGCTCGTGCCGATGGAACGGCTGCCGCCGCACCAACGCCAACTCGTGGGAAACAACTGGATCGGCGTGGGCGGGCATGTCGTGACCTATCCGCTGCGCCGTGGCGAAATTCTCAACTTCGTGGCGGTCATCGAGCGCGACGACTGGCGCGTGGAATCCTGGACCGTTCCCGGAACGACCGAGGAATGTTTGCGCGACCTGGCGCCGTGGCACGAGGATGTGAAGACGATTGCACGGAATATCGACATTCCGTTCAAGTGGGCGCTGCTGGGCCGGGAGCCGCTGGACCATTTCGCGGACGGACGTGTCTGCGTCATGGGCGATGCCGCGCACCCGACGCTGCCGTTTCTGGCGCAGGGGGCGAACATGGCGCTGGAGGACGCGGTGGTGTTGGCGCGGTGTCTGGAGGATTTCGACGATGTCGTGGAAGGTTTGCGCCGTTACGAAAGTGCCCGTTTGGAACGTACCGCGGCGATCGTGCGCGGGTCGGCTGAGAACACAAAGCGCTTCCATAACCCGGCACTGGGCGACGCGGCCGGCGCGGCGGCTTATGTCGATCGCGAGTTTCAACCGGAAAAGGTCGCGCAACGTTACGACTGGCTTTACGAATACAACGCCCTGACCGTTCCGCTCCGATAGGTCGCGATTTGCCCTGACGGCGGTCCCCACTTAGGCTCTGGCGAGCCTTTTTGGCCCGGATCGTAATCGTCAGGAGTCCCCGTATGTCCCGTTTGAATTTTGGCGCGTTTCTCGCGCCGCACCACCCCATCGGCGAACACCCGATGTTGCAGTTCCGTCGCGACCTCGATCTTGTCGAGCATCTTGACAAACTTGGCTACGACGAGTTCTGGTGCGGCGAGCACCATTCCAGCGGCTGGGAAATGATCGCCTCGCCGGAAATGTTCCTGGCCGCGGCGGGCGAGAGGTCGAAGCGGATCAAACTGGCGACCGGCGTGGTTTCGTTGCCGTATCATCACCCGTTCAACGTGGCCCAACGGATGGTGCAGTTGGATTACATGACCGGGGGCCGCGCGATCTTTGGCTCCGGGCCGGGCGCCTTGGCGTCCGATGCGCACACGCTGGGCGTCGATCCCATGTTGTTGCGGGACCGGCAGGACGAAGCCATCGGCATCATCCGCCGGCTGTTCAAGGGCGAGCGCGTGACCGCGAAGAGCGATTGGTTCACGATGCAGGACGCGGCTTTGCAGCTCCTGCCGTTGCAGGAAGACATGCCCTTCGCCGTGGCGTCCCAGATCAGCCCGTCCGGCATGACGCTCGCGGGTAAGCATGGGATCGGAATCATCTCGATTGGGTCGCTGTCCGCCGAAGGTTTGAACGCGCTGCCGACGCAATGGGGCTTCGCCGAGGCGGCCGCGGCGAAACACGGTCAGGTCGTCGACCGGAAGAACTGGCGGGTGTTGCTGAGCTGGCACATCGCGGAGACCCGCGAAAAAGCCCGCGCCGAGGCGCGCGACGGTCTGATGCGCCACCACAACGAGTATATCACGGCGACCTTGCAACGGCCGGGCGCGCGTCCCTTCAGGACACCGGACGAGGCCGTGGACAAAACCGCGTTCGTCGATGGCGCGGCGGCGACGATCGGGACGCCCGACGATCTCGTGAAGACGATCAAGTCGGTCATCGACATCAGCGGCGGCTTCGGCACCGTCGTCGGCTTCGTCCACGACTGGGCTAATCCCGAGAACACGATGCGAAGCTGGGATTTGGTGGCGCGGTACGTGGTGCCGGAGATCAACGGGTATCTCGCCGGTCTGAGGAAGTCGCGTGAGTTCGTGGCGACCAACCGCGAGTATTTCAACCGCGCGCGGGAGGCGGTGATGACCAAGATCAACGAGAACGAGGCGGCGGCGGCGGCGCTGGCGGTCACGAAGTCGTCGATGCTGAGCGCCTCCGCGAGCAATGTCCCGGATCTGGATCGGGAGCGCGCCAAGGCGGCCGCGCGTTAAAGACGACGGCCTTCGCGTGTCCCTGGCGCATCGGGGACACGCGAAGGCGGGTTTTTCGACGAGGCGCGTCGCAGTGTGGCGTGGTGGAATGCCTGGGTTTGGGCGGGTTTTCACGGGCGCGCGCAAAAAATTGCGGTAAATCAAATTCACATTACCGAAAAAAGTCGGGCCGAAGCGCTTGACGGCCCCGGTCGACTGGCCTACATCGCCCTCACCGAGACCGAACGAAAGCTCTTGCAATCGTCTCGCGGCTTGGTTAACTTCTTCGGTCTGAGCCGAGGCGGTGGTCAGCAAAGCAAACCAGCCGTGTGTGCCGCGAAGAGCGGTCCGTCGGTGTTGGTTGCTTTGAGTTCTTTGACAACAGCATAAGAAATGGAAGGGATACGTTGGCGGCGCCCTCGTGTTTCGGTCTTTATTGACTGGGACGGGTTTGGCTTTGTCGTGTTTTTCCGGGGTTCGCGATGAACCCTCGATTGAGCGCGGTTTCAAGTCTGAC
>CANJJS010000031.1 GCA_947474705.1 Acetobacteraceae bacterium | reverse complement strand
TAAGGCGCCACGCCGCTCCCGTCTGGCCTTGCCAGCCCATGGACGCGTGTGTTTGCTGACCGCATCGTCCCGATGGGCAACCCTTTTCGCGGAGTCGCGATCTTTGGCCTATGCGCTGCAACAACTCATCAACGGCGTCACCCTGGGCATGATCTACGGGCTGATCGCCGTCGGCTACACAATGGTCTACGGCATCATCGGCATGATCAACTTCGCCCATGGCGACATCTTCATGATCGGCGCGTTCCTGTCGCTGATCGCGCTGCTGGGGCTGGCGTCGCTGGGTGTCACCGCGGTGCCGATCGCACTGGCGCTGACCCTGCTCTTCGCGGCCGGCCTCGCCGCGCTGTACGGCTGGACGGTGGAGCGCGTGGCATACCGGCCCCTGCGAGGCTCGTTCCGCCTCGCGCCGCTGATCAGCGCCATTGGCATGTCCATCGTTTTGCAGAACTTCGTCCAGGTCAGCCAGGGCGCCCGGGTCAAACCGCTGGACACGCTGATTCCCGGCGGCTTCCAGATCATGGAGTCCGGCGGGTTCGCGGTGAACCTGTCCTGGATGCAAATCGCGATTGCCCTGACGACCCTGTTCATTCTGGCGGTCTTTACCTGGCTGGTGACCCAAACCCCGCTGGGACGCCGCATGCGCGCCTGCGAACAGGATTTGCGGATGGCGAGCCTTTTGGGCATCGACACCAGCCTCACCATCAGCATAGCCTTCGCGATCGGCGCCGCGCTCGCCGCCGTCGCCGGGTTGATGTTCCTGCTGTATTACGGAGTCGTCGACTTCTTCATCGGCTTCATCGCGGGCGTCAAAGCCTTCACCGCCGCCGTTCTGGGCGGTATCGGCAGCCTGCCCGGCGCGGTCCTCGGAGGGCTGCTCATCGGCCTGATCGAGGTGTTCTGGTCGGCCTATTTCAGCGTCGAATACAAGGACGTGGCGGCCTTCGCGATCCTGATCGTGGCGTTGATCTTCCTGCCCACGGGCATTCTGGGCCGGGCGGAGGTCGAGAAAGTATGACCGAAGCCCGGACACAAAGCGCCTTTCGCGACGCGGGCCTGTCCGCGCTGATCGCGCTGGGCTTGTTCGCGCCGCTGATCGGCCTGGTCACGGAGAATGGCGACAACGGCCTGACCCTGCGCGCGCGCCCCATCGCCGTCGCGGTGGTGGTCGTGCTGGTCTTCGCCGGCCGGCTGCTGATGCTGACCCGCGCGCCGGGCCCGCCCGTGCCGCGAAAGCCCGCCACGAACGAGGCGCTCCGGCGCGCCGGCCAGGCGGTCGCACCGGCGCTGTTGGTGTTCGCTCTGGTTCTGCCATTGGGCGGGTCACGTTATTATGTCGATCTGGCCACGCTGGTGCTGACCTACATCATGCTGGGCTGGGGCCTGAACGTGGTGGTCGGGCTGGCCGGGCTGCTCGACCTTGGATATGTCGCGTTTTACGCGGTCGGAGCCTATTCCTACGCGCTGCTCGCGGAGAATTTCGGGCTGGGGTTTTGGACCTGCCTGCCGCTGGCCGGCATCCTCGCCGCTTTCGCGGGCATCCTGCTGGGCTTTCCGGTACTGCGTCTCCGCGGCGATTACCTGGCGATCGTCACGCTGGCGTTCGGCGAGATCATCCGCGTCGTTCTCATCAACTGGGTCTCCTTCACCCACGGGCCCAACGGCATCACCGGCATTCCGCGGCCGACGCTGTTCGGACTCGCGTTCAGCATGGACGGGGGGGAGGGCACCTTCGCTGGGTTCTTCAACCTGGAACCCGAAACGATCCAGCGGGTGACGTTTCTCTATTACGTCATTCTCGCTTTGGCGTTGCTGACCAACTGGTTCACCCTGCGCCTGCGCCGCACCCCCTTGGGCCGCGCCTGGGAGGCGCTGCGCGAGGACGAGACCGCCTGCCGTTCCCTTGGCATCGACGTCACGGTGACCAAGCTCACGGCGTTCGGGATCGGCGCGATGTTCGGCGGCTTCGCGGGGGCGTTTTTCGCGACCCGGCAGGCGTTCATCTCGCCGGAAAGCTTCACCTTCATCGAAAGCGCGACCGTGCTCGCCATCGTGGTGCTGGGCGGGCTGGGGTCGCAACTCGGCGTGGCGCTGGCGGCCATCGTCATGGTCGGCGGGCTGGAATTGCTGCGCTCTTTCCTGAGTTTTCTGGCCGAGCAAATGGGCAGCGAGCTGTTCGCGGGCATCGCCAACGAGTTGCCCTTGTACCGCATGCTGGTGTTCGGTCTCGCGCTGGTGGTGGTGATGGTATTGCGTCCCCGGGGGATGGTGTCCTCGCGCGCGCCAACCATTCTGATGGAGGCGCGCTGATGCTCTCCGTCTCCGGTCTGACGATGCGGTTCGGCGGGTTGAAAGCGGTGGACAATCTGTCCTTCGACGCCCGCATGGGCGAGATCACGGCGGTGATCGGGCCCAATGGCGCGGGAAAAACCACGGTCTTCAACTGTATCACCGGGTTTTATAAGCCCAGCGAGGGCGGGATCGTCCTGACCCACCCCGGCGGCGCGCGGTTCGCGCTGGAGCGCATGCCCGGCCACCGAATCGCCGCGCGCGCGCTGGTGGCGCGGACCTTTCAAAACATCCGCCTGTTCGCGGGGATGACGGTGCTGGAGAACCTGCTGGTCGCCCGTCACAACACCTTAATGGCATCCAGCGGGTTCGGCCTGCTCGCGGTGTTCGGCACCCGGGGATACCGGACGGCCGAGGACCTCGCGCGCGAGAAAGCGCGGCACTGGCTGGAACGGATCGGCTTGCTGGACCGCGCCGACGATCCGGCGGGGGAACTGCCCTATGGCGCGCAGCGGCGGCTGGAGATCGCGCGCGCGATGTGCATCGACCCGGTGCTGCTGTGCCTCGACGAACCCGCCGCGGGGTTGAATCCGCGGGAGACGGAGGCATTGAACGAGCTGCTGTTGGGCATTCGCGACGGCGGGTGTTCGCTGCTGTTGATCGAGCACGACATGGGCGTGGTGATGCGGATTTCCGACCATGTCGTGGTGTTGGATCACGGGCGGAAGATCGCGGATGGCTCGCCCGCCGAGGTGCGCGCCGATCCCGCCGTCATCGCGGCGTATCTCGGCGAAGGCGACGAGGATGACGTGGAAGGGCAGGCGGCATGACGGCGATGTTGAGCCTGTCCGGCGTCTCCACCTTCTACGGCGCCGTGCAGGCGCTGCGTTGTGTCGATCTGGAGGTGAACCAGGGCGAGATCGTCACCCTGATCGGGGCGAACGGCGCGGGCAAATCGACGTTGATGATGACCGTGTGCGGGAGCCCCCAGGCGCGGGAGGGCACGATCCGGCACGAGGGCGACGACATCACCCGAATGCCGACGCATGCGATCATGCGGCGGGGGATCGCCCAATCGCCGGAGGGACGGCGGATCTTCGGGCGCATGACGGTCCTCGAAAACCTCCTCATGGGCGCGGAGGCGGCGGGGCGGACCGATTCAGAGGCGACGCTGGCCGAGGTGTTCGAACTGTTCCCCCGCCTGAAGGAGCGGATCGGGCAGCGCGGCGGCACATTGTCGGGCGGCGAGCAGCAGATGCTGGCGATCGCGCGGGCCCTGATGTCGCGCCCCCGCCTGTTGTTGCTGGACGAGCCGTCGCTGGGGCTGGCCCCCTTGGTGTGCCGGCAGATTTTCGGCGCCATCCGGGCGTTGAACCGGCGCACGGGATTGACCGTGCTGCTGGTGGAGCAAAACGCGTTCCAGGCGTTGCGGCTCGCGCATCGGGGTTATGTGCTGGTGAACGGGGCGATTTCGATGGCCGGAACCGGGGCGGAACTGCTGGCGCGGCCAGAGGTACGGGCGGCCTACCTGGAAGGCGCGCACGCCTGAGTGTTTCCCGAGGCGTTTCCTCAAATGGGACTTTGTGCCATATTTTCGTCTTGTTCGCTTTGCACGATCAGGTTCCTTGGTCACAGGAGACGAAAATGAAGGCCTTTCTCGCGCTGACCCTCGCCATTTCGATGGCATCGCCCGCCATGGCGGGTGTTTTCCCGCGCTCTGGGTCCGATACCGGCTCGCCCAGGGTTCCGGTCCGGGACGGCTGCGGACCGGGCTTTCACATGAACGATTACGGGCGCTGCCGGCCGAATTATCGCGAGCGTGAGCGCGAGGAGCGGCGCCACGAACGGCTGGTGTGTCCGCACGGCTATCATCTGGGCGACGCGGGCGGGCCTGTTTCCAGAACCGCTGAGCGGGTCGCCGGATCGCCCGATGGGGCGGGTCTTTCGAAGTCAGGCGGACCAAGCGACGGGTTTTGCCTCGACGCGGTCGTGGAGGCAGACGGGGGCCGGGCGATCCGGGGCTTCCCCGGCCGGTCTCCCGGCGCCGCGATCCCGGTGTGAAAGAATCTCCTGGCTTTGGTCATGGCGTAAGACTCGCGATCTCGCCGCGGTTTGGCGGGCGGGCCGGAGCTGTTTCCCAGTGCGAGGGAAATTGTGTTATGCCGAGCCAGCATGGGAGAGACCGGCATGGCCAAGACATTCGATCAACTCCGGGCCGATGAAATCTGCATATATCAGGCTTTCGCGGCATACACCGGTCTCACGCCACGGGCCGTATCCGATTTCGTCGCCGCGGCGCATATCGAGTTGGACGACGGGGCCGCATTGGTTTTTTTGGCGAACCGGTACGGCTTCAACAAGGTCGAAGTGGTTCTGGCGGCCGATTACACATCTGGGAATTACAATTTCGATACGAATTCGAACCTCATACTCGCCGTCACCAGATCGCAGGCGGTACGCGTCAAGGCGGGGCAGTGGCGTCTTCTGGCGGATCAAGGCGCCCGGGCGAGTCGCAATGCGACGGACCTTCTGACCGACCCAGAGCTCGCGCGGGAAGTCTGGCACGCGATTTACGGGGCGACGGGCGCGGGCGTCGCGGTTGTTTGGAACGATGCCCAGCGCATCTACCCCAACGGCCCCAATGGCGAGTCGCTGGCGGTGTGTTTCATCCGCCGGTGAAGACAAGGGGAGCAAGCCGCGTTGGCTCCGTGAAGGGAAGCGCGGCGATCGGCGGTCCCCAATCGATTGTCTCAGCGAGGCCGCGGGCGGCTGTTGTGGGTGTGCCCCGCGCGGAAAATTCCGCTACCGATGGAATCCATTGACAACCCCACCCCTCCCTCCGGCACACTCGCGGCACAGTCCGGAGCACTCATTTGCGCCAGCCCGCTTGACCAGGGGCGTCAGCCCGACGATTCCTCCCGCCGTTGCCAACGGGCCTGTCCGTTGGGGCACGGCGGAGATCGGTCGATGACATCTGGGACAACCCTCCCCTCTGGCCCGGCGGGCCGCAAGCGTCTGCATGTGATCACCTGGGGCTGTCAGATGAATGTCTACGACAGCGGCCGCATGTCCGACGTGCTCGCGCCATTGGGCTATGCGCCGGCGGATACGCCCGACGGCGCCGACATGGTCATCCTCAACACCTGCCATATCCGCGACAAAGCCGCCGAGAAGGTGTTCTCCGAGCTTGGCCGCCTGCGCCGCCTGAAGGACGCGTCCGGCGGGCGCATGATCCTGGCCGTCGCGGGCTGCGTGGCGCAGGCCGAGGGCAAGGAAATTCTGGCCCGCGCGCCCTACGTGGATATCGTGCTGGGCCCGCAAACCTATCATCGTCTGCCGGAAATGGTCGCCCAGGCGGCGCGGGCCGGGGGCGCGGTGATCGAAACGGAATTCCCGGCGGAGGACAAGTTCGACCACCTCCCCGAACAATCCGCCCCCCAGGGCGTCACGGCGTTTCTGACGGTTCAGGAAGGCTGCGACAAATTCTGTAGTTTTTGCGTCGTGCCCTATACCCGCGGCGCCGAGCAAAGCCGGTCCGCCCCGACGATCCTGGCGGAAGCACGGCGGCTGATCGCGCAGGGTTCGCGGGAGATCACGTTGCTCGGGCAAAACGTGAATGCCTGGCACGGCGCGGGAACCGACGGCGCCGCCTGGGGCCTTGGCCGTTTGCTGCGCGCGATGGCGGAACTGCCGGGCCTGGGCCGCCTGCGCTACGCGACCTCGCACCCCCGCGACATGGACGACGATCTGATCGCGGCGCATCGCGACCTGCCCATGCTGATGCCCTTCCTGCATCTGCCCGTGCAGTCGGGCTCGGATCGCATTCTGGCGGCGATGAACCGGAAGCACACGGGCGACGACTACCGGCGACTCGCCGACCGGTTGCGCGCGGCGCGTCCGGATATCGCGTTTTCGTCGGATTTCATCGTCGGCCACCCCGGCGAAACCGAGAAGGATTTCGAGGCGACGATGGCGCTGGTGCGCGACGTTGGCTTCGCGCAGGCGTACAGCTTTAAATACTCGCAGCGGCCGGGCACCCCGGCGGCGGGCGCGCCGGGTCAGGTGGCGGAAGCCGAGAAAGACCGCCGTTTGCAGGCGCTTCAGGCGCTGTTGCGCGACCAGCAAACACGATTCAACGCCGCCTGTGTCGGCCGGGAAATGAACGTGTTGTTTACCGGCCCCGCGCGTCACCCCGGCCAGGTCGCCGGACGATCGCAATATCTTCAACCCGTTCACGTCCTGGGCGTGCCTTCTCTCGCCGGGCGGGACCTGCCGGTGCGAATCGACGCGGCTCTGCCAAACTCGCTATCGGGAACCCTTGTTCAGGAGAGACTCAGCGCTTGACCCAAATCGCCGGATCCTTCGTCCCCGCCGCCGTCCCGCCCGCGGGCGGTAAGGCCATCACCGTCCAGTTCAACGACAACATGCTGCTGCCCTTGCTTCTGGGGGACCACGACCGGCATCTGGTGCGGATCGAGCAGGCGTTGGGCGTCAGGCTGTCCTGCCGGGGGAACCGGATCGCGATCGCGGGCGACTCGGCAAAGGTGGAAGCGGCCCAATCCGCGTTGCAAGGACTGTGGCGGCGGCTGGAACGGGGCGAGAGCGTGGGCCGTCCGGATGTGGAGGCGGCGATCAAAATGGTGGAAGTCGAGACCGACCCGCGTTTGCCATTGTCCGACATGCCGGCGATCCGGACCCGCAAAGGCGCCGTCGGGCCGCGAAGCCCAGGCCAGGTTGGGTATATGGAGGCGCTGGCCTCGCACGAGATGGTGTTCGGGGTTGGGCCGGCGGGCACGGGAAAGACGTACCTCGCCGTGGCCCAGGCGGTGGCGATGTTGCAGGCGGGGAAGGTGGACCGGATCGTATTGTCCCGCCCGGCGGTGGAGGCCGGCGAACGGCTGGGCTTCCTGCCGGGCGACATGAAGGAGAAGGTCGACCCCTACCTCCGCCCCTTATACGACGCGCTGCACGATATGATGCCCGCCGATCAGGTGGTGCGCCGCCTGACCAATGGCGAGATCGAGGTCGCGCCGCTGGCCTTCATGCGCGGACGCACCCTGGCGCATTCCTTCGCCATTCTGGACGAGGCCCAGAACACCACCGCCGTGCAGATGAAAATGTTTCTGACTCGCATGGGTGAGGGCACGCGCATGGTCATCACCGGCGACCTGACTCAGGTGGATCTGCCCATGGGCACACGCTCCGGTCTGCGCGATGCGCTGGAGACGCTGGAGGGCGTGCAGGGCATCAAGGTGGTACGGTTCGAAAACCGGGATGTGGTGCGGCACCCCTTGGTGGCGCGCATCGTCGATGCGTACGACCAGCGCTCGGCGGCGGAAGGGGATACGCGGCGGGAGGCCGGGGTGCGCGGCGGCTGAGGGTTAAGGTTGTTCACGGCCGCTGGGCCTTGGTGCCGCGATCGTCGGACGGGGGCGTGCGGACTTCCTCCTTGTCATGGCCCTCCCTCGATCGAGTCCTACACGTGTCGTACAATCGCGGAATGAATATTCCATGTTTGGCACTGCCTCTCCCCGTCATCCACCGACCAGATCGGGGGACCGGGAGCGGCACAAATTCGGTTTTCCGCTACGTCCGGTGATCGAATGGGCCGGGCGATGACGCGGTGAGGTGAGAGTCACGCATTCCGGAGTCTGGTATCGCAATCCGCTTTGAACCCGGGTTCAATGGCTGGCATTGTTCGGTCGAGAATCGCGATTGTGTCCCGCACCCCTGTCGCGGGAGGCCATTGTCATGGTTCGATCTGATCTCATCCAGCGTGCCCGGAGTGCGCGATGGGCCGCCCGGTTCAGGCCACCGACGCAGTTGTGCTCAGCCATGGTAGCGTCAGGCAACCTGGCGCTCGCGCCATACCATGCCGTTGCCAGCTTGACCGGATCGTCCTGAAGATCGGCGATCGAGGGCAACCGGGCGCGGTCCTCGGCAGGTAACGGCCGGTTCTCGTTAAAAGACGCCGCCGTGCCAATTCGCACGGCGGCGCCAAAGCGCGTAAAATTTAAATCGTCGATCAGGCCTGAGCGGTCTTCCGGGACTGACGGCGACGGAGCAACCCGAGGCCGGTCAACGCGACCCCAAGGATCGCCAGGCTTGCCGGTTCCGGCGCGTCGATGTTTGCGCTGAGTATGAAGCCGTCGCCAAAAATTTCGTTATTGCCAACGACAACCGCGAGCTGGTTTGTCGGTGTCGTTGCCAAGGTAAGGCATCCGTTATCGGCACTGACGCACAGCGCCATCATCGCGTTTGTGACAAACGCGGTGCCGTTTCCGATGTAGTCGTTGGAGCCACCGATCTTCGCTGGGGTGTTCCCTTTAAAGGTGTTGAGGGAGCCGGTCGGGCCGGGCGCCGCTGCTACTTCGATCCAGTAGTTCGTGTTGGTGCTAAGTCCATTCGCGAAACCCAGGGCGCCGATGTTCCCGATATTGATATATTGCTGCGCCGCGGATGTGGCAAGTTGCCCGCCCGGCCCGTATGAGATCGACGCGATGGTTCCCAGCTTGCTGCCGGGCGCGTTTGATCCGTTGTCGGTCCAGAGTGTGATGATCGCCGATCCGGTTCCATTGGTCCGCAGGGACAGGACGATATCGTCGACCTTGGTCGATGACGCGTCCGTTGTAAACCGTTGTCCGTTGAAGTTGGCGCCGTTCAACGCTGGGTTTTGGGCGGTCAAGGATGGGTTTCCGAGCGAGTTTCTCAGGCCATCGAAAAAGACCGCCGCCGCGCCTGCCTCGATGGGCGCTGCGATACCGGCGACACATACCACGCCAAGCGCGGCTAAAAATGATTTTGACAGAGCCATGAGGTCTACTCCTTGCGTCTATAATCCAATTCGCCCGCTTCGAGGGCTTCGCCGGCGGAAGCGATTTCATCGGTCTTCGGATGAGTTGGAGCAAGCGGCGTGCCACCTGAAAAAAATGAATATTTACAATGCATTAAAAATGTCTGAGCGGACCCTGGCCGCCGCTGTGTAAAGGAATCCGACGTTTCGATGCCCTGAGTCTTTCCATTTCGAGGCCCGCGGTCGCGTGGCGCGCGCGGGATCGGCGGCCGCCTCCTCTCCCGCCGCCGGACATTGGGTTTCCAGGGGTCGCTGGTGTTGTCCCGGCTGCCGCCTCGTCCGAACGTTCGGTTGACGCCAAGGGGAGGGGCGTCCGTCGCGGTCCGGTGAAATGCCGTGGCGGCGCGCTCGTGTGGGGCGACGCATGGCGGTGTAAACTTTTCCGACACTTCAGTGGGGCGAGGCCCGGTCGCGGGGTTTTCATGGGGGCGGTCTGGTGCCGTGCCGCGGAATTTTTCCGCGTGGCCTGATTTCGGGCTCGTCGCGCGCCATCGTATGAACTTAGATCGCCGCCGTCAGCGGGAGATTATCGCGTTGACGGCGGCCGGAATTCGGGGCATGATGACAGGTATCGTGCATGAGCAAGTCGCGTTTTTCGCGGCCAGTCGGGAAGCAATGTTGGATCGACATCTCAGGAGCGCTGGAAACAATGTCCGCAATCACCTGGACAGGAACAAGCACCAACCTCTTTAACGACAGTCTCAGTTGGGACAGTCCCCCGTATTTCGACACTACCGAGACACTGGTTGTCGATACGGCTGCCTCGATCGTGGCGGTCGGCGCGAACAGCGAGGGCGACGAGGTTCTTATCGTCAATAACGCGGGTGCGAGGCTTAGATTAACCGGGGCGGTCAATCCCGCGCTGTTCCTTACGTCCGCGACGATCGCCGCGGGCACGTTGGACCTGGCAATAGCCGGCACGCTGGACCTCGGCCTGAACGGCGCGGGCACTTTGCTTCTTGGCGCGTCGGGGCATGTGGTGGTCGGTTCCGGCGCGAATGCGATGATCATGTCCGACGGTGCCGGCAAGAGTGTGATTGACGGCTCCGGCGCCTTCGATCTCGCGGGCGGCACCCTTATCGTCTCGTCCGACGTTTCCGTCGCGGGCACCGACACAACGCAGTTCAATATCGGAACGAACGGCGTGCTCGAATTCGACGGCGCCGTGAACGGCGGGACGGTCGTCTTCGGCGGTAAAAATGGCGTTTTGTTCCTGAACACGCTCCAGCCCGGCGCCTTCGCGGGTGGAATCGCGATCCAAGGCCTGTTCGGAACCAACAAGCTTGAAGTCGGTGCCGGATCGGTTGTCAGTGCCATCGCGAACGGGACCACCAGCGCCACCGTGACCATCGTCAACGGGGGAACGGAAACCCTGACCCTGACCGGCGATTACTCCAGCCTGACCGGCAGTCAGACCGGTCAATTCTTCAGCTTCAACGTTTGCTATGCGGCCGGCACATCGATCCTGACCGATGCGGGCGAAGTCGCCGTCGAAACGCTGCGGGCGGGCGACACGGTGATGACCGTCGTCGATGGCCGCCTTGTGCCTCAGACCGTGAAATGGATGGGTAACCGGAGAGTCGATCTGGCCCGTCATCCGAAACCTGAAACCGCCGCTCCGGTTCGCATCTTGACCGGCGCCTTGGGCGATAATCTGCCGCACCGCGATTTGGTGGTCTCGCCGGATCACGCGTTGTTCATCGATGGAAAGCTGTTCCCCGCGAAGTTGCTGGTGAACGACATGACCATCGTTCAGGACCTGGAAGCCGCGTCGGTGGTCTACTACCACGTCGAACTTGACCAGCATGCGATCCTTGTCGCCGAAGGCGTGGAAGCGGAAAGCTACCTCGATACCGGAAACCGCGACTTCTTCGCCAATGCCGGCCTCGCGACCCGGTTGCACCCGGAATTCACCATCGACGAACATCTGAAATGCTGGGAGGCGCATGCCTGCGCACCTCTGGCGGTGGCTCCGGAACTGGTGAAGCCCGTGTGGCAACGCTTCGTGGATTGCGCTGAAGCGCTTGGCTTCTCGGCCCCCGTTTACGAGACGACCGAAGATGCCGCGATCCACATGTTGGTCGATGGCAAGGTTCTCCGGCCGCTGTCCGCGACCGATCGCACTGTCAGCTTCATGCTGCCGGCGACCGCGAAGTCGATCCGCCTCGTTTCCCGCGCGATCCGCCCCAGCGCCCTGACGCCGTGGCGGGACGATCCCCGCACCCTGGGTGTGGCGATCCGTTCCGTCACTCTTCGCGATCGCGCCGGCGAATCGGTCATGGGCGCCGATCATCCGGCATTGCGCGACGGCTGGCATGCGCCCGAAACAGCGGCCGATGGAAGCCTGTGGCGCTGGAGCACGGGTAACGGCGAACTGCCGATCGAGTTGGACGGCCCCTGCGCTGTGCAAATCGCCCTGGGCGGCACCACATCCTATATCGTGGACCGCGTCGCCGCCTGATCGTCAAAGCACTTCTTGTCTTTGACAAAACGGCCCTGGAGCTTCGCTCCGGGGCCGTTTTCGTATTGGAGGACAGATCCCGCCGTTGAATCACCCCTCTCTGGCCTGAAACCGTCGTACCGGCGCCATATTCCAGCCATTGGACGCGCATTCCATGGCATGGGAATCGGGGTATGGGCGTTAAACAACGCTCAAACCGTTGTTCAAGGGAGAGCCGCGCCATGATCCGCCGTTTCAAAGACGTCGCCATCGGCTTCGCCACGCTGGCACTGGCCGCGTGCGCCCAGGGCTCGGGGGGAGAGCAGACGCTGGTCGATCGCGCCGCGCTGACGGTGCAAGAGATGATGACGCAGAATGTCTCCCAGGACCCGAAGTCGCTGTTGCGGCGGGCCAAGGGCGCGATGATCTGCCCGCGGGTGTTCCGGGCCGGGTTTTTCATTGGCGGGGAGGGCGGAAGCTGCGTGCTGCTGGGCCGGTCCGGCAACGGCACCTGGTCGTATCCGACATTCTACGATATCGGCAGCGGTAGTTTCGGTTTCCAGTTCGGCGTGCAGGACAGTCAACTGCTGTTGCTGATCATGACGACGAGGGGCCTTAACGCCGTCATGGACAGCCAGGTGCGACTCGGCGGCAATATTTCCGTCGCGGTGGCGACCTTGGGCGCGGGGGTTCAGGGCTCCACCACGACAGCCGTGGGCGCCGACATCGTTGCCTTCGCGGCCGCGCGTGGGTTGTTCGGCGGCGTGTCGCTGGAGGGTGGGGTGATGTCCGCGCGCATCGACTCGAATCAGGCCTATTACGGGCAACCGCTGGCCGCGCGCCAGGTCGTGTTGCAGATGCAGGGGATGAACCCCGGCGCCGATCCGTTGCGGGAGGTGCTGACACGCAATGGTGGGATGGAGCAGCCCGTGCCGACCGGCCCCTACGCGCCGCCGCCGCCTTATGTGCCCCCGTCTTCGGGCCCGCGTTCGCCCGAGCCGCCCCCGTCGTCGTCTTACCCGCCAAGCTACCAGCCGCCGGGGGGCCAGGAGAGCTACCGCCCGCCACCCGCCGCCGCCGGGCCGCCGCCGGCTGCCCGTCCCGCCGAGTCGCGTGTGCCTTTGCAGGCGACGCCGCGGACGCCTCCGTCCGCGCGCAATTACCAGTTGCCGGAGGCGCCCGCGGGTTATCAGCCGCCGCCGGGTCAGTACACCTATCCTCCGCAGTCCGGCGCGCCGCCGGTGCAGCAGCAGGATTTGCCGCCGCCGGCGCGCTGAGGCCGGGTTTTCGAAATTTGTTCAGGCTGCCGGGATCGCGGCCTGACGCGGCGCCCGAATGAAGGAGACGCTCTATGTCCGACGAAGCAGACGCGCTGGTTTTGTACGAGGTCAGCGATCGCGTGGCGACGATCACGCTCAACCGGCCCTCGCGCCTGAACGCGTTTAACGACGATCTGGGCCGCGCCACCTTGGCGGCGATGCGCCGTTTCGACCTCGATCCGGAGGCGGATGTCGCGGTGCTCACGGGGGCGGGGCGGGCGTTTTCCTCGGGCGCGGATGTGCAACAGCGGCAGTTGCGGCCGAAGGAGGAGATGGAGAAGCACGGCGGTCCGCAGGCGCGGGATGCGAACTCCGAGGATTTTCTGTTCGATTGCGTGAACTGGAAGCCGGTGATTTGCGCCCCGCATGGGTATGTGCTGGGGCTGGCGTTGGGAGTCGCGTTGGAATGCGATCTGATCGTCGCCGAGGAAGGCACGAAGTTTCAGGTGACCGAGGCGCCGCGCGGCCTATCCGGTGCGAAGTACTGGGCGCTGCTTAATTTTCGGGGAGGCGGGTCGTTCGCCGTGCGGACCAGCCTGACAGGCCAGTTTTTCACCGCCGAGGAAGCGTTGAAAGTCAATATTATCGACGAGGTCGCGCCAAAGGGCACACACATCGGAAAAGCCCAGGAGATCGCGAGGGGCATTGCGAAAAACCCGCCATTGGGGGTGAGGCATACGGTGCAACTGCGGCGCTGGGAATTGCGCCGGGTGCAGCAGGACGCGGTGCGGATGGTGCGGGCCGCGAAGTTGAATTTGACGGAAGATTTTCGTGAATCGGCGCGGGCGTTTGTCGAAAAGCGGCCCGCCGGTCCGTTCAAGGGGCGTTGAGGAATGCGGAATCTTTTGCTCGACGAGGATCGTCCCGATACGGTTCGGCTCTCGGAACAACAGGCGCGGGCGGTAGCGCTGAAGGCGTTGGCGAAATGCGGCTACGACGAGGCCGGCGCGACGATCATAACGGATCAATTGGTCGATAACGCGCTGTGCGGTTACCCCTTCGCCAGTTTGGCGCGCATTCTGACCATCGCGGAGGAGTCGCGGAACCGCCAGGCGCGGACCGAGCCTCGGATCGTCCGCGAAACCCCCTCCTCGGCATTGGTCGATGGCGGAAACACGATCGGATATATCGCGGCGTTCCGGGGTGCGGAGATCGCGGCGCGCAAGGCGAAGGAAACCGGACTTAGCATCGTCGGCGTTTACAACAGCTTTTACAGCGGCCGTAACGCCTGGTATGTCGAGAATATCGTGAAGCACGATCTGGTGGCGATCCACACCTGTAGCGCCAGCCCGCATGTTTTGCCGCCAGGGGCGCGGGCGCCGTTGCTGGGGACGAATCCGATGTCGATCGGGTTTCCCTCCACCAATGGTCCCGTGGTGTGGGATATCGGCACGGCCTCGGTGATGTGGGGCGATGTACAGTTGATGGCGCGGCTGGGGCACGAGTTGCCGGAAGGGACGGGTTTCGACCAGAACGGCGATCCCTCGCGCGACGCGAAAGAGGTTCTTAAAGGCGGGGTCGCGCCGTGGGGCGGGCACAAGGGCTACGGCTTATCGTTCTGTATCCAGGCGCTAGGGTTAATCGCGGGGGCGGCCCTGGGCCGCGGTGTCGTGAACGATTACGGGTTTCTGTTTATCGCCATAGATCCCGGTTTAACGCAGCCGGACAATGCGTTTCAGCGGCAGATGTCTGAACTGGTGGAAACGATCAAGGCGTTGCCGAAACAGGACGGCGTGGAGGAAATCCGGATCCCCTCGGAACGCGCGTTCAAGGAGCGTCAGCGGCGGCGGGAAGAAGGCATTGTCGTTGAGAAGAAAATCGTCGACATGCTGGAGGCCTTATAACCCGGCCGTAAATTCCCTGGGCCTTTTCCGACCGGGCCAGCGGGCGTGTGACACGCGTGCGTCCGCGAGGCGTGGGTCCGTGCCTGAGTTGGCCTTAGCTCAGACATGGAAGGTCGCCGCGTCGCCGCGACGCGGGGTTAAGAGTAACGGAAGGGGAACTGGGAGGCTGTAGGAGACGAACCGGTTTCGGCGGGGTCTCGTGGCGAGCCTGCTCATGGATGGCGAAGCCTCGTACCGGCGCGAATTAAGTGGACGTAACTTTATCCCAACGGTCCCCAGCCTGACCGGCGAAATGACACGCCGCGAAACGCCCGCCACCAAAATCTCGCAACGGCGGCATCTCCGTCCCACATCGCGCTACCCCCACGGGGCACCGCCCGTGAAACCGGCACGCGTTCGGATCCGGATCGATCGGACTCCGTGGCTCCCCCGTCAGCCGCGCCGCCTCCACTCTCTCTCCATCCAGTCTGGGCACCGCCGCCACCAGGCTGCGCGTGTAGGGATGCAGCGGCGCCGCGAACACCTCGGCCGCCGGGCCTGACTCCACGATGCGGCCCAGATACATCACCACCACGCGGTCGCATAACAGCCGTACGACATTCAGATCGTGAGAGACGAAGATATAGCTCAGGCCAAGATCGGCTTTGAGTCGCTGGAGCAGTTTCAGCACCGTCACCTGGACCGACACGTCCAGCGCCGCGGTTGGCTCGTCCAGCACCAGCAACCGGGGCCGGGTGCCGATCGCGCGGGCGATCCCGACCCGGGCGCGCTGGCCGCCGGACAGTTGGTGTGGGAAGCGGCCCAGAAGTTCGGATGGCAGACCGCATTGGAGCGCGGCTTCTTCGACCCGCGCGGTCAGTGCCTCGCCGCGCAAGCCCAGGAGGCGGCGCAGCGGATCGGCGATGGCGTTGGCGGCGGTGAAGCGGGGGTTGATGCTCTCGCCCGCGTCCTGGAAGACCATTTGGATATGGGCGCGGTCGTCGTCGCGGGCGAAGACGCGGGCGGGGACCTCGGCGAGTTCGCGGCGGTCGAACCAGATTTTTCCGGTTGTCACGTCCAGCAGGCGGGTGATCAGGCGGACGAGGGTGGATTTGCCGCAGCCGGACTCTCCGACCAGTCCGACGGTTTCGCCGCGGTCTACGGTCAGGCTGACATCGTCGACCGCGTGGACATGGGGCTGCGGTGTACCGCCGAAGAACCGGCGCCGCCCCACCGGGAAGCGTTTGCCGACATTTTCCAGTTCCAGCAGGGCGGTCACGCGGGGGCTCCTTCGGCCGGTTGGCCCATCGGTGTCAGCGGGTTCCAGCAGGCGACGCCATGGCCGGGGGTATGCGCGCGCATTTCCACGATTTGGTCGCAGGCGTCCGTCCGGCGCTCGCAGCGGGCGGCGTAGCGGCAATGCGGAATATCCGCGCGGCGCAGGTCGGGCAGGCCGCCGGGAACGGAGGACAGCGAGTCCAGGCTGCCCGCGGCGGTCGGCGTCGCGGCGATCAGGCGGGCGGTATAGGGATGGGAGGGGCGCGACAGGAGGCTGGCGGTGTCGGCGTCCTCGACCATGTGTCCCGCGTGCATCACGGCGATGCGGCCCGCGCGCTCGGCGGCCAGCGCGAGGTCGTGGGTGATGAGGATGGTGGCCATTCCGGTCTCGGCCGCCATTTGCTGGATCAGGTCCATGACGACGGCCTGTGTCGTGACGTCGAGGCCGGTCGTCGGCTCGTCGGCGATCAGCAGTTCCGGGCGGGCGGCGACGGCGATGGCGATCATGACGCGCTGGCACATGCCGCCGGAGAGTTCGAAGGGGTAGGCTTTGGCGCGGCGGGCGGGGTCGGGGATGCCGACGTTTCTCAGGGCCTCGATGGCGCGATCCCAGGCGTTGGCGCGGGTGGCGCCGCCGTGGCGGAGGAGCACATCGGCGATCTGTTTGCCGACGGTGCGGATGGGGTTGAGGGCGGCGCGCGGGTTCTGGAAGATCATGGCAACGCGGCGGCCGCGGATGCGCGCCAGTTCTTTCGGCGGGGTGGCGACAAGGTCCGTGTCGCCCAGAAGCGCTCTGCCGCCGGTGATCCGGCCAGCGGCTTCCAGCAGGCCCATGATGGCATAGGCGGTGACGGATTTGCCGGACCCGGATTCCCCGACGAGCGCCATCGTTTGGCCGGCGCCGACGGAGAAACCGACGCGGTCGAGGGCGCGGACGAGTCCGCCTCTGGTGTGGAAGGCGACGGAGAGGTTTTCGACGCGGAGGACGGGGGCTGGCGTGGCGGCGGGCACCGCGTGACTGGCAAGCATCATGTTCGGCGCCTTGGGTCGACGATATCTCGAAGACCGTCGCCGAGCAGGTTGAAGCAGAAGACGGCCAGCATCAGGGTCGCGCCGGGGAAGAGGGCGATCCACCACTCGCCGGAGACGATGAAGCTGGCGCCTTCGGCGACCATGATGCCCCATTCGGCGGTGGGTGGGCGGACTCCGAGGCCGATGAAGGAGAGACCGGCGGCGTTGAGGATGGCGTATCCCATGGTCAGCGACATCTGCACGACCATGATGGGCATGATGTTGGGCAGCACCTGGGTCAGGAGCAGCGCGCCGTCGCGATGGCCGGACAGGCGGGCGGCGTCGACGAAGCCGGCGTCGCGGCGGGTCAGGGTCTCGGCGCGGGCGACGCGGGCGTAGAGGGGAAAATTCACGATCGCGGTGGCCAGGACGATGTTGGGGATGGTGTTGCCCAGGGCGGCGACGATGCCCATGGCGAGGATGAACAGCGGGAAGGCCATGATCGTGTCGGCGATCCGTCCCACCACCGCGTCGACCCAGCCGCCGAAAAAGCCCGCGGCGAGTCCGGCCAGTCCGCCGGCCGCGAAGACCAGCGCGACCGAGGCGAGCGCGATACCGATGTCCACGCGCGCCGCGACGATGACGCGGCTGAGGATGTCTCGTCCCAGTTGGTCGGTGCCGAACAGATGGCGCCAGGTGGGGGCCTGAAGGGCGCGGGCGGTGTCGCTGGCGAGGGGGTCGAAAGGGGCGATGGCGGACCCCAGGAGCGCCATCGCGGCATAGGCGGCGAAGAGGAGAGCGGCGATCAGGGTGACCGGGTTCTCGCCAAGGACGTAGCGGGCATGGGCCCAGGCGGTCGAGGTTTTGGGGGTTGGGGTGGCGCGGGGTGTCCCGGCGGGACCGGTGTCGCCGGGGTTTGCGCCGGCGAGACGCGGGCTGATGGGGTTGGTGCCGGTTTTGGGCGTGCCGATGGGGGCGGCCGCGGTGCTCATGCGCTCCTCCGCGCGCGCGGGTCGATGGCACGATTGAGGAGGTCGATCCCGAGATTGAGCAGGACGTAGAGAATGGCCATCGTCAGCACGAAACCCTGAACGGGGGCGTAATCGGAGGCGATCAGGGCCTCGACGGCGTAGCTGCCGATGCCGGGCCAGGCGAAGACTTTCTCGACCAGAACGTTGGCGCCGAGCAGGAAGGAGAACACCATGCCAAGGACGGTGACGACGGGCAGGAGGGCGTTGCGGAGGGCGTAGGTGAGGACGACGGTTGGGCCGGACAGGCCGGAAGCGCGGGCGGTGCGGACGAACTCGGAGCCAAGGACCGCGAGCATGGAGGCGCGGGTGATGCGCGCGATCGGCGCCAGGGCGAACAGCGCCAGGGTGCAGGCGGGCAGCACGATCTGAGACAGGGCGGCGCGGAAGGTTTCGGTGTCTCCGGCCAGCAGGGTGTCGATGAGGAAGAAGCCGGTTTTTCCTGGCGGCGGTGTGGCGAAGGCGTCGAGGCGGCCGAGCGGCGCGGGCATCCACCCCAGCAGGAAGTAAAACACGTAGACCAGAAGCAGGCCGGTGAAGAACACGGGCAGCGACACGCCCGCCGTCGCGACGACCCGGCAGATATGATCGACGATCGAGCCTTGGCGGACGGCGGCCAGCACACCCAGGGGAACGGCGATCCCGATGGCGAGGATCAGGGCGCATAATGTCAGTTCGGCGGAAGCGGGCAGCCGGTTGACGATCTCGGTCCGGACGGGTTGGCCTGTTGTCAGCGACATGCCGAGATCGCCGTGTCCGAGCGCGACGATATAGCGCCAGAATTGCACGGGCAGCGGCAAATCGAGACCCAGACTGGCCTTGATTTGCGCGATTGACTCGGCGGAGGCGGTGGGCCCGGCGAAATAGGTGGCGGTGTCGCCGGGCAGCACGCGGGTCAGCAGGAAGGTGACCAGAACCACGCCGCACAGCGTGGGGATGGCGCCGGCCAGGCGGAACAGGACGGCGCGCATCGCCGTCTCAGGCGTTCTTGACGAGGAAACGGAAATCCGGTTCCCGGCAGGGCCAGTAGGTATAGCCGCTCATGTATTTCTGCATCGCGACGTCGTGGAAGGGCTGGCAGATCGGGATCATCGGCACTTCGTCCATTCCCATTTGCAGGAAGGCTTTGACCTGCGCGTCGTACGTCGCGGTGTCCGGCGCGAAGCGGGCGCCGTCGATCAGCTTGTCCATGTCCTTGTTTTGATAGGACGCGACGTTGAAGATCGAATTTTTCCCGTGATAGTTCCAGAAGAAGAAATAATCCGGCCAGTCGAGCCAGCCACCGAAGCGGTTGATCACCATCGGCGCCGTTTTCTTGTTCAGTTCGCCGCGAAAATTGGCGCCGGGGATTTTGTTCAGTTCGACCTTGATGCCGATCTGGGCCAGGCTTTCCTGGACCAGGACGCCCATGGGCTCGGCGATCGTGGCGGAGCCGGCGTCGAAGACCAGGGTCGTGGAGATCCCCGCGCCGCCGGTGGCGGCGGCGACGAGGGCCTTGGCTTTTTCGATGTTGTAATTGTAACGGAACGGGAAAGGCCAGGCGGTGCCGGTGTTGGTTTCGGGGCCGCCGTACATGGGGACTCCGCGGCCGAACAAGGCGGCGGACATGATTTTTTCGTAGGGGATGGCCCAGGCGACGGCCTGACGGAGACGGACGTCGTTGAAGGGGGGATTGGCGGAATTCAGCGCGACGTACCAGATCGCGTTCGGAACGGGCACGGCGGCGACACGGATTTTCCCGCCGTCCGCGAGATCTTTGAAATCTTTTGGCGGCAGGCCGTAGGACATGTCGGCGTCGCCGCGTTCGATCAGCGCGCGGCGGGTGGACGGCGAGGGGATGTCGCGCGCGATGACGCGGCGCAATTTCGGCAGCGGGCCGCATTTCCAGTCGTCGTTGCGTGTGTAGATTGTTTCGGTGCCGGGCTTCCAGCTTTCGACCTTGAAGGCGCCGCTGCCCGCGACGTTATTTTTCAGGTAGTCTTTCGCCCATGGGTCGCCGCCGGAATTGGCGATGGCGGTTTCGCTGTCGAAGACGAAGGGAATGGTAACGCCCATGTCCGGCATGGTGAGTTTATCGCGGCGGACGAAATCGATGCGGAATGTTTTATCGTCGACGGCGACGAATTGTTCCGGTTTTTCCAGGCTGCCCGCGGCCATTTGGGTGGTGGCGAAGCCGCCGATGGAGACGGCGCGATCCATCGACCATTTCACGTCTTTCGCGGTGACCGGGCGTTTGCTGTGAAATTGGGCATCGTCGCGTAGTTTAAATGTGCAACTCATGCCGTCGCTGGCGACCTGCCAGGTTTTCGCCAGACCGGGTTCGTAATCCTTGAGGTCGTGCGTCATGATTCCGTCGGCGAAGGGGACTCGCTTGAAGCGGATCAGGGTATCGTAGCAGTTGAGCGAGACGCCATTGACCGGTTGGGCGGCGCCGATGCCCTGCATGTCCATGCTGTTCGGGCCGTATTCCTGCACCAGGATCAGGGTTTCCGCGCGGGTCGGGTTGGTTTGCGCGGCGGCTTTCCGCACGAAAGGCGCGGCGAGTGCGGCGGTGAGGACGGTACGGCGCTTCATGTGACCCTCGTTGTTCGTTGAGAGGGACAGAGCAAGAAGCGTACCGCTCAGGCGTGTCCGAGCATGTGGCGGCCGATTTCCTGTGGGTCGGCGCCCTCCGCCGGCAGTTCGGCGGCGACGTGGCCGCCGTGCATGACCACGATCCGGTCGGAAAGTTCCAGGATTTCGTCGAGGTCTTCGGAAATCAGCAATACCGCCGTCCCCGCGTTGCGCGCCGCGACGATCCGCGCGCGCGTCTCCGCCACCGCCTTCACGTCCAGCCCGAAACACGGGTTCGCGACGATCAGTAACCGCACGTCGCCATCGAGTTCGCGTGCCAGCACGCACCGCTGAACATTCCCTCCCGACAGCACCCCGATCGGCACCTGTGCCGAGGGCGCCCGCACCCCGAACGCCGCGATCATCTGGGTCGCGCGCGCCGCCATGCCGGAACGATCCAGCCAGGAAATGGGTTTTCCGGTCCCGTCGCGGTCGAAGCTCCGCAGCGCCAGGTTGTCGGCGACGGTCATGGTGGGGACGCAGCCGTTGCGCAGCGGTTCCTCGGGCAGGACACGAACGCCATGGGCCTGGCTGGCGGCGCGGGAGGCGTCGTAGGAGGCGCCGTCGACTTCCATGGTGCCAGCGGCGATCGGGCGCTGGCCGCCAAGGACTTCCACCAGGTCTTTCTGGCCGTTGCCGGAGACGCCCGCGATGCCGACGATTTCGTGTGCGCGCACGGTCAGGGTGTCGATGGACAGGCCGGCGCGGCCATTGTCCTCGGCGGTGCGGAGGCCGTTCAGGGACAGGCGGATATCGCTGGTCGCGTTTCCCACGCGTTCGGGTTTGGCGGGTGTGTGCGGTTCGCCGATCATCATCGCGGTCAGGTCGGCGGGGCCCAGATCGCGGACGGCCCCGGCCCCGGCGAAGCGTCCCCGGCGGAGGACGGTGACCTCGTCCACGAATTTGGCGACTTCTTTCAATTTGTGGGTGATAATGACGATTGAAACCTGTCCGGAATGGGCGAGTTCCTGGACCAGGCCCAGCATCTCGTCGGCCTCGGCGGGGGTGAGGACGGAGGTGGGCTCGTCGAGGACCAGGAAACGGCGTTTCAAATAAAGCTGTTTGACGATCTCGGTTTTCTGACGCTCCCCGGCGGCGAGAGACCCGGCTTCGGCGTGCAGCGGCACCTTGAACGGCATGGAGCGCATGAAATCGGCGAGGTGGTTGAGTTCCGATCGCCAGTCGATGGCGGCGGGGACGTCGCGGCGGGACATGACCAGGTTTTCGGCGACGGTCATGGAGGGGACGAGGGTGAAGTGCTGGTAGACCATGCCCAGTCCGAGGGCGTCGGCGTCGGCGGGCCGCTCGATGGTGGCTTCGTGGTTGTCGACCAGGAACGACCCCTCGTCGGCGCGGTAGTAGCCGAGAAGGCATTTCACGAGTGTCGACTTTCCGGCGCCATTTTCGCCGAGCAGGCCGTGGACGGTGCCGGGCCGGACTTTCATGGAGACGCCGGACAGGGCGTGGAAGGCGCCGAAGCGTTTGCCGATATCGATCGCTTCCACGCCGATGGCGTGTGGGGAGTCGACGCCGATGGCGTGGCTGGTTTCGAGGATGTCGCTCATGCGATCGCCGCCAGAAGGTAGGCGCTGGTGCTGACGGCGCCGAAGACTCCGCCTTGCATTTTCACCATGTGGATGGCGGCGGCGTGGTTGGCGGGATCGGTGGCGCCGCAGCAGTCTTCCAGCAACACGCACTCGAAGCCGCGGTCGTTGGCTTCCCGCATCGTGGTGTGGACGCAGACATCGGTGGTGATGCCGGTCAGGACGAGATTGCGGATGCCCTTGGTGCGCAGGATAAGTTCCAGGTCGGTGGCGCAGAAGCTGCCTTTGCCGGGTTTGTCGATGACGATTTCTCCGGGCAATGGCGCGAGTTCGGGGACGATTTCCCAGCCGGGCTCGCCGCGGACCAGGATGCGGCCACAGGGGCCAGGATCGCCGATGCCCGCGCCGATGCGGCGGGAGCGCCAGCGTTTGTTGTCCGGCAGGTCGGACAGGTCGGGGCGGTGGCCTTCCCGGGTGTGGATGATGGGATAACCGGCCGCGCGCATGGCCGCGAGCAAGGCTCGGATCGGTTCCAGTGGGGCGCGGGTCAGCGACAGGTCGTAGCCCATGGCGTCCACGTAGCCGCCCTTGCCGCAGAAGTCGGTCTGCATGTCGATGATGACGAGCGCCGTGGTGGCGGGCGAGAGCGACCCGTCGTAGGGCCAGGGGTAGGGTGTCGACTCGATTGTCAGGTTCGCCATGTCATCGTCCGATCGAGAGTTGGCCGGGCATGCCGCGCAGCGAGGTGCCGCCGCGCGCCGTGACGATCAGCACGGCCAGGGTCACGACATAGGGGGTGGCGTAAAACAGGTAGTACCCCCAGGTGACGCCGACCGTTTGCAGCGAGGGGCCAAGGGCTCCCGCGGCACCGAACAGGAGGGAGGCGTAGAGGCAGTTGATCGGGTTCCAGCGGGCGAACACGACCAGCGCCACCGCCATCAGGCCCTGGCCGGACGACAGGCCCTCGTTCCAGCTTCCGGGGTAGTAGAGCGAGAGGAAGGCTCCGCCGATCCCCGCCAGCGCGCTGCCCGCGGCGGTTGCGAGGAAGCGGGTGCGGTCGATTGGCAACCCGAGCGCGAGGGCGGCGTCTTGGCTGTCGCCGACGATGCGGATGCGCAGGCCCGCGCGGGTGGATTTAAAGCACCAGTGCATGGCGAGGGCGGCGGCGATGCCCAGAAGGAACAGCGGGCTGACCAGCAGCGCGTTTTTCACCTGCGCGGAGTCCGACCAGAATCCGAACGAAATTCCCGGCAGCAGCGGGGCGCTCGGCTGGACGTACGGCTTACCGAAGAAGAAGGCGATGCCTGTCCCCGCCAGCATGAAGGCGATGCCCATGGCGACATCGTTGACCCGGGCCAGGGAGCAGATGGCGCCGTGCAGCGCGCCCAGACAGAGACCCGCCAAGGCGGCCGCGAACACGCCGAGCCAGGGGTTTCCGGTCTCGTAGGAGGTGGCGTAGGCGACCATGGCGCCAAGGACGAGGGCGCCCTCGTTGCCAAGGTTGATGCGGCCCGATTTTTCGGTGAGGCACTCGCCAAGGCTGACGAAGAGGAAGGGGGTGCTGACCCGTAGACTGCCGGCGAGCATGGAGAACGCGACGGTGGCGAGGGAGTCGATCATTTGCCAGCCCCTCTGGGCTGGAACCAGGCGATGCGGCCGTAGAAGGTTTCGCTGGCGAGGATGGAGACGAAGATCAGACCTTGCAGCACCTGCATGGTGGCGTCGGGCAGGCCCATGCGCCGTTGCAGCAGGCCGCCGGCGGCGCCCAGTCCGCCCAGGAGGACGGCCATGGGCATGATGGCGAGCGGATTGAATCGGGCGAGGAAGGCGATGAGGATGCCGGTGTAACCATAGCCCGCGGCCAGGGAGGCATTGGCGCGGCCGTGCTGCGCGGCGACCTCTATGGTGCCGGCCAGGCCCGCGCAGGCGCCGCCAAGTACGCAGGCGAGGATCATCAGACGTCCCACGGGCAGGCCCTGGAGTTGCGCGGCGCGGGGATTGCCGCCGGTGACGCGGCCCGCGAAGCCGAGGCTGGTGCGGTAGATGAGGACCCAGCAGAGGATGCAGGCGAGGATGCCGACGGGCGTGCCGGGATGGACATCCAGGCCGGGCACGGTGCCCAACATGTTGTCCTCGCCGATGCCGAAGGTGGAGGGTTTGTTGAGGCTGGCGGGGTCGCGGAACACGCCCTCCACCAGATGGTTGAACAGCGCGAGACCGATATAGGCCATGACAAGGCTGGCGATGGTTTCGTTGACGCCGAGACGGGCGCGCAGCGCGCCGGTGATGCCGATCCAGAGCCCGCCCATGGCCATGCCCGCGAGGGCCATGACAGGCAGAACGATCGCCGGGCTGGTGTTGACGAAGGGCAACGCCACGACCGTGGCGGCGAGGCCGCCAAGGACGACCGCCGCCTCGCCGCCGATCACGACCAGGCCGAGTTGTCCGGGCAGCGCGACGCAGAGGGCGGTGAGAAGCAGCGGCGCGGCGCGTTGTAGGGTATTTTGCAGCGAGAACCAGCTTCCGAAGGCGCCGCGCCAGACGAGTTCCAGGAACTCCAGCGGCGATTGTCCCAGGCCGAGCAGCAGCAAGGAAAACAGGACGGCGGAGGCGGCCAGCGCGAGGAGGGGCGCGGCCAGCGCCTCCGCCATCCGGCGGAGCGGCCAGTAACGATCGGTGTCCGCCGTGACGGCGATCGGGGTGGACATCGTGGCCGCGTCCGCCATGGCGCGGTCCCTACGAGATCGCGCCGAGAACGCCCTCGACGAGGTAGTTCTGCGACTCCAGTTCGACGGCGGTTTCGACGAAGGCCTTGCCGGCGGGCACGACCATGTTGCCTTTGTTGTCCTTCAGCGGGCCCTTGAAGACGGAGAAGCCGCCTTTCATGATTTCCGCCTTGACCGTGTCGACGTTCTTGCGGCCGGCGGCATTCAGTCCGGGTCCGTAAGGGGACATTTTGATGAAACCGTCGGACAGACCGCCGCGGACGAAGTTTTCGATGGGCTTGCCCGCCTTCGCCTCGGCGATGAATTTGTTATAGACGGCGATCCAGTTCCATTCGGCGCCGGTGAGGTAGCCTTTCGGGGCGAGTTTCGCCTGGTTGGCGTGGTAGCCGCAGGCGAAGATGCCGCGGCGTTCGGCCGTTTCCATGATGACCTTGGGTCCATCGACGTGACAGGTGATCACGTCGACACCTTTGTCGGCGAGGCTGTTGGAGGCTTCGGCTTCTTTCACCGGCATCGACCATTCGCCGGTGAAGATGACGGTGGTGGCGATGGAGGGATCGACGGAGCGGGCGCCAAGCGCGAAGCTGTTGACGTTAATAAGGACCTGCGGAATGGGTTTCGCCGCGATGAAGCCAAGCTTTTTGGTTTTCGTCGCGTGCGCGGCGGCGATGCCGTTCAGATATTGTCCCATGCCGATATAACCGAAATAGGATCCGGTGTTCATCGGGTGTTTGTCTTTGGTCCATAAACCGCCGCAATGGCGGAACTGCGCGTCTTTGTATTTCGCCGCCATTTTCAACATGTACGGGTCGAAATAGCCGAAGCTGGTCGGGAACAGCAGGCTGGCACCGTCGAGCTTGATCATGCTCTCCATGGTTTTGGAGACATCGTCGGTTTCGGCGACTTTTTCTTCCTCGACGATTTTGACGCCCGCGGTTTTTTTCAGGATGGCGGCGGCTTCGGCATGGGCCTGGTTGTAGCCGTAATCGTCTTTCGGTCCGACATAGATGAAACCGACGGTCAGGTCCTTGGCTTCGGCGGGTTGGATGGGCAGAGCGGCCGTGGCGGCCCCCGCGCCGAGGCCGCTGAGCACGGTGCGGCGGGTCAGTCCGGATAACCTCGTCATCTTGTTTTCCCCTTTAGGCCGCCGCGTCCGGCGGAGGCGTCATCTGCCGTCTCGCAAGGCGTATGCCAGGTGGTTTGTGTGGTGGCGCGCGGGGGATTTGGGCGGGCTCGGAACGGGTGTGATATTGTTTCGAGCAATATGAACGAAAAATATGCCGATTATGATCGTTCAATGAACAATTAGAAGAGTGTGGTTGTAATATGAGTTAAAAATAAGCGAATTCGATATGGATGTTGGAGGTTGTGCCTGAAAATTAGATAGGCATGATCCGCGTGGCCCGGAGATTTCGCGGTCTGCCTAATTTTCGTCCGGACCGCAGCGCTCCTGGCATGTCGATTGCTACACTTTCATGGCTATCCGACTGATTCGATCGCCGATCGGGGGCGGAGCGGATGTGGCGGCCGGGCCTGGAAAGCCCGGACCGACACGGATCGCGACGTGTTCACAAAAACAAAGGACAGGCATGACCATGAAGCGTTTTCTGATGGCCGCGGCATTCTTGCTCGCCGCCGGACAGGCACAGGCCTTCGACTTCAGCGACAACAGCGTGTCGCTTACTTACGGCCCGTCCTATAAGGAGCCGGGCATCCCCCGGAACCGGACCAACGCGGGCATCGAGCTCAGTAAGGTCATACTTTCCTACACGCATTTCGACGTGTGGAAATACGGCACGAATTTCATCAATATCGACGCGCTGTTCTCCGACGGACGCAACCCGTCGAACAATTCCACCGGCGGCGCGACCGAGGTCTACGCGTTGTACCGCACCAACCTCAGCGGCAACGCGCTGCTCGGCGGCACGCCCTTCACCATCGGGCCGATCAAGGACATCCGGCTGGAACTCGGCGTCGATTTCAACACGAAAAACGATACATTCGCGCCGGCCAAGAAATTGATCGTGGCGGGTCCGAATATCGCCTTCAACGTCCCCGGCTTTTTGAACGTTGGCTTCCACATCGCGAAGGAGTGGAACCATAACGGCATTCCCGGCGCGCTGCGCGGCGATGTCAGTTTCGATCCCACCTTCGAACTGGAAATCGCCTGGATGCAGCCGCTGAGCTTCACCGGCCTGCCGCTGAAATTCGACGGATTTCTGAACGTCGTGGCGCCCAAGGGCCGCGATGGGTTCGGTGCCCAGACCGCGACGGAGGTGCTGACCCAGCCGCGTTTGGTGCTGGATTTCGGCGCGGTGGCCTTCGGTAAACCCAACTGGATCGATGCCTATGTCGGGTTTCAGTATTGGCTGAACAAGTTTGGCGCCGATTCGTCCAAGGTCGCCGGGGCGCGCGCGCAAACTGTTTTCGTGGGTGCCGCCATTCATTTTTAAGTGCGACAATTCGACAGGGCGGCGCCGTGTTCGCGGCGCCGCTTTCGATCCGTCAGGCGCGTTCCAGCGCGGCGATCGCGTCGGCGCTTTGTCCGACCCAGCCGAAGATGCCGCCCTGCGCTTTGATCATTTTCAGGCCCATCTCCTGAAATTCCGGAAAATACGACCCCACGCAATCCGCCGGCACGAAGCAGTCGTAGCCGCGGTCGTTGGCTTCGCGGACCGTCGTGTTGACGCAGACCTCCGTGGTGACGCCGGCGACGATAAGGCGGTTCATGCCCGCGTTGCTCAGGATCGCGTGCAGATCGGTGGCGAAAAACGCGCCCTTGCCCGGTTTGTCCACGACGGGTTCGCCGGGCCACGGGTAAAGTTCCGGGACGATATCGTGGCCGGGCTCGCCCCGGATCAGGATGCGGCCCATGGGGCCGGGATCGCCGATCCCGATGGCGCTTTTCCCGCGAATTTTTTTCGCTGGCGGCAAATCCGACAGGTCGGGGCGATGGCCTTCGCGGGTGTGAATTGCGAGAAGGCCGGCCGCGCGCCATGCGGCGAGGAGGCGGCGAATGGGTTCTATCGCGGCGCGCAATTGGGAAACGTCGTTGCCCAGCGCTTCGCCGAAGCCGCCGGGTTCGAGGAAGTCGCGCTGCATGTCGATGATGAGGAGTGCCGTGTGTTTCGGGTCGAACACGAAGGGGTAGGGTTCGGCGGGGATTTCCAGTCGGTTCGCGGTGGGGTCTTGGCCTGACATCGTCCGGTGTTTCCTTGGTCGGTCGCGGAGCTTCGGAGGCAACCATTGTGCCAGGGCTGGCTGCTTTCGGCGCGCGGTCCTGAGATATAAAAGCTGGCTTCCGGTTGAACTCAACGCCGAAGCGACCGTAAGTCATACATCTATGATAAGTCCGGAAGGCATATGGCGATAAAATTCGCGATATTCCGGCGTCGCCTCGGTTCTCCGATGGCTTTCCGAATGAAATTTCAATTGCTGTTCGCGATACAGTCTCCGCGACCCATCGATATTGGCGCGCCCTCCTGGACTCGAACCAGGGACCCACAGCTTAGAAGGCTGTTGCTCTATCCACCTGAGCTAAGGGCGCCCACCCACGCCTTCTATCATAACCCCTCGCCCCGCGTCATCCTCCGGCGCCATCCAACAACGTCTCCCGCCAAAACCGAACCATATCCTCCCGAAACACGTCCGCCTCCCCAGGAAGACTCCCGATCGTCGCGCCCCGAACCCCGTACCCAGCCTTCATCCCGTAAATCATAATATCCCGATCCGTCAGCCGCGCGTCCGCCACGCCCTCCACCGGATGCGAAAACGCCCCATCGTCCGCCACATACCCCGTCGGAGCCCCTGGCGCGACCGAGGCATCCGCGACCATCGTCACCGCCGTCCCCCGATCGAAGCTATGCGCCGCCCCCGCGACGATCCGCATCGAGGCCACCCCGCCCCGCAGCCGAATCGCCTGAATATACCCCTGCGTTTGCTGCGGCAGACACCACCCATCCCGATCCCCGGCGATCGCCCGCACCACCGTATCGCCCACGAACGGATCCAAAAACTGATGCCCGCACCACGGATACCCCGCGTAAACCGCCTTCAGCCTGGGGCCCCCTCCCAACGCCGGATCGGCGAACCGCCGCATCGCCGCGGTCAACACCGCCGAGCCGCCCCGGCTGTGACCTTGCGCGCCCACCCGCGCCCGGTCGATCTCCGGCCGCCCATTCAACACCGCTAACGCCGCCACCACGTCGTAAGCGCTCGCCGCGAACGAATATTGCACCTGATTGGCGACCGTGGAGGTCACCCCGCGCGCCCCGAACGGATCGATGACAAACGCCGCGATGCCCATCCCCGTCAGAGTCTCCGCATGGGCCAAATGCGATGGCGCCACCCCGAGACTGCCCGGCACGACAATCGCCGCGGGCACCGGACCGGACGCGCCGGGCGGCAAAAACAACTGCCCGTCGATCGCGGTCCGCGCCATCGCGCCCGGATCGGACATCGCCTGATGGTAGTTGACCGGATTGGCCGTCGGCACCTCCAGCGGAAGACCGGCCACACCATTGGCGAAGACGATCGCGCGGTCGCGAAAACGGGCGGATGCGGACATGAAGACCTCCCAACGTGACGTCTCCCCCGCCATACCATCGCCACCCCCCATGGTCCACGCGCCCGATCCGCGGCATGCTCGCGCCACCATGACCGTCAACACGCCACCCCCCGTCCGTTTCGGCGTCTGGGCTCTCGTCCACGGCAGCCGCGCCGCCCTGCAAGACCCGGACGAGCCCTACGACGCCTCCTGGGATCGCAATCGCGACCTCATCCTCCAGGCCGAGGCCCTGGGCTTTGACAGCACCCTGATCGCGCAACACACGATCAACCCCCACCACGCCCCCCAGGATCAGCTCGAGGCCTGGACCGCGGCCGCCGCGATCGCCGCGCTGACCAGCCGGATCGAAATCATCGCGGCGATCAAACCGTATCTGTATCATCCGGTGGTGCTCGCGAAACTCGCGTTGGGCATCGAACACATCAGCCACGGCCGTTTCGCCATCAACCTGGTGAACGCCTGGAACCGGCCAGAACTGGAAAAAGCCGGAATCGGATTTCCCGAACACGACGACCGCTACATTTACGGACGCGAATGGCTGTCGGTCGTCGAACCGTTGATGCGCGGCGAAACCCTTCATCACACCGGGGCCAACTTCAATGTCGCGGATTACACCCTCCGCCCCGCCAGCCCCTGGCGCCCACGCCCGCGGATTTACGTGGGCGGCGAATCGGAACCCGCCCGGGCCCTGGTCGCCGATATGGGCGACGTCTGGTTCATCAACGGCCAGCCCTTCGCCGACGTCTCGGCCCTGATCGCCGACGTCTCCGCCCGCCCGCGCTCCGGTCCGCCGCTACGCTTCGGCCTGTCCGCCTTCGTTATCGCCCGTCCAACGGCGGAAGCAGCACAGGCCAACCTGGAGCACCTCTTCGCCTTGGCCGCCAAAGACGCCGACATCAGGGCGGTGCAGCGCGCCAACACCGACGATAAATCCGTCATGGCCGCGACAATGCGAAAAATGCCGCGCGTGGGCAGCAACGGCGGCACCGGCGCCGGCCTCGTCGGCAGCTACGACCAGGTCGCCGAACGCATCGCCGCCTTCAACCGCGCGGGCATCGAAACCTTCATGCTGCAATATCAGCCGTTCGAGGCCGAGATGGCCCGCTTCGCCGCTGAAATCATGCCCCGCGTGAAACGCCTGATCGGCTAAGTCTCGGACGGCTTGCCACGCAACGCCTTGGTGCCGCCACGGCGGGTCTTGTCCTCCAACCGCCGTTCCTTCGACCCCTTGGTCGGCTTCGTCGGCCGCCGGATCGGCGGCGGAGGCGTCGCCGCCTCCCGAATCAATTCAAACAATCTCTCCTGGGCGTCCTCCCGATTCCGCTCCCGGGTCCGGTGCCGTTGCGCGGTGATGACCAGCACCCCGTCTTTCGTCAGCCGCCGGCCGGAGAGCCGTTCCAGCCGCTCCCGAACCCGTTCCGGCAGGTTCGGGGACTGGCGGACATCGAACCGCAATTGCACCGCGGTTTCGACTTTCTGAATATTCTGCCCACCCGCGCCGGAGGACCGCAGAAAATCCTCGTGCAGCTCCGAGTCGTCCAGCGAGATGGAACGGGTGACCGGAATCAGCATGGGAAGGTCGTCCAGAAACAAGGTTGCGCGCCGCGGCGCTCCGATATCACTTCCGCGCGGGCGCCGTCGAAGATTTTTCCCCGATCCGCCTCAGTGCGCGGGCGGCCCGGCCTTGCGAAATGTTCCCAGCAGCCGGTCCCAGAAAAAATCGATCACCGCGAAATTTTTGTTGGCGTGCAAATGATGCACGAAATGCAATTGCCGTTTCCGCTGAAACCAGGCGAAGCGTTCCAGCCACGACCCGTCGATATGGTAGGCGTTGTCGAAATACACGTGCGCGTAAAACGATAATCCGGCCGCTGTCGCAGCCGTCGCGAACAACACCGTGGGCAGCACGAAAAACAGTGTCGCCGCCGACAGCAGTACGGGGACGAGGAAAAACGGCGTGTTGTTTCCTTCGCTGCCCTGTGGCGCGGCTGTGGCCAGCCGCCCTCTGGTGTAAATCGCATGATGGAAATTGATATGATTCCGGAACAGGACCCCGCCGATCCGGCGATGTCCGAGCCAGTAATGCATCAAGGTCTGGCCGAACGAGATCGTCAGGTGGGTGACGGCGATCGTCAGCGGAATTTCGAGCAACGCCCACCAGGCCCAGGAGGGCATGGTCATGGATGCGGGACGGGGAGGGCGGTGGCGGCGTGGGATCGGGGCATGATGGTCCTATGACACGCGCCGGACCGAATTGCACGCGCCCCCTTTGTTCCGCATTCCCTCTGGACGCGTGTGGCCGCTGGCACTCTTTCCGGAAGAGTGCTAACAATCCGGGGCTGGCGGCCCATATCATGTCAGGACCCCCCGTCGCTTCGGGGTTTAGCGTTGTTCCTCGCCGTGCCGCCCGCCTTTCCCATATCTGGAGCCAATCCTGTGAAATTTCGACCCCTGCACGATCGGGTGGTGGTTCGCCGCCTCGCGGCCGAAGAAAAAACCTCTGGCGGAATCATCATTCCCGATACCGCTCAGGAAAAGCCGATGGAAGGCGAGGTTGTCGCCGCCGGTCCGGGCGCGCGCGACGAGCGTGGCACGATTGTCGCGTTGGACGTGAAGGCCGGCGACCGCGTGTTGTTCGGCAAATGGTCCGGCACCGAAGTGAAGCTCGACGGGGAGGAGCTTCTGATCATGAAGGAATCCGACCTGATGGGCGTCATCGACACACCGGCGCCCGCCAAGAAGAAGTAAGCGCGACCGCGCCGCTTCACCCAAAACAGTTAAGGATTTCAAAATGGCAGCTAAAGACGTACGTTTTGGCGGCGATGCCCGCCAACGCATGGTCCGTGGCGTCGATATTCTGGCGGAGGCCGTGAAGGTCACGCTGGGACCCAAGGGCCGCAACGTTATTCTCGACAAGAGCTATGGCGCGCCCAGGATCACGAAGGACGGTGTGACGGTCGCGAAAGAAGTTGAGCTGACCGACAAGTTCGAGAACATGGGCGCCCAGATGGTGCGCGAAGTGGCCTCGAAAACCAACGACGTCGCGGGCGACGGCACCACCACGGCGATCGTGCTGGCGCAGGCGATCGTGCGCGAGGGCGTGAAAGCGGTCTCCGCCGGTCTGAACCCGATGGATCTGAAGCGCGGCGTCGATAAGGCCGTGACCGCTCTGGTCGCGGAACTGGCGAAGCGCAGCAAGAAGATCACGACGCAGGCGGAAACGGCGCAGGTTGGCACGATCTCCGCCAACGGCGAAGTGGAAATCGGCCGTATGATCGCCGAAGCGATGCAGAAGGTTGGCAACGAGGGTGTCATCACCGTCGAGGAAGCCAAGGGCATCAACACGGAACTCGATGTCGTCGAGGGGATGCAGTTCGACCGCGGCTATATGTCGCCGTATTTCATCACCAACGCCGAGAAAATGACGGTCGATCTCGATCAGCCGTATATCCTTCTTTACGAGAAGAAGCTGTCCGGTCTGCAAACCTTCCTGCCGCTGTTGGAAGCGGTCGCGCAATCCGGCCGTCCGCTGCTGATCATCGCGGAAGACGTGGAAGGCGAGGCGCTCGCGACCTTGGTCGTGAACAAGCTGCGTGGCGGGCTGAAGGTCGCCGCCGTGAAGGCGCCGGGCTTCGGGGATCGCCGTAAGGCGATGCTGGAAGACATCGCGGTGCTGACGAAGGGCGAGTTGATCAGCGAAGAACTCGGCATCAAGCTTGAGAATGTCACGCTGGCGATGCTGGGTACGGCGAAAAAGGTGTTGATCGAAAAGGAAAACACCACGATCGTCGAAGGCGCTGGCAAAAAGGACGACATCGTCGGCCGTTGCAACCAGATCCGCGCGCAGATCGAGGACACGACTTCCGACTACGACAAGGAAAAATTGCAGGAACGTCTGGCGAAGCTCGCCGGCGGGGTCGCGATCATCCGGGTCGGCGGTTCGACCGAGGTCGAGGTGAAGGAACGCAAGGATCGCGTCGACGACGGTCTGCACGCGACGCGCGCGGCGGTCGAGGAAGGCATTGTGCCCGGCGGCGGTGTCGCTCTGGCGCGTGCATCCCTGATCCTGTCCAAGCTGAAGGCCGATAACGACGACCAGCGCGCGGGCATCGAGATCGTTCGCAAAGCGGTTCAGATGCCGATGCGTCAGATCGCCGAAAACGCGGGCGAGGATGGCGCCGTCATTTCCGGCAAAGTGCTGGAAAACGACGACTACAACTTCGGCTTCGACGCTCAGACCGGTGTTTACAAGGACATGGTCAAGGCCGGCATCATCGATCCGACGAAAGTCGTGCGCTCTTCGTTGCAGCACGCGGCCTCGGTCAGCGGGCTGATGATCACGACGGAAGCCATGGTCGCCGAGCGGACGGAGAAGTCCGAGGGCAATGGGTCCGACACGCGCGATCAGGGTTACTGATCGTCGCGAACATGCGCGCGGCCGGGCAACCGGCCGCGCGTTTCTTTTCAGGAGGCGGGCCCATGGCCGAACCGGATGTTTTCGACGTCCAGACCTCTCGCCTGTTGCGGCGCGAGGCGTTGCGCCGCGCGGCGGCCGACCTGAACACCTCCTCGCCGCCCGCGCTGGAAAACGCCCTCGCGCGCATCTCGGCCGAGGTGACGGAAGAGGCGGCCGAAAGGCGCGGCGCGAAACCCTAAATCTCGTCGGTCCAGACCTTGAACCCAACCAGCGTGTTCGGGCCGAAGGCGTTGGAGATAGGCACATCCGTCGCGTCGCGGCCCCGCGCCATCAGAATGCGTCCGATCCGCGGCTCGTTGTTGCGCGCGTCGAACGTATACCATGCCCCTCCCAAATAGGCTTCGAACCAGCCGGCGAAATCCATTTCGCCGTAGGGCGGGGGAATGCCGATGTCGCTAAGGTAACCTGTGCAGTACCGCGCGGGAATGTTCATGCAGCGGCACAAGGCGACGGCGAGGTGGGCGTAATCCCGGCAGACGCCGGTCTTTTCCTGAAACGCTTCCCAGGCCGTGCGGGTCGAACGCGCCGCCATGTAATCGAATTTTATGTGGTTATGGACGAAGTCGCAGATCGCCTGCACCCGGCCCCAGCCGGTGGGGCTTTGTCCGAACATGTTCCAGGCGATTTCCGATAAACGGTCCGTTTCGCAATAACGGCTGCCCAACAGGAACACCAGCGCGTCGTCCGGTAAATCCTGAACCGGATGCTGAATCGCGTCCAACGCCACCGTGTCGGGTTTGCCCGAATCGTTCAGCACCGCCGTCGTCGCGATCCGGATGCGCCCCGCCGGCGCCACGATCCGGCTGCACCAATTGCCGAACCCGTCCGTGTAACCCGCGATGGCCACCGGAGGTTCCGTCGTCACCAGATCCGGCGCGACCAGGTCGTTCACCCGGGAGTGATGGACGTTCAATGTCAGAAGCATCGGCGTCGGTTGGACGCAATCGTAGATGAGTTCGTAGCCGACTCGTATTTTCATGATATGTCTCGCGCGGAAGGGTGGAGCGTGACGGCCGGATTCCCGGCTCGATGTTCCGGTGGCTCCCTCGACGCGTCCCACCTGGGTGTACGCGTGTATCAGATTCGGGCCGCCCCCCCTATGGAATTCAACCGAAGAGCAGAGACACAGACGTCATGGCGCGCGAAACCATTTATCTTGTGCAGGCGTATCGGGCGGGAAAGGGCACAAGGTTGATCGCCGATCAGCCGATTGCCTGTAAATCCACGGAACACGCGCGGCGGGCGGCGGAACGGCTCGGGGCCTCGAAAGCCGGCGTGGTGGCGTTTTCCACCTCCGGCGACGCGGAACTTGGCGAATACGACGACGAGCCCGCGATCATTTTCAAAGCCGGCCGGTTGCCGCCGCAATTCGCGGGCGATTGAGGGGGGTTGAAAAAAACCCAAACAATGCCAAGATTGTTGGAAGGCGCCCAAACATTTCAGGAAAATATCGTGGCATCCACGGATGTGACCGCACTGGGCAGATCGGATCTCAATCATTTTCTGTTCGCGGAAATCGGCACCGAAGCCAATGGTGTCGGCCTGAGCGTCCTGTCGGTGTTCGCCCGGATCGGGGCGGATCCCTGGAACGAAGCCGGGCGCCTCGCGGCGCTGCCAAGAGCGGACGCGCGGGAAAGCCTGGCCCGGACCATCGCGGGGATGCCGAAATCCGCGTGGCCGCTGCCGGACGCGGCCTCGATCGCCGCCCGCTTGATCGAACTGTTACCAGCACGTCCCACACTGGGTTTGCCTGGGCGCGCGGCGGCCTGGCCGCTGAACCGGATCGCGTTGATCGGCGCGGCGATCGCGCTGGTTCTGGGCTTCGCCTTCATGCTGTTATCGCAATAATTATTCGCCGTTCCGGCGGGAAGGACATCTCCCCATGACCCAGGACCCCAACGACCCCGCGATCTCGGCCGATCTCGAAGCCGACGCGATGAAAGACCAACTCAAAAAAGACGTGGCGTCCTGGTCCGCGGCGCGCGGCAAAGACACCGCCGAGACCTTCGCCGCGCCCGCCGCGAAACCGGCGCCGGTCAAACGCGCGACACGCGCCAAGGTGGCCGTGGCGGAGACCCCTGCCGAGCCGGCCGTGAAAAAACCGTTCAAAATGTCTTACGATGGCACCACGGACCGCGATTATATCGCCCACCGGATCAATCTCGGCGCGCGATAAGCCGGCGGCCGCCTTATAAACCCCGCCCGGACCGCGAGGTTCGGGCCCCCCCTCCCGCTCCAGCCCCCGCGCGAAACGCCGGGATTGCCGCTGGCCAGCGAAAATGGTGGACTGCGCGCGGATCAGGGAGGAACCGATGCATCTCGGCGTTGGGCTGTTTTTCACGGATTATTCGATTTCCGCGCTCGATCTCGGACCGGCGTTGGAACAACGCGGCTTCGAGTCGGTCTGGGCGCCCGAGCATTCGCATATCCCGACATCCCGGCGTTCGCCATTTCCGCCGGGCGGTGACCTCCCGAAAGAATATTACGACTGCATGGACCCCTTCGTGGTGCTGTCCGCCGCGGCCGCGGCCACCAAACGCCTGAAAGTCGGCACCGGCGTGTGCCTCGTCGCGCAACGCGATCCGATCCAGACGGCGAAAGCGGTGGCCTCGATCGATCAGGTCTCCCAGGGCAGGTTTTTGTTTGGCGTCGGGAACGGCTGGAACGCCGAGGAAATGGCCGATCATGGCACCGCGGATTTCAAGGGCCGCCACAAACTCGCGCGAGAGCGGATCGAGGCGATGAAGGAAATCTGGACCAAATCGAAAGCCAGTTACAGCGGCGATCTGGTGCGGTTCCCGGAAATGATGGCCTGGCCCAAGCCTGTGCATAAGCCGCACCCGCCGATTTACGTCGGTGGCGCCTGGCCCTATGCGGCGCGCCGGGCAGTGGCCTATGGCGACGGCTGGATTCCGCACGCCACGCGTCAGGAATATGGCGACGTCACCGATTATATTCCGGAATTCCACCGCCTCGCGCGCGAAGCCGGGCGCGATCCGGCCAGCCTGCCGGTGACGGTGTGGAGCCCTTATTTTACCCCGGATGGGTTGAAACGATTGCGCGATCGCGGCGTCGCCCGCGCCGTGTTGCAACTGAAAACAACCGGCGCGGACGAAATTCTGCCGGTGCTCGACCGCTTCGCCGCTGCGATTCCGGAGATTGAGGGGTAGGCGGCGGCGAAACCTCGCCGCCCGGATACGCGATCACATTCCGTTCAGCTGCTGAAACAGCCTGGGCAGGACGCCGCGCGGGGTCAGCGGGCCCATCCAGGCGATCAAACAAATACACGGTTCGTCGCGGCTGGCGATGGGCCGGTGGCGCGCCGATTCATCGGTTTCCGCCACATCTCCCCGCTCGTAATGCCCGGTGCGATCGGTGAAACCGCCGGACAGAACGCAGGCCGCCTCCCATCCGGTATGGCCATGCGACGGCAAGGCGCGGCCGGGTTCCACCCGCAACAACCAGACCCGTTCCGCGCGCGCCGCGCCGGGCGGGTTCAGCACGATCCGCCGCACCCCCGGCCCGGTCCAACGCCAGCGCGGCGCCAGCAAAGCACCTAACGCCGCCGGCAACGCGACGCCCTGAAATCGGACCGGCGGCGCGGCATGCGCCGCCACCGCTGCCGTGTCCAAACGCGCCATCGCGCGGTCCAGCGCGCCGGGCGACAAATCGGCCGGCGCCATGTCTTCCAAAATCGCGCCACCGGTTGTTTCGCCTGTCCGGACCCCGTCGCGGCAACTGGGGCAAAAGCGCAAATGCGTGGCGACGACCAGCGCGTGACCCGCCGGGAGAGTGCCCGCCGCGTGCCGGAGCAACGCGTCCTCGGCGGGGTGATGCCCAGGAGGGGGATGCCCAGGGGAGGGGGGCGGGGTGTTCAATGCGAGTCTCCAGTGGCGGCCTTGTTGGGCGTTTCGAGCTGCGCCCGCAGGCGCCGCATCGCGAGCCGCAGGCGGGATTTGACGGTGCCAAGCGGAATGCCCAGCACGCGCTCGATTTCCCCGTGCGGACGGTCCTCGAAAAAGGAGAGGCGCACGACTTCGGCCTGTTCAGGGGTCAGCGCGGTCAACGCGGCGCGCACGCGGCGGTCCTGCTCCACCGCCACGAAGGCGTCGTCGGGCGGTGTCGGTTCGGGCGGAGTCAAAGAAGGATCGTCGCCGTCGAAGACCCGCAGCGCGTCGCGGCGGGCGGCATCGATGCGCTGATTGCGCGCGATGGTGAAGATCCAGGTGGCCGCGCCCGCGCGCCCCGGATCGAACAATTCGGCCTTCCGCCACACCGCGAGCATCGTCTCCTGGGCCAAATCCTCCGCCTGCGCGGGCGGCGTGCCCGTGCGCTGAAACCAGGCTTTCAGGCGCGGCGCGAAGCGGCCGAACAAGGCGGCGAAGGCGGCCCGGTCGCGCCCGCCGGCGATCGCCAGCAGCAGCCGAACGTCTTCGCCGCCGGACCCGGTCACGCGGCCGGGTGCCGGAGGCGGCGAATCGGGACGAACCCGGACATGTGCGACGATATCCATTGCCGGTGGATACGGTGCTCGTCATGGGTTGGATCACCAGTCATCGTTCTGACTCCGCGGCCCCCACTCGCCGATGTTTCAATGGCGCCGCCCGTCGCGGTTTCCCCTGGGTTTGCCTACCTGGGAGTTAACCCTGGTCCGCTGAATTTGGCCAGAAGGTGCCCCTGGTACTCTACCGCCGGTCAAAGATTGACCGGCGCGCCCGTCCAGACCGCGCGATACAGCGCGACCATCTCCTCCACGTTCGGCACGCGGGGATTGTTGTTGGGGCTGCCGGAGGCCAGCGCCTGCTCCGCCATCAACGTCATCTTGCCGTTCCAGTCGGCCTCGGAAATACCAAAACCCGCCGGATTGGGCACAGACAGATCGGCGTTCAGCTTTTCCAGCCCCGCGACCAGCTTCGCCGCCGCCGCGCCATCGCTGTCGGAGGCCGCCGCGAACCCGCCGCGGCGCGCCGCCTCGGCATAACGCGCCTCGGCACCCGACACCGAATACCGCGTCAACGCGGGCAACAGCATCGCGTTCGACAACCCGTGCGGCACATGGAAATGCGCGCCGATCGGCCGCGACATGCCATGCACCAGCGCCACGGAACTGTTCGAAAACGCGAGGCCCGCCTGCGTCGCGCCGATCATCATCGCCTCGCGCGCCGCGTGGTTGCCCGGTTCGGAATAAGCGGTGCGGATGTTCTTGCCGATCAGTTCCATCGCCGCCAGCGCCAGCGCGTCCGAGAACGGATTGGCGCGCTTCGAGACATAAGCCTCCAGCGCATGGGTAAAACTGTCGATGCCGGTGTCGGCGGTGGTGCGCGGCGGCACGGACAACGTCAGCTCGTAATCCACGATCGCGGCCAGCGGCAGGCAGCCGATACCGTTGATGAGCATTTTCTCGTCGCGTTCGTGGTCGGTGATCACGGTGAAGCGGGTGCACTCGCTGCCCGTGCCCGCCGTCGTCGGGATCGCGATAATCGGCACCGCGCCCTTATCGGCGGCCACCGGCACCTTGTAATCGCGCATCTTGCCGCCGCCCGAGGCCAGCACGGAAATCGCCTTCGCCGTGTCGATCGGCGAGCCGCCGCCAAACCCGATCAGGCAGTCGTAGGGCGCCTTCCGAAACACCTCGACGCCCGCCTCGATCACCCGGTCGTCGGGCTCGGGGATCGTGTCGCTGAACACATCCGCCTTCAAACCCGCCGCGGCCAAGGGCGCGAGGCACCGGTCGATCAGACCAAGCTTCACCATCATCGGATCGGACACGATCAACGGCCGCGACAGACCGAATTTCGCCAGCACATCGGCGATCTGTTTCACCGCGCCGCCGGCGACGAGCAGCATCCGCGGGGCGGCGATATTGGCATTGATGGAACCGGCCCGCGCGACGCTCATCGTCTGTCTCCCATGACTCAGGGGCCCTCGGCCCCCTGGTCATGCCCTGTAAACCGTATCGGACGGAAACGGAACGCCCCGCATGGCGGCGGCGTCAGAGCGTTTATTTCGCCTTCTCCGTGTCCGACTCGCACCCGCCGTAAAGCGTTGCCGGCAGCGACCGGCGGCCCGGAGTCCAAATGACCTCGTAGGGATAGACGCGATCGCTCATGCCATCTGTTCCATTATAGGAACGAGCGAGCCGCTGGATCGCTTTTTTCCCGGCGCCCCGCACCTCGACGGTTTCGCCGTCCACCTTCGACACGGACAGGCCGCGCAGGGTTTCCCGCCGCTTCTCGACGTCGTGGATCACGATCATGGTGCCGGCGTGCGTGTCGAACACGGTCCGTACGAACGGTTCGGTGAACGAACACGTATACGTCTTGCTCTGGCCCATCGCCGTGCCCGGCACCAGCACGGCGGCCAGCACAAGCACGCGGAACAGCGGCAGGGCGCCCCCGGCGGTCAGGCGGCCCGCCGCATGAGGTCGAACACGTTGAGGCGAAAAAGGTTCATTTCGAATGTCGGGTCCGGCTTCCGCCCCACGGGCAGCGCGTATTCCTTGTGCCCGCAACACATGAAAGACGGAACACCCAGCCGCGTCAGCAGCGCCGCGACACCCCGGCGATAAGCATCCATTTGCACCACCGGCCAGGGCTCGACATGCGGCCCAGAGGTTTCGCCGGCATTCTCGGCCTCGATGCCAATGAAACGCCCGTTGCCGCTGGCGACACCCATCCACAATCCCGGCCCGGCATGGTTCGCCCGTCCACCCGCGACAACATAAAACGTCCCATCGCGTCCAAGGCACAATTGCGACAGCGGGCCCGGCAAATCGGACCGTCCCTGAATGACCGTTTCCAGAGTGGGCGCGTTGCTTCGGGTGCGCGCGGCCGTGTGGTGGCAAACGACACCGATCGGCGGAGCTTCAAACGCCACGCCACGGGACAGCCAGTCCGCCTGTTCCCGGACCCGAAGCCCGGCGCCGCGCAACGTGTCCGCGAGCCATGTCAGACGCATCATTTTCGGTGGTCTCCGGCTGTTCATCCTTCTCATAATATGGACTCAAATTTGGAACTGATCAAGGTTTATGTGACCGTCCCCTCAAAAATCGGACCGCGGCGAGTCGAACCGCTTGCCGCTGGCGGTTCAGACCGCGCGGCGAACGAAAGGCTCCGGCGCGCCGATTAGCCGGTCAACCCGAATTCCTTCGCCAGCAAGGCATAAGACCGCCGCCGCGCCTCCGGGTCGTGCACCGTCGACAGAACCGCGACCTCCGACAGTCCATGCGCGTCCGCCAACTCCCGGATTTTCGCGCCGACAACATCCGGCGTCCCGTAAATCGCCCGCGACCGGATCCGCTCGATCCGCGCCTTATCGCCCTCCGACAACACCACGGAAGCCGCTTCCTCGGGCGAGGGCAGCGCCGCGTAAATCCCTTTGTCGCGGTTCAATCGCGACATCTCTCGCGAACTGAACAAATACGCCGCCTCCTCCTGGGTTTCCGCCGTCACCGCCCAAACGCAGGCGGCACCATGCGGCTCGGGATGCGTGGGGGAGGGACGATACCCCTCTCGATATAAGTGAAATGCCTGTTCCAGCCCGCGTCCTTCCGTGATGAACGCCGCGAAGCAAAACGGCAATCCAAAATACGCCGCCACCTGGGCGCCATAATCCGAGCTTCCAAGTATCCACATTTCCGGCCGCGTATCGCCTTTCGGTTGTGCCCTGATGTCGCGAAACGGATGCCCCTCCACGAGTGGCACGCCCTCCGTCCAGTGCATCAGGTCGCGCACGGCGGCGGGGAATTCGTCCGCCGCGCTGTCCGCGCGCGGGTTCAGCGCGAAAGCGGTGCGTCCGTCCGAGCCTGGCGCGCGGCCCAGGCCGAGATCGATTCGGCCTGGCGCGATCGCGTCGAGCACCCGGAACTGTTCCGCCACTTTCAACGCCGAGTAATGCGGCAGCATCACGCCCGCCGAGCCGACCCGGATCCGTTTCGTCGATGCGGCGATGGCGGCGATCAGGATTTCCGGCGCGGTTCCCGCCTGACTGTCGGAATTGTGATGTTCGGCGCACCAGTACCGGGCGTAGCCAAGGTCCTCGCAGTACTGGGCGAGGCGGATGCTTTCGCGGATGGAGGCGCCCGGCGGGCGTCCCGTGACGATGGTGGATTGGTCGAGGACGGACAGGCTCAGCACTTCATGCTCCCGCGGCAACGCGGCGCGCATGATCGCGCGTTGCCGGCCGGGCGCAAAGGGGGCGGCCGCGAAGGGGCCTCCAATGGCCCCGCGCGTTCAGAGCTTCTCGATCTGCACCGCGACGCCGCAGTGGTCCGTGACCGTGAGGCCGGTGGACATTTGCGAGATATACGCCGGTCCCGCTACCAGCTTCACCGCGTCCGAGCGGTAGACGGCGACGTCGTACATTTTCGTGCCCGTGCTGTTGGTGCCGGATTGCGACACGCCGTAAAGATCGCTTGGCGAAACGCTCGCGGATCCCAGCGCGTTTTTATAAGCGCCGGTCGAGAAGGCGTTGTTGAGGGCGCCTTCGGTAAAGCCCAGGCTGCTTTGGTTGGTGTCGCCGATGACGAGGTGGATGGTGATACCGCCGCTGGAGGCGCGGCTGGCGATGTCCTGGTAGAACAATTCGACATCGCTCTGTTTGGTCGCGATCCGGTTGGGGACATGGACGAACACGATGTTCAGCCCGGACACGGAGTAGGCGACGTAGCCCTCGCCAAACCCCAGCCGGACGATTTGCGAGCCGAACACTGTTTGGCTGATGCGGGTGAAACACTGGCAGGCTTTGGTCGCGGGGGAGGATTCGATATCCAGCCCACCCTCCACGAAGGAGGCGAAATCCGAGTGTGCCCCGTCCAGTTCGCCGCAAACCATGATACTCGGCATCGCGCCCAGAACACGGTAGACGTTTTGCCAAAGCGAGGCGATTTGCATCCCGAAGACGCCAACCGAGGTCGAGCCTCTGGTCAGGCCGCTGACCGGCACCAGGTAGGCGGGGCCTTCGATGGCCGTGCTAATATCTCAGGTATTGATCGGAAGTTGCAACGCCTGATAGCCCAGGCTCATGGCGTGCGAGGTTGTCGCGAGTGTGAACCTTTGGGCGTCGACGGAGGCGAGTCCGTGATCCGAGCTGGAATTCGCGTTAAACGATTGATAAGCGATAATCGGCACGATGCGCTCCCCTGGCTACGTGTGACGCGTGGACGCATCGGACCCGGCGGGCGATGGTTTCGCCGGCGACGAAGGACGGTTGCGTCGCGACGGACCGCGTCTGACGGAAGATATCGATAAGTGCCGTGCCCGGCTTTGTCAACGAAATGAGAGGGCGCGCGGAATCGTCAATTAAGGATCAATTTCCGATCCGCTCCCGCCGCAGCCAAACCTCCGCGGCCCGGTCCGCCCCCGATGCCAAAGGGGCCTCGGGATCGCGCATCCACCCCACGATGTCCGCGATCACCTCCGCCCGCCCCAGATCGCGCGGCGCCAGGTGGTGGCGTTCCGGATACCAGGCCGTCCGCGCCCCGCCCTTCGGCAGTGCCCGCCAGGTCGCCGCCGTCGCCGCCTTCGGGATCAGATCGTCCTTTCCGCCATAAAGAAACAGCGCCCGCGCCCGGAACGATCCCGCCGACGCCAGCGCCGCGTCCATCAAATCCACCAGCCCCCGTGTCGCGTCCACCCGCGTGCCCCGGATCGTCAGCGGGTTCCGCGACAACCGCCGCAGCGCGTCCGGATTGTCGGAGGCCGTCACTTTCACGATCCCCCGGTTGACCAGCACATAACCCGGCACCGTCCGCGACGCCGCCCACAGCAGGCCCCGGAGCAAAAAATTCATCTTCGCCCGCCCCCAGACCGCCGGTGCGCTCAACACATACCCATCCACCTTGGGTGGCGAGGCACCGGTCGCCAGAACCATCAGCACCGCCGCGCCCATGCTCTCGCCCATCAGGAACAGCCGCGCGCGCGGGTATCGCCGCCGCAGCAGGCTCGCCATCGTCCGCGCGTCACCCGTCAGCCCCTCGATGCCCGGCCAGTAACCGCGCGCCGCCGTGGCGCCGAACCCCCGTTGATCCGGCGCGAAGACCGCGACTCCGGCGGCGGCGAGTTCGGGACCCGGGATCTCCCACGCGTCGCGGCTGTCGTTCATGCCGTGCAGCGCCAGGACCACGACCGAAGGCGGCCCTTCCGGCAGCCAGGCGCGATAGGGCAACCGCATCCCATCCGGCATGACGAAGGCGTCCGGGCCCGCATCCGCGGCCATGACCGCCGGACCCGGCGGCGCCAAACGCGTCGCGCAGCCGCCCACCGACAGCGCGGCCGCCAACAAAACAGGGAGCATGGTTGAACCCATGCGTGGCATCGCTATCATCCCCCCACGAAGCCCACCAGACCGAGGACCCCAATGCCGGACGCCGCCGCCCTCCCGCCGGAGACTTTTCACGTCGACGACCGCACCGTCGCCTGCGACGGCGGGCCTCTCGGTCATCCGCGCGTCTTTCTCCATATCGAGGACAAAGAGATCGTGTGCCCCTATTGCTCGCGCGTTTACATCCTGAACGAAGGAGCCGGCCACGGCGGACATTGAGCCCCCCAAAATGCATTTGGTGCTGATCGACGGCTCTGGATACATTTTTCGCGCGTTCCACGCGTTGCCGCCGATGACACGGCCGGACGGCACGCCGGTCAACGCCGTCTTCGGTTTCACCAATATGCTGGCCCAGTTCCTGAAGGACCACACGGGCACGCATATCGCGGTGATCTTCGACGCGGGACGCTTCACGTTCCGAAATCGCCTGTACGAAGCCTACAAGGCACATCGCCCTCCCGCGCCCGAGGAACTCATCCCCCAGTTCGCCCTGGTCCGCGAGGCCACCGAGGCTCTGGGCGTTCCCGCCATCGAACTCCCGGACTGGGAGGCCGACGACCTGATCGCCGCCTATGCCCTCGCGGCGGAAAACGCCGGCGGACGCGCGACGATCGTGTCCTCCGACAAAGACCTGATGCAGTTGATCCGGCCCATGGTGTCCATGCTGGACCCGATGAAAAAGCGCCCGATCGGCGCGGCCGAGGTCATGGAGAAATTCGGCGTCGGCCCCGACAAGGTCATCGAGGTCCAGGCCTTGATCGGCGACTCCTCCGACAACGTCCCCGGCGTGCCCGGCATCGGCCCCAAGGGCGCCGCCGCCCTGATCGCCGAGTTCGGCGACCTCGAAGGCATCCTCGCCGCCGCCCCGTCGATGAAAACCTCCAAACGCCGCGATTCGCTGATCGAGCATGCCGCGAAAGCCCGGCTCTCCAAGGAACTGGTCACGCTCCGCGCCGACGCGCCGATGCCGATGGCGCTGGAAGATCTGGTGGTCAAGGACTGGGATACCGGGCGCCTGATCTCCTTCCTCACGGCGCAGGGGTTCCGCAGCACCATCAACCGGCTTGGCCTGACCGCGGCGCCGGTCGCGGAAGCGCCGAAAGCCGCGGAGGCGCCGCGCGAACCCTCGGATGACGCGCCCTTCGGCGGCTACGAAACCGTCTCCACGATCGAAGCCCTGCGCGATTGGGCCGGCGCCGCGCGCGCCGCCGGACGCTTTGCCCTGGACACCGAAACCAGCGGTCTGGATGCGATGCGGGCCGGCCTGGTCGGCCTGTCGCTGGCCACCGAAGAAGGCCGCGCCTGCTACGTCCCGCTGAAACACGAAATCCTCGCCGAACAAATTCCTCTGTCCGCTGTTATCGAGGTTCTGGGCCCGCTGTTCACCGACGCCTCCGTCCTGAAAATCCTGCAAAACGCCAAATTCGACATGATGGTGCTGGGCCGCGCCGGATTCCCGCCGATCGCGCCCATCGACGACACGATGTTGATTTCGTTCTCCCAGGAAGCCGGCGCCCATGGCCACGGCATGGACGAACTGTCCCGCCTGCATCTGGGCCACACGCCAATTCCCTTCGACGAGGTCACCGGCACCGGGCGCAACCGCCTGACCTTCGCCCAGGTGGCGATCGACAAGGCGACGGCGTACGCGGCAGAGGACGCGGATGTCACCCTTCGGCTCTGGGACCGGCTGAAACCGCGGCTGCGCGAGAACAAATCTCTGGTGCTGTACGAACAGGTGGAACGCCGCCTGATCCCGGTTCTGCTCGACATGGAACGCGCGGGTATCAAGGTGGACGCCGACGAACTCCGCCGCATGTCGAAGGACTTCGAGCAGCGCATGGGCGTGATGGAACAGGATTGCCATCGCCTCGCGGGCCACGCGTTCAATGTCGGGTCGCCGAAGCAGCTTGGAGAAGTCCTGTTCGACGAGATGGGGCTGCAAGGCGGCAAGCGGATGAAGACCGGCGCCTGGGGGACCGATTCGACGGTGCTGCAAACCCTGGCGGACCAGGGCCACGATTTGCCCGCGCGCATCCTGGAATGGCGGCAACTGCAAAAGCTGAAATCCACCTATGCCGACGCGCTGGTGGAACAGATCAACCCGGACACCGGCCGCGTCCACACCAGCTACGCCATGGCGATCGCGCAGACGGGCCGCCTGTCCTCCACCGACCCGAACCTGCAAAATATCCCGATTCGCACAGAGGAAGGCAGCCGCATCCGCAAGGCGTTCATCGCCGAACCCGGCAACGTCCTGGTCTCCGCCGACTATTCCCAGATCGAACTTCGTCTGCTGGCCCATGCCGCCGACATTCCGGCGTTAAAAGAAAGCTTCGCGAACGGCGAGGATATCCATGCCCGTACCGCCAGCGAGGTGTTCGGCGTGCCGATGGCGGGCATGGACGCGATGACCCGCCGCCGCGCCAAAGCCATCAATTTCGGTATCATCTACGGCATCAGCGGCTTCGGGCTGGCCCGCCAGCTCGGCATCATGCCCGGCGAGGCGCAGGGCTACATCAAGCGGTATTTCGAACGCTACCCCGCCATCCGCACCTACATGGACCGCGTCAAGGCCGAGGCGAAGGCCAACGGGTTCGTCGTCACCCCCTTCGGCCGCCGCTGCTGGATCTCGGGCATCAACGACAAGATGCAAATGCGCCGCGCCTACGCCGAGCGGCAGGCCATTAACGCGCCCCTGCAAGGTGGGGCCGCCGACATCATCAAGCGCGCCATGGTCCGCCTGCCCGCCATCCTCGCGCGCGAATGCTCGTCGGCCCGCATGCTGCTCCAGGTCCACGACGAATTGTTGTTCGAGGTCCCCGAAGCCGACGCCCCCCATCTGGCCAAAACCGCCGCCGCCGCGATGGAAACCGCCGCGACCCTCTCCGTTCCGCTGGTCGTCGAAACCGGTATCGGCCATTCCTGGTCTGAGGCGCATTAGGCGATGGCGGCGGCGATCGTCCTGCTGGCGACGATTTACGGCGGCATCGGCCTGGCGGTGGGGATCGCGTTCCTGTTCGTCGGCATCGGCCGGGTCGACCCCACGGCACGCGAGGCCTACGCCTTCCGCCCGCTGCTGCTGCCAGGCCTGGTGCTGCTGTGGCCGCTGGTCGCGCTGCGCTGGTGGCGGGCTGCATGAGGCGCGCGCATATCCGCGCCCACCGCGCGATCTGGCTCCTGCTCGCCGTCCTGATGCCCGCGATCGTCGTCGTGTCCGCGGTCCTCCGCCCCATCGGCCCCGACGAGGCGCCGCAAATCCAACTGGCCCCGCCGAAATGAGCGAACGTTACGTCCCCGTCGCGTGGAACCCGGTCAAAATCGTTCCTGATTACCCATAAACCTCAGCTAACTTCAGGAGCCTGTATGGCATCGGCGGGGTCCGCGCGGCGGCCCAGCAAAGGCGAGGCACCATGGCGGCGAGATCGTATCGCCGGTTGAAGCGATACTCGAACTCGGCGAGGTAACGCGG